>CAYQRW010000001.1:0-43148 GCA_964419735.1 uncultured Spirochaeta sp.
CGTTGTACGAACCGGTCGTGTGCCTGATCCTGCGCGGTAGAAAAGAGGTCACGATCGGCGCACAAACGCTCTCGTTCGGCCCCGGCGAATGCCTGCTCGTGAGTCATGATATGCCGGTGCTCTCCCGTGTTACCGACGCACCGTACCTCGCGTTGGTGTTCGCAATCGAAGTCGCGACGATTCGTAGCCTCTACGAGGAAGTCGCCGAAAGCGTCTCCGATCGTTCCCGCGCGAGCGCCGCCCAGACGCAGCGCGCCGACTCGGCGCTCGTTGACGCGTTTTGTCGCTACGTCGCGCTGGCCGCCGCGCCGGCGGACGCAAAAGTGCTCGCTCCGCTTATCGCCAAGGAGATCCACTATCGGCTCCTCGTCGCGCAATTCGGTGGCATACTGCGAACGCTGGCTCGCTATGACAGCAACGCGAGCGCGATCGCGCGTGCCATCGGTCATATCCGCGCCGACATTCGCTCGCCGATCGCGATTCGGGACTTAGCGCGGTGCGTCGGCATGAGCGAGTCCGCCTTTCACAAGCATTTCAAGACGATCACCTCGACGACGCCTTTGCAGTACCAAAAAGAACTACGCTTGCTCGAGGCGCGCCGCCTCATCCGGACGACCGGCGCGTCGGTTGCATCCGCGGCATTCGCCGTTGGATACGAGAGTCCGAGTCAATTCAGCCGCGAATACTCACGCGCGTTCGGCGTCGCGCCGAGCCGAGCGATACCTCTCCGTGGCTGAAAGGTCTCGAGTCACCTGAACGCTCTCGAGATTTCCCCAGTGATCGGCCGTTTGGCGGCCCCGTTCCGAGACCGATGCACTCCCCACTCCTTCCTATAGGCAGGGTACCGATCGCAGTGCAGCACGTGGGGAATATGGATGGCCCTAACCCCGATCCACAGCCCGACGCAGCCCTGCTACCAGAACCTGAAAAACAGCAAGGAGTGATCTCGATGATACTCTTTGTTGACGATACTATCGCAGGCAGTTAGTATAGTAGATCATGATTCGGGACTTCGCCAATCGCGCGACAGAAGCTGTGTTCAACGGACTAAGATCTGGAAGTCTTCCCCCGGATATTCAGCGCAACGCTCGTAAGAAGTTGCGCTGGGTGGACAGTGCAGGCTCATTGCAGGATCTACGTGTCCCACCAGGAAACCGCTTGGAACGGCTGGCGGGAAATCGGCTCGGACAACATAGCATTCGGATCAATGAGCAGTGGCGGATCTGTTTCAGATGGGAGGACGGAGACGCGTACGATGTGGAAATAGCTGACTATCACTGATCACCGGCTGACAGTCATCGCATACTTGGAGGTAGACGCATGGACGATCGATTACCAAACATACACCCAGGAGAAATCTTGAAAGAGGATTTTCTCGACCCTCTAGGAATATCAGCATATCGCCTCGCAAAAGAGACCGGAATGTCTCAAACTCGCGTCGGGCAAATCATTCGAGGAGAGCGAGGTATCACTGCCGATACGGCGCTCCGATTCGGAAAGTTCTTCGGCACATCAGCTCGAGTTTGGATCAACCTGCAGACCGCCTATGATCTCGAAGAAACACTCCTTAAAAACGCGAGCGAAATCGAGAAGATCCGTCCGATGTCGGTGAGCTGAGTTCCGCAGTGAAATCCTCCGACTTCACGGGTGATCCACCTTCGCCGCTCGTGGACGACATCTCTAAGCTGCATACAGCGTCGTGCCGAACAGGGTGATCTGTTTGGGTGCGACCACCGAAAGCATGAGGCTCCTTAATTGATCGATCCAGCTTTGGTCGACGATTCCACTTGATTATACGGTGACGCCTCGCGTGTATTCAATCGGCGGGCATGTTTCGACTATACACACGGTCCGGTTCAAGCCGTACATCGTTGAAATGGATGTTCTTTCATCTGACAGTACTTATTTCTCGCCCCACCCACCAAGGCACAAAAAAAGGCCATTTCCTTTCAGTGAAAGAAAATAGCCCTTCGGGAGTGACGGGGATCGAACCCGCGATCTCCGGCTTTACAGGCTATTGCGCGCCCGTATCACGGCGTATTCTGTTGTATGAAACTGTATCAGCGTGTGGCGAGGTGTTCAAGCTAATCTGTTGCCGGGTAGGGGCATATTTCACTGAGGATGGTGTAAGTCATTATGAGGGATGTATTTGTGGGGGCGGAGGCTATCTGACAGTTTCGTCTGACAGTGGGGGTGGAGTGGGGCTCTTGAGTCTTATTCCGTCTGCTTTCCCAGAGAGTTGTGAGAGTTCGCACTACGACGATATACACGTGTTTGACGCTATTAGCGCGTTGCACTATCATTAAACATGATCAAGAGTTATCGGCACCGGCTCACGGAGAGTATTTGGCATAGACAACGGGTAAAGGGTTTTCCCGGTGATCTGTTCAAAGCCGCGAGGCGGAAACTTGGGCTCCTTGAAGATGCTGTCGAGCTCAAGGATTTGCGGATCCCACCGGGTAACCGTTGGGAGGCTCTGAAGGGTGACCGCGCGGGCCAGTACAGTATCCGCATTAACGATCAGTGGCGAGTGTGTTTCCGGTGGGAAGGGGGAAACGCCTTTGACGTTGAGATTACTGACTACCACTGATCGTAGAAATGGAGGTGATCGATATGAAACCGAATTTGATAGAGCTATCCACCCCGGGCGAGGTTCTGAAAGAAGAGTTTCTCGATCCGCTGGGGATAACGCCCTATGCCCTCGCTAAGGGGATTTTCGTAGATCCTCCCAGAATTGACGCGATTATCAAGGGACGCAGAAAGATTACCGCCGACACGGCGATCAGGTTGTCCAGGTTTTTTGGAACAACGTCCGGATTCTGGCTGAATATGCAGAGCCGGTATGATCTCGAAATGCTGATGGAAGAGAAGGGGGAGGAGTTCCGAAAAATCAGGCAGCATGACATGGCTTCCTGAGATCTGTCTGTCCGCTGACTCCGCGGATTTGCCTGCTGACACTCGGGCCATTACCATCCAGTGTCTTTCGTACTACGGATCACCGGAACGCCGGTGAAACTTCAAGATTCTTCGCCCTCCTACCGGCGAGATCTAACTCGACTCGTTACGGGCCCTTGGAGCACCGTGACTTGCCAGTATTAGCCTCGGCAGTAACGACTAGCCACGGAGCATGTGGTCTGGATTGGCGACTCTATTGTGGGATTGGGGTGCGGATGGCTAGTGTAAGCCTAAACAAGCGAAGCGGGAACAATGTTCCCTCTCGTTTATCTGACGCGTCGTTCTCACAGTTGGCCGGAAGAGGGGGCGGTCCCGATTAGCTTCTCGCGGATCTCGCGAGTAAAGGCGACCGCTGCGGTGACGTCCTGGAGTAGATCGGTGGGGTCAATAGGCGTTTCTGTTGGATATCGTTGATCGACGGCGTAAGGTGTCAATCGAGCGCATAGTTCCACCTGTTTGAAATCGAGCCCAACCTGATCAACGCATCGTTGGTGCAAAAATACAAGATCGTGGGTGCGGGGAGGATCAAGACCCTCGCTGACGATTACGGCTTTCAGACTTTTGTCAACGGCCTGTTCCGCGTGGAACCCGATGATCTCCAAGGGCGGAGGGAACATATCCAAGAGAAACTGGGCTGACTCAGCGTCTCGCATTGCTTTTAGGACCCACTCGTGGACGACATCTCTAAGCTGCATACAGTGTCGTGCCGGTTTCTTTGATTGACCGCTCGAGTGTCGGGAGTTCGCTGCGTTGGGTGAACGTAGATTCTCGTTCGACGAGGAGATCGCACGGGAGCGACACTAAAGTAGAGATCTGAATATGCAGTGACTGCCGAAGGTGACGAAGGTCACCGGTTTCGTCACCCACGACAATCAAGATATCGATGTCGCTATCCTCGCTGACTTGGCCAGTGGCTTGCGTGCCGAACAAAATGATCTTTTTGGGTACAACCACCGAAAGGATGAGGCTTCTCAATTGATCGACCGCGCCTTGGTCAAGCATTTCCCTTGATTATACGGTGACGCCTCCCGTGTGATCAATCTCCTGGCAGATTTCGACTGTGTCCACGATCCGGTTTCAGGCCGTCCATCGTTGAAACAGATGTTCTTTCATCTGACAGTACCCTTAATCCGCCCCGCCCATCAGGGCACAAAAAAAGAGGCCATTTTCTTTCAGTGAAAGAAAATAGCCCTTCGGGAGTGACAGGGATCGAACCCGCGATCTCCGGCTTGACTGGCTACTGCGCGCCCGTTTCACGACGTATTCTGTTGTATGAAACTGTATCAGCGTGTAGCGAGGTGTTCAAGGCAATTCGTTGCGGGGTAGCGAGATGTTTCCTGGAGGATGGTGTAAATCATTATGAGGTAGACATTTGTGAGGGTAGATGCTATCTGACAGTTTTGTCTGACAGTGAGGGTGGGGTGGGGCTCTTGAGCATTTTCTGTCTGCTTCCCCTAAGAGTTGTGGATTTTCGGAACACGATGACATAGCAGTGTTTGACGCTATTAACGCGTTACACTATCATTGGACATGATCAAGAGCTTTCGGGACCGGCTCACGGAGAGTATTTGGCATAGACAACGGGTAAAGGGTTTTCCCGGCGATCTGCTCAAAGCCGCGAGGCGGAAACTTGGGCTCCTTGAAGATGCTGTCGAGCTCAAGGATTTGCGAATCCCACCGGGTAACCGTCTGGAAGCTTTGAAGGGTGACCGTGCGGGCCAACACAGTATCCGCATCAACGATCGGTATGGAGGTGACCGATATGAAACCAAATTTGATAGAGCTATCCACACCGGGCGAGGTTCTGAAAGAAGAGTTTCTCGATCCGCTGGGGATAACGCCATATGCTCTCGCTAAGGGGATTTTCGTAGATCCTCCCAGAATTGACGCGATTATCAAGGGACGGAGAAAGATTACCGCCGACACGGCGATCAGGTTGTCCAGGTTTTTTGGAACAACGCGCGGATTCTGGCTGAATATGCAGAGCCGGTATGATATCGAAACGCTGATGGAAGATAAGGGGGAGGAGTTCCAAAAAATCAGGCAGCATGACATGGCTTCCTGATTGTTGCTCGGTCCAATCACGGTGGGCAAGAATGGCGCGCGCGCACCGCGGCTGTACTGAATGGTGGGCGTCTGCCGCACGACGTGTCTGGCGAGATAAGACTGTATTGGCGCGTAGGTGTAGTGAGGGGTTCAGGCTAGTGTTTTGCTGGGTCGGAGTCATAGAGTCGTCCATCATCAGCGACATCCACGGGTGAGCGAGTTCGTCACGGGAGCACCCGCTCCGAAGAAGACGATCCGCGATTTCATTTTCTTGTCATCTCTCTCCGAGTTTCAATCTGTGGTAGCTTTGCGCCGGCATCCCGCAACGTCTTGACGAGCTGCGATGTGTCGATAGCGGCAGCTGATTGGCCGCTTTTCAGATGTTGAGCTGCGGCTGTTCCTGCGGCTTGACCTAGCAACATACAGCCTGGCTGATCACGCAATGAACCGTTAACCATCGGGTCGGTGGAGACGCAGCGGCCCGCGGCCCACAGATTGATCGACCCCTTGGGAACGAGGACGCCATAGGGAATACCATAGTATTCTCCGTCCGCAGGCTTGGCGTCACCTTCTGACTCGAACTCGGCCTGGAATCGGGCGTATTCCTCCGGGCTGGTATCGTAGACATGTATGTCAACCTGTTTACAGTAGATGCCTATCTGATCATGAAACTTGCGGCGTACCCGAAAATCGTCCCAGGTTAGATCATACTCGCCGAGAATCCTGATTGATTCGCGTACTCCCATGAGGCTTGCCGTAGCAGCCAACTCGATTTCCTCACACCCCGGAGCCCGTTCCCGGAAGAACTGAGTGTATTCCTGGACCAGACGCCGTCCCCAGGCATAGGCAGTCGACAAGCCGGAAGAATCGAGAGCGTCCGTGTCAAAGAGGTGCCCGGCGTTAAGAATTGCGTTCTTCTCCCCCGTGCGGAATAATCCGGGAACGTGGCGGTCCGGCTGCGAGAAGTATCCGTCCTCGACAGCTTGGTCTACGAGGTCCTGCTGATCGCGCTCCCTGTCGAACCGATCGTAATCGATGCCGACCATGCGAGCACACAGGGTTGGAGCCATGATGCGTTCCGTGTCGCGACCGGCTCGGCGCACCGGAAATCCGGCCATCCGCGCAACCGTGCCGTCTCCGGTTGCGTCGATGATGGTGGTCGCTCTGAGCACTTGCAACCCTTCTGGCCCACTTAATACGAGACCATCGAGCTTACCGGATGCGTGTCCGCTAACGGCATCGACTGACTTTGTGGCGAAGAGAACCGTCACGCCGTCCTCGGCACACATCTGGTCGAGCAGTATCTTGAGTGTCTCGGGGTCGAAGCCGAACCCTCGTTTTGTCACGGTCCATTGCTCCGGGCTTCGCCCCGGCTCTACAGCCCCCGCCTCGTAGAGTCGTAAAGGAATTTCGCGAGCAAGCCCGCCGACCATCGTTTCGACGTTGTTTCCCAGGCAATACCAGCTACTGACATAGCCACTGCTTCCCATGCCGCCGAGCGCGCCGGTCTGTTCCAGCAGGCATACACTGAGTCCTAGTCTTGCCGCTGATAGGGCTGCCGTGACGCCGGCGGGACCACCACCGGCAACAACAAGATCCCACTCTCCGGAGACCGGTAGGTCTCGTCTGTACGCGTACTGTTCGTTAGGTGCCATAACATTATCATACGCCGTTGCCCGGAAAAGGTAGTTGTGTTGCTCGGCCAACTATTGTTTCAAAACGGCTATCTGAGTGCCATTTATGGTGGTATGCTTGTCTTTATGGGCCATGCTGCTGATGCAATTGACGCGTTCGAGAGCGTGACTGGACTCCGCGTGACTGTACATGATCTACAGCATCGGTTGTGGGACGAACTACCGGAGGCGCGTTTCCGCCACGCTCACCCGATGTGCGTTGACGTGAAGCTCGGTCCTCACGGACACCGTTGCATCCAGTTCGAAGTAGAGCGTTTTCGAGATAGCCACTCCCGATGGCCTGATGGACGCGTACATCGATGCCATGCTGGTCTGGTTGAGGTTGCCGTACCGGTAACTGAGGATGGACGACTTCGCTACGTCCTCTTTGCAGGGCCGATGTCTCATCTGAAAGACACAGTCCTGGACATTGACGGCCAACTCCCGTCGTCACGCGGATCCGAGGGTCATGACAGCATAGGCGTCCCGGCTACACAGGACCGAGTGCGCGTGGTTCGATTGCTCCTGCTACAACTGGGAGCGCGTCTGTGCAGTTTGAGTCGCTCCCACGAGGCTATAGCCGGACGAGATGCTTCATCGCGAGCGGCGACGATTCGGCATTTCCTTGGTGCGAACTTCGGCCATCAGATCTCTCTCGGTGACTTAGCGCGGTACCTTCACTTGAGTCCGGATCGTACCCGTCACGTGGTACAGGAGGAGTTCGGATTGACCTTCCGTGGTCTGTTGCGAAAGCACCGGCTTGATGCTGCCCGTGCACTTCTCCTGAACAGCCGCCTCTCCGTGGGGGAGATCGCGATGAGATGCGGGTTCGGCAGTCACAGCAGCTTTACCCGCCTTTTTTCTCAAAGGTATGGGAGCTCCCCGCACCAGTGGCGCCGCAGACACCAGGGGTAGAGCAACAGCCCCACTGAAAGATGTCAGTACTCCACGGCAACAGAGGTTCCGGCCGTGCGTCCCGCGGTGTCGATCGATTCCAGAACGGCGGTTGATGCTCGTCCGGCAGTGCCGTCGCACATCAGCGGGACGCCATCCAGGAGATGAGCAACAAAGTTCTCCACCAAGCCCCAGTGTGTCCACGGGAGAGTTCCCAGATGCAGAATCTCGGGAGCGTGGCTTGGGGGACTGGTTGTCGCCTGCTCCGGCGCCTTCTGGACGGCCCGTATCGCTGCCACTCCGCGCTTTAGGTCGTAGACGAATAAGGTCGCGGAAGTGCCTACAATGATAAACGCCTCCGGCATGCCGGTTTCCGTCCACTGCTCCATCATCGTCACTACCGTGCCGGAGGAAGTGTGAGCGGTAATACGCGGCACCATTTGTTCGAATCGATAGCCTGTGTTGGGTCGAACCGACTCTCGTTCCACGGTCTCAATCGGTCCGAGAAGATGATGAACCAGGTCGATTCGGTGGCTGGTGGGGAACTCACCGTTGATCGCCATGCGCACTGGGGTGCCGAGGACCCCGTCGGCAATTGTCCGTTTCGCCAGGGAAACACTCGGGTATCCGCGACGGTAGTACGCAACGGCAAGAGATCGATTTGCCTGCGCCGCAGCGCTCACCATGGCGTCGCATTCGGTCGTCGACAACGCCATCGGCTTTTCCACCAGCACGTGTTTTCCGGCTTCTAATGCCGCGATCGTATGCTCCGCGTGGAGGTGGTGTGGCGTCGCCACGTAGACCGCGTCGATTTCCGAATCCTCCAGCATCCGTTCGTACGAGGCTGTTACCTGACCGTGACCATGCCGTTCCACAAACGATAGGGCCGCTGAGCTGTCCCTGCGGAACACCATCCGTAGCTGCGACCGCGGCACCTGGTAGAGCGGGGGGCCGCTTTTCCGTTCGCACACGTCACCGGCACCGATAATTCCCCATCTAACTGACGTGTTCATAGCGACGTCTCCTTCTTAACCGCAAACGCGCCGGTGGCGAGTTGCAGAATCCCCGAGCCAACAAGGGTTATTGCCGCAACCACCGTTCCCGGAAGCGTTGTAGCAATGGGCAAGAACAGCCCAAACCCAACGTAGCCGAGAATCCGAACTGCCATCGCGGCGGTAACCCAACTTGTCCGACCTGTTGCGATAAGTATACCGTTAAACATCGCGATACGGGTGGTAATCCACGGCATCGGCGTAACGATGGCGATTGCAGGCATGATCAGGGACAGCAACTCAGGTGGGGCGTTTATCACGACGTTAAACCAGAGCATTCGCACCGGAGTCAGGAAGAAGATCGCTGCGATCACGGTGAGGCCCGCCCCGATCAGCGTTGCCGTTCGGCGGACGCTCGGTACCGCGTCACGTTGGTCACTGATGCGCGCCACGGCTACTTCCTGAAACGACATCCCCAACGCTTGAAAAATGCCGACGAACGCAAAAATCAATGGCCACGCGGCGAGGGAAGCCGTCGCTTGTCCCGAGCGAGTGATACTCCAGACCAATAGTGGTCGTCCAACGGTCATGACGATTCCGGTAAGAGCGAGAGGCATATAGAACCGCGCAATACCAGAAGCTGTCGCAGGCTGAGACGATGGTACGGAGTTCTGTTCCGAAAAAGTCGGTATGATCCGCCGTTGAAACCGGAAGACTGCGGCGATTGCGCCGGCGACAACCCCCGTGGTAAACGCGCCGGCGGCGATCGTAGCCCCCGGCGGAAGCACATCGAAACCGAAACCGTTGAGCAGCAGAACCGATACCAGAAGTAGGGTAGTAGCTGTAAGTCTGATAAGGGTGACAACCGCGACGGAACGGGTGGTTCGTGCACGGACCATGGCGCCTTGGAGCAGGCGACGGAGCCCCACGGCGGCGGAGATCGGCGCAAGAGCCAGAAACGCGTGTCGGGAGGGAGTGACCAGCTCAGCTGGTACGCCGATCACTTCGTCCACGATAAAGGCAAACGTGCTCGTGAGACCGACGAAAAGGTGTATTGCGGTAAGCGTCCCGGCGATTACAAGAAAGAAGCGAAACGCGTGACGGTGTGACGGTCGATCAACGATGAGGGCAGTACCGGCGGACAGCAGTTGAAGAATGGGACTGTGAATCAGTGCGGCAAGGCCAAAGGCAACCTCAAACGCTGCCAGAGACTGGGCAGGACGGGGTAGTCTGCTGACGACGGCGCCGATCGTGGGTTGCTCGACGCCCATGATGAGCCAGATAAGAGCGAGGGGCGCCCAGAAACGGAGGAGGAGCAGGGTTTCGGTCGGCTTCCTGTCGCGGGATCGGCTACGACATATTGTCATGCGAGCTGTATTCTACTGTCGTTACCACGTTCATGCAATAAAATATAGTTAGCAGAGTCGATAAAATATGTTTTGACGCCTTAGAAAACATATGTTTTAATATAGGTAAATTAACCGAAGGAGGGTTTGTACATGACGCATATGAGAACAGTCGTGTCGATCATGGTCAGCTTGGTGTTAATCACCGGGCTGGTGTTTGCAAGTGGCCAAGGTGAAGCTCCAGTGACGGAAGCCGAAAGTGGTGAGACCGTTACCGTTCGAGTGCTTACACCGCGGTGGGCATCAACGGGGGATGTCCGCGTAGAGCGGCAGGTAGCGTTTCAAAGTGTTATCGACTCGTTCGAAGCCGCTCATCCAAACGTCCGAGTAGAAGAAGTAATCTCGTCGGCAAGTAGTTACGACGTCGACGTCGCCAATCAAATCCAGGATGGAACCGTCGAAGTAGTGTGGATCAACAATCCGTTTTATCCCACATTGCAGCAGCAGGGGGCCCTTGCCGATCTTGAACCGCACCTGTCTCAAGAAGACCTGGACGATTTCTTTTCGTGGACGATCGAAGCGCTGAAATCCGTCAATGGTGAGCTTGGCGGCCTATGGCACAACACCGATGTGAGGCTCTTCTTCTACCGTGAGGATCTGATGTCTGATCCACCGACGACATTGAGTGGCTTGCGAGAGGAGTTGGAGAATGTCCGGGAACAGAATCCCGATCTTACCGCTCCATACTTTGTGTCTCTGGGCCACACCGACGGGATGTTCCACATGTACGGAAACTTCCTTGCCATGGGCGGCAAAGCTCTTGATGACTCCGGTCGACCGGTTTTGCTGGAAGGTGACAACCTGGACATATGGGTGGAAATCTTCGAGAGCTATGGCGCACTGGTTGAGGACGGTTTTATTCCGGAGAGTGCCGCTGCAGCACGGGAAAGCGGCGTGGTCCCGTTACTCTTGTCCGGTGATGTTGCAAGCTTCGTGGGAAACAGCAACTACGGCGTACGCGAGATCAGTCCAAAACTCCCTGAAGAGGAAGCTGAATTGTGGCAAGCGACGCCGGTTCTTGGGTACGAAGGCCATCCCACCGGTCGGGGTTTGAGTGGCGGTTGGGTTTATTCGGCGCGGAAGATTGACGATAATCCGGCGCTGCAGCAGGCCGCGATAGATTTCGTGATCCACGCCACCAGCTTCTCCGCTATGCGCCAGACAACCAAGGCCGGCGGATGGACGCCAACCCGGGAGAGCGTGTTCACTTCTGATACGTTCTTTAGCGAGGATCGCTTCATGGCGGCTACCGCCGAGGCATTGGAGAATTCTACGGTTCGACCGTTGGTTCCCGTGTCGCCCATATTCTCGCAGGTCGTGAGTGACGCGCTCAGCCGTTACATAACGGGAAATGACTCCGCTCGCGAAGTTCTTGAGGAGGCAAATGAGGAGCTTCAGACGGAGTATGAGAACCTCTGATTGGGGCTGCACGCATCATCAGACTTGCCCCGGGGTGTTGTATACCTCGGGGCATCCTTTGAGGGAATACAGTGAGTGATACAACAGCAAGCGGCACACCCTTACGCCCGGAATCGTCGCTAGAGCGGTTCGTCAACAGTCCCTGGCCGTTTATCGTACCGGCCTTGCTGGCATTAGTTGTAATGCGGGCGTTTCCGTTCGTGTGGCAAATATGGCTCTCCATGACCGATATGCGCCTGGGCAGCTCTGGAACGTTCATCGGTCTAGACAACTTCCGGATTATCTTTTCCAGTCCGACGTTCCTGCGATCTTTGAGCTATACGGCTCTGTTTTTGGTAGCAACCGTTGCGGGGCAAATGACTCTCGGACTGGGGCTGGCGTTGCTGCTTGATGGCGATTATCGCGGACGAGACATGTACCGCATGCTCTTTCTGATTCCATGGGTGGTCAGTGGTCTGGTTATCGGTATTCTCTGGCAACTTATGTTGCTTGAGACAAATACCGGGTTCCTGAACGCCCTGCTTTCGCGCTTTGGATGGGAAGAACCGGTGCGCTGGATCAGCAATCCGCGAATGGCGCAGGCCTCAGTTATCGGTGTGTATATCTGGAAAGGGCTTGGATTCTCTATGTTACTTCTTTCCGGGGGGCTAAAAACGATACCTAATGAGCTCATTGAGTCAGCCGACATTGACGGGGCCAGCAGTTGGCGAAAACTGCTTTCCATCAAAATCCCAATGATGAAAGAGATTCTCAGTGTGAATCTGATCTTTGCCACGATTGGCTCATTGAACTCCTACGAAACGGTGTACGTCTTGACCAATGGTGGCCCCGGTGGGGCAACCTCGTTGATCGCCCTGGAAATGTTTCGTACCGCCTTCGGTGACGGACGGAACCAGCTAGGTCGCGGGTCAGCGATCGGTGTCGTGATGTTTCTGGTAACGTTCATTTTCGTGGTCATATACGTCCGTTACACACAGTTTGGAAAGGAGTCATCCTGATGGCGTTGCGAGGTACGGTTGCTCAACGCGTTCGACGTACCGTTGCGCGCCACGGAATCTCGATTTTTGCGGCGCTGGTCTTTGTATATCCCGTGGTTTGGATTCTCATGGCTTCGATCAAGCCGGCGATCGAGATATATCGCGCCCCATTAACTCTGCTACCCAGTGTGGCTGACTTCACGGGCTTTCAGTTGATTCTCCAGCGCTGGCCACTGTGGACATTCCTCTTCAATTCGTTGTTGTACAGTATCGGTGCCGTTGCAATATCGCTTGCGTTTGCGCTATTTGCGTCGTATGGATTGTCCCGGAGCGAGTTCCGAGGCAAGCAATTCACGCTCATCCTGATTCTGATGGTTCAGATGATCCCAGCTCTCGTCTCCGCGATCCCGATCTACCTGCTTATGCAGCGCATGGGAATTTACAATTCGCGGCTCGGCATGGTTATCCTGTATTCTGCGATGCGTATACCCTGGGGTGTGTGGATCATGGTGGGGTTTCTCAACAAGATTCCGCGCGCCTTGGATGAAGCTGCGATCATCGACGGCTGCAATCGACTTACGATTCTACACCGCATCATCTTCCCGCTGGCCCTTCCAGGACTCGCGTCCGCGGCGATCTTTACGTTCGTAGGTACGTGGAACGAGTTCGCTTTGGCGTCAATCATACTCCGAGACACCAATGTACTATCGCTTCCAGTTGCGGCACTCACCATTGTCCAGCATGACCCGAATGACTGGCGGCTTATCGCGGTAACCGCAACGGTGAACTTGCTTCCAGTTCTGATGGTATTTGCTGTACTTCAGAGGCACATCATAGCGGGACTTACCCGTGGAGCTCTGAAAGGATAACGGGAAGATACCATGTCAGAAGCTACAACCGGACGCTATAATCGGGAGGTGACATCAAAACACAAGTATCGCCGTATAGCCGAATCTCTTCGTCAGCGCATTACAAGCGGGGTACTGGTGGCCGGGGATTTTCTCCCGACCACGAAACAGTTGGCTGAGGAGTATCACACTACTTCAGTGACGATCGACCGGGCGATCGGTCTGCTCGTGACTGAAGGTATGGTTTCGCGGACCCCGGGTGTGGGTACGGTGGTTGAGTCTTCTCGACCGGAAACAGGGCCAATCGGAACGGAAACCGGACTGGTGGGCGCCTTGCTCCAGGCGCGCACGGAATCCCACTATTGGGACCTCCTCATTGAGGGCATTAACGACGTCTTGCGTCCGTCCGGCCTGTCTACGCTTATCGGATACCACAACCAGGACTACGATGTCGCGATGGAACACGCGCGTCTCTTCCAGGAACGAGGCGCCGGCCTGATCTTTTTCGCGCCCTTTGATCGTCCCGACAGTCAGAGCTATGAAACGGATAACGCACGGGTCATCAGTGAACTCCGGGAGATGGGATTCACGGTGATCATGCTTGACCGGTATGTGAAGAGTGCCGGTGGACACTTCGTCTCGGAGTCCAGCTACGATCAGGGAGTAGCGATGATGGAGACGCTTATCGACCGAGGGTACACCGCGCCGTTGTGTATCAGTACCGATTTTGTCTCTGTCATCGAGTCGCGGGAGGCTGCGTTTGTCGAGGGATGCAAGAGGCGTGGTATCGACGACGGCGAGAGCCGAATCGTCAGGGTCCCGCTAAAACGGTTCCAGGAACGAGACTACGACTCAGTTCGGGAAGCTCTCATTTCCATGCCGAAACCAGATGTTGTGGTGTGTCTCAATAGTCGCATCTTTAACACAGTGATCTACGTGTTGGCGAAGTCGGGTGGTGATGATCGCTTGCCCACGGATGTCTCACTTGCGGGTTTCGTAGATTTTGAACTTATGGATCTCGACGATGTTGAAGCGTATGTCGAGCAACCGGTGCGGGAAGTTGGTCGCGCGGCGGGTCGGATGGCGCAGCGAATTCTTCGGGAGCCAGGTGGACCGGAGATTCAGCACGCGTTTGTGCCGTGCGAGCTGCGCATTCTCGATGACTGAAAGGAATCCCAGTGGCTGTACTTGCCTTTATTCAACATCGACTTGGCAGAACCGACGGAGTTTCTCTCGAGGTCGACAAATGGCGCTCCGTCTTGGAACGTCATGGTCATACGGTTCACTACATCGCCGGCAACGAGGACGTTCCCGGAGGGCACGTCATTCCCGAGCTGTACCCATTCCATCCAATGACGGAGCGGATTATCCGCAACGCTACGCGCAGCCTTGAGGACTACGATACACCGGCCGATCTGATCGCGGAAGTGGAACGGCACGCCGGGCTCATCAAACCGCAGTTTGAGCGATTCTTTGATGAGTTGGGCGTTGACCTGATCTTGCCAAATAATCTTCTCAGTGTCGGCTACAATCTCCCGGGGATGGTCGCGCTTGTGCAGATCATCGAAGAGCGGAAGCTCCCCACGATCTGTCATAATCACGACTTCTGGTGGGAGGACTCCGGGGAGGTGTATCCCACCTGTGAGGAAGTGATCGATCTGTACCGACGGTACGCGCCTCCGGATTTTCCCTGGGTTCAGCACGTCACTATAAACCGGATCGGCCAGGATGCTCTGCGTCAGCACCGAGGGATTGAGTCCACGGTTGTGCCAAACGTCTTCGACTTCAGTGTGCCTGTCTGGAATGAAGATGAGTACAACCGGGACTTCCGGGAGTCCCTCGGCCTCAATCCCGACGACCTGATGTTCCTGCAGGCAACGCGGATACTTGATCGCAAGGCGATTGAGCTGGCGATAGATGTCGTCGGCCGAATCGGCGAACCGCGCCGGCGCCGGCGTCTGGAAGGTGCGCTCTACGACGGTCGCCAGTTTGGTCCTGAGAATCGAATCGCCTTGGTTTGCTCGGGGTACGTGGAGGGAATCGGGTTAACTGATACATATCCCCACGCTCTGGAACAGCGTGCCCGCCGGCGAGGTGTGGAACTGATCTGGGCCGGTGAGCGCGTTAAACACTCTCGTGGCCGCACCGAGGATGGAGAGAAGATCTATTCCCTGTGGGATAGCTACGTCCAGGCGGACATGGTCACCTATCCCAGTATCTGGGAGGGGTGGGGTAATCAATTCATTGAGGCGGTCTTTGCTCACCTTCCGGTGGTTCTCTTCGAGTATCCTGTGTGGAAAAGTGATCTCGCCCAGGTCGGATTTGATGTAGCTTCGTTGGGAGACCGGATCGTGGGCCACGACGAACAAGGCCTGGTTGAAGTGGCGGAAGAACAGCTCGATCGCGCCGTAGAGAAGACGCTGACATTTCTGAAAGACGGTGACCGGCGCCGCGAAGCGACGGAACGCAACTACGCCCTCGCCGAACGATTCTTCTCCTACGATGCCCTGGAGTCGTATGTGGCACCGCTGGTGGAGAGAGCTCTCCATGAGCAGGGAGCATAACGGTGTGTCCTGGAGTAAACCGATGCACCGCCCCCTGGTGATCCAGGAGTTAACCGCCGAGCGGTTCAAACCGTTCGGGCTCGTTGTGGAAACCCCAGAAGCGGGCTTTTCATCGGTACTGCTCCAACCGGAAGCGGCGGGGTGGCAGGCAGCAATCAATCGCGTGATGACGACGCACCTTGAATCACTCCATTACCATCCGGACACATGGGAATGCTTTTCGCCGTTGGATGCGAGATTAGCGATCGCCGTGGCTCCCCCAGGGATGACCTTACCGTCTGATGCGCGGGCAGTGGCCGGCCATATCGCCGTTTTCAACCTGAATGTCCCCGTATGTGTCGCACCGAAAACCTGGCATTCACTTTTGTGGATTACTACGGGAAACAACCGATCCGGCAGCGAGACGGGAGCCACCGCGTTTGTCTGCGAAAATGCTCATGTTCGCGGTGTGACCACGTATCTCGATAGCCCGATAGCCATCGCAGCTGCGCGTTCAGCAGGAGGAATGCCATGACAGAGTTATCTACCCGTGTTCTTATCGTTGGAGGGAGCCTTGGTGCCGTGGCCGCCGCACTCAGTTGTGGCCGCATCGGTGTTCCTGCGATGGTGGTCTCCGAACAGCAATGGCTTGGCGGTCAATTGACCTCCCAGGGCGTCCCTCCGGACGAGCATCCCTGGATTGAAAGCACCGGTGCGACTACTACGTACCGGGAACTACGACACCGGATCCGCGAAACATATCGACGCATGGGCATCGTGACGGAGATGGCCCGACTTAATCCGACACTCAATCCGGGTGGCGGGCACGTTTCACCGGTTACCCATGATCCACGGGTGGCGGTAGCGGTAATCGAGGAAATGCTTCTGCCGTATCGCATGTCCGGGGTCCTCGATGTGAGGAGGGGAATCGAGCCGGTGGCGGTCGCTACCGATCGCGACCGTATCACTGCGGTTGACTTCGGATCGTTCACCGTGACCGCGGAGTTCGTCTTGGATGCCACCGAGACTGGTGTGCTCCTGCCGCTTGCCGGCGTGGAGTACCGGATTGGGGCGGAATCACGAGACGATTTCGAGGAGCCCCATGCACCAGCTGAGGCGCAGCCAGAGAACCAGCAGGCGATCAGTTGGTGTTGCGCGCTTCGATATCGGAGTGACGGGAGCGCCCGGCCGGTAGCGCGACCGGATGTCTACGAGGAGTGGAAGACTCGTGTGGCATCCCATTGGCCGGGTCCTCAGTTGTCGTTTGACGTGGTGGACCCGTTCACCATGAAGCCGCGAACGAGTCGGTTGTTCGGAACCGGCGACGATCCAATGTCGCGAGACGGCGGATTGTGGATTTACCGGCGGATCGCAAGCCCGCGGAACCTTACCGGCGAACTGAGTTTTACCGACATGACGATCCTCAATTGGCCCATGATCGACTACTGGGATGCTCCGATTGTGGATAATCCGTCGGCTTCTACCGCGTTGGCGGACGCCCGAGGCCTCACCCTGAGTTTTGTCCATTGGCTGCAGACTGAGGCCCCGCGTCCCGATGGGGGAGCGGGATACCCCGAAGTTGAACTGGCAGCGGACGTGTTTGAGACCGATCACGGTCTGGCCCGGGACGCGTACTACCGGGAATCGCGACGAATCGTGGCGCTCACCACGATCACGGAGAACGATATTGCCTCCGGTGTTCGCGGAGGTGCCGGTGGTTCAGGACACGCTCAGCAGTTCGAGGATTCAGTAGGACTTGCCAGTTACCGGATTGACCTGCACCCCAGTACCGGCGGTGATTCCTATATCGACATCGAGTCCTATCCCGCGCAGATTCCCTTAAGGGCACTTATCCCGCAGCGCGTTACCAATCTTGTGGCGGCCTCCAAGAACATTGGGACTACTCACCTCTCCAACGGGATGTACCGCGTGCATCCGGCGGAGTGGAACGTCGGGGAGGCCGCCGGCGCGCTTGCCTCCTGGTGCGCGCTGCACGACCGAAAACCGGCAGAGATCGCGGAGCGCAGCGAGCTGACCTCCGAATTTCAGCTCATGCTGCACGACCGGCTCGGATTTGAGCTGGAATGGCCGCCGTATATCCGTACGGTTGCACGATTCGTTCCCCAGCTGCAGTGGACGATTCGCGAGAAGCGCTCCGGATGGCACACCGGCTGAATCGGGAGGACACGATGAAATCTGAATCTGACGCAACAGACAACACCAATATCATCTGGATCTTTGGTGATCAGCATCGCGCGCAGGCGCTGAGTTGCAACCAAGACCCAAACGTTTCTACCCCGAATATCGATACACTGGCCGCGCAGGGCGTGCATTTCGATCAGGCGGTAGCGACGTACCCATTGTGCTGCCCCGCCCGCGGATCACTGCTGACCGGTCGCTATCCGCACCACGCGGTCCCCGGGCATGAGTATCCTCTATCGCCGGAGATCCCAACCGTAGCCGATGCGTTCAATGAAGCGGGATACGATACGGCGTACTTCGGGAAGTGGCACGTTGATGGCTTCCATGAGTCCGAAGGACGGGCGGCGATGCACACCGTGCCACGGGCGCGCCGTGGGCGGTTTAAGACGTGGTTAGGCTATGAAAACAACAACAGCCAGTGGGACAGCTATCTGCACGGCCATCAAGGCGATGAGGAAGTTCCTCACTTCCGACTGCCCGGATACGAGACCGATGAACTGACCACCCGTTTCGTAGAATACCTCGCGAGTCGGGCCGGGAAGACGGAGCCGTTCTTCGCAGTGTTGTCCGTACAACCTCCGCATGACCCGTACGTGGCACCACCGAACTACATGGGGCGACACCGACCGGCCGATATCACTCTCCGCGACAACGTCCCTCCGGTGGAGTCCGTCCGGGAGGCTGCACGGAGGGAGTTGGCCGGCTACTACGGGATGATCGAAAACCTCGACGACGCCGTGGAACGGATACGGAAGGTTCTCGACGAAACTGATCTGGTTGACAGTACCCGTATCGTCTTCTTCAGCGATCATGGTGACATGCACGGATCACACGGACAGTTTCGCAAGATGACCGCATACGAGGAAGCGGTCAGGGTTCCCTGCATCATCAGCGGTCTGGGCCGGTACTCAGCGATGCGGCGCACATCCCGCGTACCGTGGTTGATTGGGCAGCCTGATCTTGCGCCAACGACGCTTGGGCTGTGTGGAATCAGACCGCCCGAGTCGATGGAAGGTTTCGACTACTCCCCATGGGTTCTTCAGGCGGAAGGCGGAGTTCACCGAGCGGATACGGCTCTCCCCGGCGAACCGCCCGCGGAGGCGCTCATCCAGTCGGTGATCCCCACAGGCCACGGCAACAGTGTAGATCGACCCTGGCGGGGGGTTGTCACCCACGACGGGTGGAAACTCGCCGTATTCGAGAAGACCCCGTGGCTGATGTTCAACCTTACGGACGATCCGATGGAGCTGGTGAACCTTGCGCACAACCCACGCTATCACCATGAACGCCGGCGGTTGTACCAGAAACTAGAGAGACTTCTGGAGAAGGTGGGAGACGACTTTGAACTGGGAGAATTCTGAACCTCGGAACGTGCGACGGGAGGCAGCGGTGGTGGATCTTATCGTGTACGGAGCTACCCCGGGTGGGGTCTGCGCCGCGTGCGTAGCTGCTGAAGAGGGGCTTACGGTACGCTTGATCGATTCCAGTCCCGTTGTCGGCGGGCATTGGACCAACGGCATCTGCACCACCGAATGCGAACACATGCTGCCGATTACCTTCGGCGGATGGATGATGAAGCTATTGCGGCGTTTTGGCGCCTGGTACGGGATCGATGCGCCGCTTCATCGGTGGGAGCCCCACGTCGCGCAACGCGTCATGGAAGACTTCTTGGCGGAACATAACATCGCCGTAGAACTCAACGCGCGGATCATCCGCGCCCGGATGCGCGCAACGCGTCCCGGGCGAACCATCGACGCGATTGAGCTGTCTACGGGAGCCGTCTATGGAGCACACCAATTTATGGACTGTTCCTATGAGGGAGACCTGATGGCCGCCGCCGGCGTGTCCTATCGCGTCGGGCGGGAAGGACGAGATGAGTATGGTGAATCACTCGCCGGTATCCGCTTTATTGACTCCCTTGATGAGGTCAGAAATACCAAGGGCCACGCAATGCTTGTGGACGAGATCTGGGACGTCGATCTGCGAGCGCCGGGAGGTGGACTCATCGATGGAGTGGAGGCGGTCGACCCAGATTCGCTTCAACCAGGCGCCGCGCACCATTTGACGATGAACTACCATTTTCGGGCGACGGTTTCCTCCGATTCGAGTCGCGTCCCGTTTCCTCGTCCCTCCGGATACCGGGAGGAACGCTTCGAAATTCTGAAACGTTATATCGCATCACGGTCCGACATCGGCTTCTGGGATGTTGTTGGCTATTTGAAACATCCTTCAGGTCGCTATATTCCGGGTGAAGATAGCATCCCGGGATATACCGGCGTGGAGCCGGGAACCAAGTGGGAACTCAACAACAAACAGGCGTCGATTCTCTCTCTGGGTCATTTAGGCGGGCAGGCGGGATATCCCGATGGAACGTGGAGTGAGCGGGAAGCGATCATCGCTGATCACTACGAGTACAACGCCGGTCTGTTGTATTGCCTGGAGCACAGCACGGAAATACCGCGTCGCATCAGAGATGAGGCGCAGCGGTGGGGACTGGCCGCCGATGAGTACACTCCCAACGGCAACTGGCCGTGGCGACCCTACGTCCGGGAGACGCGGCGGATGGTGGGGGCATACGTGATGACGCAGCACGATGTTATCCACGAGCGCGATAAACCCGACAATGTCCTGTGGAATTCCCATTGGATCGACAGTCACCACGTGCGGCGCGTGGCCCTTGACGATCACCATTTTCGCAATGAAGGGCGAATCTGGCATGAACTCATACAGCCCTACGCCGTGCCATACCGGGCGCTCCTTCCCCGTGGTGAGGAGGTGGCGAACCTGTTGGTTCCGGGGTGTCTCTCCGCAACCCATGTGGCGTTTTCTTCAGTGCGACTTGAAAGCACGTGGATGGGACTGGGAGAAGCCGCGGCGTGCGCGGCGGCGCAAGCGCGAAAACGGGACACGGGTGTAGCTGATATCAGCGTGGCAGACCTGCAGCGTCGCTTGCGTCAACGGGGTATCACGTTATGACCGATGCGTGGCGGTGGACCGATGAGGGCTACGTAGAAGTCAGTGATCCTCGCATCGGTGGGACCTGGTGGAACTACCTGTTCAACGATCACACGTACATCCGCGTAGATGGCTTTGGAAATGGGGCCAGCTTTGCCCGAGAGCCGCGTATTCAGCAGTGGGGCAGGGGCCGGCGGGAGCTCTGGGTACGCTTTGCTGATGATGGCGCTACCTGGTGTCCCACAGGTTCACCGATTCCGCAGCCCGGTGCACAATGGCGCGTGATTCATGCGCCGTGCTGGACGCGAATCGAAGCGCGGTGGCGCGATCTTGTGGTCCAGTGGCAGGCGATGGTGCCGCGCACTGGACAGCGCGAGGTCTGGACTGTTCGCCTGATCAACCGCGGGAGGCGCCCTCAATCAGTGAGCGTGACGACCGCTCTCTTCCAGCCTGCAGCGGGGGTTATGGGATCCCAGGGGCACTGGGACGCGGAGCGCGGCATGCTTCTGCGCCACGATTTTCCTCATCACGCCGCGTGGGAGGACTACTACGATCTGGCCGGAATGGCGAACTGGTTGTTTGTGGTCCCAACGCGCTCGCCGCACCGGTGGGCCGCCTGCGATCGGGACTTCCTGGGAACCAGCCCACCCGGTGACGCGCCGGAGGGCGTGCGTACCGGACTGCCCTCGCGCCCGGCAGCGCTTGAATCCTCCTGCGCCGCGCTCCAGTATGACGTTGAGCTTGTGGCGGATGCGCAGTGGGAGCTTTCCTTGATCGCCGGCGCGGTGGCGGACCCCGACGAGGCTCCAATAGCCGATCTCCTCACCGATGGTGCCATTGCGCAGGAAACAAAGGCGCTGGAGGACGCGTGGCGGGTAGAAGAACGCAGTCTTATCATCAACACGCCGGATCCCGATCTGGACCGGTTCGTAAACCGGTGGTGGAAAAAGGAGCTGTTGTGGGAGGCGCGACTGTGGCGCAACGGCATCAGTACTCCTTGGCGCAATGAGCTGCAGGACGCGATGGGATATACCACCTTCAACCCGGCGGCGGCTTGGCCGTACTTGCGGACAGTCACGGCCGCGCAGACCCAGGACGGCCACTTACACGTATGGAATACGCGCCCCGGAGAGAAGCCAAACCATCCTTTGGTCCGATTTACCCATAATGACGGCGGCATCTGGCTGATCATCTGCTGGTGCGTCAGTGTGCAACAAGCGGGCGACATAGCATCGCTTTCCGAGGATCTGCCATTTGCCGACGGTGGCAGCGCCCCACTAATGGAACACCTACGCCGGGCATTGGAGGAGCGCTTCGCCGATCGCGGTGAGCATGGGCTGGTCCGAATGCGCGACGGTGACTGGACCGATCCGATGAATGGGCCCGGAAGACGGGGCTACGGTGAAAGCGGGTGGGCAACGATGGCACTTGCCTACGCGGCCCATCTGTTGCAACCGTTGGCCGCGACCTACGGTGACGAAACGCTTGCGCAGCGCTGTTCCCAGATCGCCGATGAACTGAATGCGGTTACACGTGACCAACTTTGGACGGGCGACCGTTTCGCCTACGGAATCGACGATGATGGCCGGCGTTTTGGCGATGACGCCGATCGTCGCGTGTGGCTCAACCCGCAGTCCTGGGCCATCCTGAGTGGAAGCGCAAACCTGGAGCAGGCGCGTGCCTGCGCTACGACCGTAGACTCGCAGCTCGCCACCCGATGCGGCCCCCGAATTCTCGCGCCTCCGTTTCGCGGGTGGAATCCGCAGGTAGGGCGGCTCAGCTTGAAGGTACCCGGTGGCACGGAGAACGGCAGCATTTACTGCCACGCCGCCGCGTTTTGGGCGGCAGCGCAAGTGGCGATGGGCGACGCGGACGGAGCCTATGATACTTTGTGCCGGGTGCTTCCCACCAATTCGGAGAACCCGGTTGAGCATAGCGGGCAACCGCCATTCTGGCAGCACAACGCGTGGTTTGGGGATCAAAATCACCCGAGTTTCGGACGTAGTAGCGGGACGCTCGGCACCGGGACGGTTGCGTGGGGTATGTTGATCGTCGTCGAGCATATTCTCGGCGTTCGGGCTACCGTTGACGGGCTCGTCTTGGCGCCGAACCTCCCGACATCGTGGACCCATGTTCGAATCGAGCGATTACTGCGCGGTTGTCGATACTATGTGGAAATCCGCGTTGACCTGCCGGTGGGGAGCCCTGCGAAGGTGGTTGTGGACGGCGAACTCCTGCCTACCGACAGAGATAATCCCATTCGCGTGTCGTGGCGAGACTCTGACAGCTGTACCGTTCTGCTCCAAATGGCCGGAAGATAGTAATGTGGCGATTACACCAGACCCAACTCGTACGTTCCCGGCTCGGTAAGTAGGAGCGATCCGTCGCTCTGTCTCGTGGGGGGTGAGGTAGCTTCAGCTGGTGCGCTCGTTACGGACCAGCGCTCGTGATGGAAGCCCTCAGGAATCTCCACACCGGCCTGAACGCCCGGAGGAAGCGTTATCTCGATGTGGTATTCGGTTGGTTCCCACATTACCCAGACCGAGCCCTTCGGGGTCATTGTGTGACCGGCGACAAAGGGCAGTCCCGCAGCGTCCGGACAGATGCGAATCTCCCCACCGCCGGCACGCGTGATGTGTACGCCGAGGAGGTTCTCGTGGAGCCACAGCAGGGGAATGGCTGCCCAGCCGTGGGATCCCGTGTCATCGCTCGGTTGCGCGTCATTAACCGGCGGGGTGCCGCCCGGTGTGGCCGTATCCCACGGGCCCTGCTCAATCGGGGCTAACCCGATGTCCTCCCGACGTACCTGATACTCCGGAAGTGGACCGCCCTGCGCTCCCTGCAGGTGTATCGGAATGGGGTTTCTCGGATGGCGGGGAAGATATGGCGCCATCCGCTCCCGGAGATGGCGGACTGCGCGCTGCGAGCGTCCGAACTGAGAGAGGACGGAAAGCACGCGACCGGAATAGCTTGGATTATTCCATCTAACCACACCGGGTGGAGGGCTTCCCACGGGATCTGGGAAGACGGCGTCTATGGCGTTCCGCGCTTCCTCGTCGGAGAGCAGGCCGATCTGCAACGCGAAAGTATGGCTCGCCTGCGAAATTCCGCGCGGATGGGCGTTGTCAACATACGCCGGGTGGGGCGATGTATCGTTCTCACTTCCCGGCTTGTGATGCAGGATATCGGTAATGAGGGCGGGACACGCAATCGGCGGAGTGCATTCGTCACCGGGGACGACAAAGTGGTTTCTGTAGCTCGACCTGAGGGTCGCGGCTGCTTCACCCCAGGAGTGGGCCGCTTCGGTGTTGCCAACCACGTGAGCGAGAATAACCGACCATTCCAAACGCTGAATTATCGATGGCGTAACCATCCCACTGGCGTAGTAGCTGTGCATATCGGCAGTCACCCGTATGTCTCCAAACATGAACGAGGTCGCAAGTAAACCATTTTCATCCAGGTGTGTGAGAAGTCCCTGCCAAAAGCGCTGAAGGTACGGGAAATACCTCTTTACAACCTCGGGATCACCGGTCCACATATATTCGTCGTATAACGCGGCAACCCATTGCACGGACCAATCGAAGGGAGCCGCAGGGAACGGATAGTTACTCGGCGCAAACGGATGGAAATTGCCCGCTTCGGTCTGACTTTCGGCATGGGTTCTGAGCATGAGACGTCGCAGACGCGAATCACCAAACCAACGTTCGCTTACCAGGGCGCGCGGTCTCAAATCCTCGTCCCACTGACCGTCCTCCCGACCAGGGGTGTCGATGTAGGCATCGGTCATGGTTATTTCCGCATGGGTAAGTGCCAGCTGAACGTACTTATCGATCTCATGATCTCCACAGTTAAAGGACCCTTTCGGACGGATGGCGTACTGCGACTTCACAACCGCTACGGAGGAGATCAGGAGCTCTGCATCGTGCTCAAAGCGGATCATGAGCTCAAGCCAGCGGCACGTCCGTTCATCCGGGATCTCGTAGGTGGTCTCCGGGCCCTGGAGCCACAGACGGTCTGCATACCCAGATCCTACGACTCCCTCGGTGTAAACCGCACCATCGTCCCGAACATGCCGTAATCCGCTGTAGATCGAAACGGGAATCTCTCCGTATCCGAGATCGACGCTGACACGGTGATCGCAGGAACCGGTAACCGACGGATAGCCATGAACGGGTCGCCCAAAATCGAGAGTTAGGTAGAGTTGATCTCCCGCCCGGCCGCGTATCTTGACTGGGCCATGATCGCCGGGGCGGTGTACCAGGGTGGATGCTGCATCTTTTAGGGAAGGTTCAGGTGCCAGTTGCTGTGTACTGAAGGCTCTTGCCACGGCGTGCGGGTTTGCGGCCACCGCTTCATCGTCGGGGATCGGAGAGTCCACACGTCCCGCGTTCAGCACAGACTCGGCATAAACGAGGTGTTCGCGCTGGCGTGCTGTTTCCGCAGATGGGGGAGTCGCTGGAAGGAGCCCGTTCGGTACGACGACGACGGACTTCCAGCGTTCGGCGCTCTGCGGCGGCGTCAGGGCTCCTGACATGATTATTGGAAAACGAACTCGCGAGGCGCCTCCGGCGATGCCCGTGATCTGCGCTTCATGCTCCAAGAACTGATCAGCCGGTGACCATTCCCACTCGGGTCCGGTATTTACGAACGCTGAACGGATGTAGAGACCGGCATGGGTGTTGCCGGTGCGCTGAAACGTGACTATATCGCCCCAGTTGTGGTGGAGTACCTGGATGTAGTTTGTTCCCGTGTTTAGATGTTGGAGGACATGTACGGTCGTGCTGGTGACAAATCGCTCGTCAAAACGGGTCACCTTGCGGATGACGCACGCTCCGTTAACATATACGCGGGCGTTGCTGTTGGCTGCAATTTCAAGTGTCCCGTCTTTCGGTAATTCGGTGAGCTCGAAGGCGGTTCGAAACCAGGTCCAGCGGTTGATGGGTGATGGCATCTCTCGGTCCGACCAAATCCACTGAGCGGTAGTTGTGGGTAATATTGACGGGGTGGAATTCATAGTCACTACTTCCTTTCTGAGACGCGGTTACCCGCGTAACTAACTACGCTGGGTAGCATCGTACGGTTGTTCCAATTAGTCAAGAAAAACTTCGAAGAGACCGCAGGAGAATGGCGGTCGCGGTATGCCGCCTATGGCGGTACGCCCACCTATTCATGGTGAGCGGGCAGCCGATGAATAGCTGCTACCGCAATCACGCACAGAACAAGGGCTGCGCGAAAATACCAGCGGTACACATCGAGACCATCTACAAAGCGGGGGAGAATGCCTAAGAGGCCACTTGCCACCACCGAACCGAAGACGCCGGCGGAGACGCCTGCAGCGGTTTCCGTAAGGAGTGAAACGTCTACGCGGTGGTGCTGTGCGACGTGGGCAACGAAGTACTGTTGAAAGCCCACCACGATGCCTGACTGGAAGATCCCTGCCACCACGAATACTGCTGCCGCTGCCAAAAAAGACAAGCCCTCCGGTGCGAACGCCCAGAAGACCGCTACTGCCCCAAAGCCGATGATCGAGCGTAGGAGTAGGCGGCGGGGGCCGACCCGGTCGGCTACCGACCGGTTGATCAGGGAGGCGGTGATCTGCCCCACTACCAGACAGAGGGGCAGTACCAGTACCAGATAGTCTGCGAAGCGGTATCCGTTTCGGGCGGTGAGCACGGCGATCGGAGTAACCGCGATAAACGCTGCATAGCCCATGGCCCACGCAAGAACCAGCGACCGGTATTCAGTATGATGTCGGAGCAGTCGAAGCACACCCCGGGGCGTGCCCGACACCACGGCACTGCTCGCGGCGGATTCGGGAATCTTTCGAACCGTTCGGGATCCGATCATCCCCGCCAGGATTCCCAGCATAATGAGAACGATATAGACACCAATGCTGTCGGACAGCCGCAGCAGCAGAATAGCCACGGCCATCGCTATGAAATAGACGATGTTGAACCACAAAAAGTTCCCGAAGATGTAACGTCCCGGACCGTTGCCCGGACCGGCTACCTCCGCGGTGAGTGGGTTGATACTGACTTTACCGATACTGCCGAAAATGGCAAACACGGTGACTCCGGTGATAATCAGGGCCGCCCGCACCGGCAAGAGGTGATCTCCCGGAAGGGCTGCCGCCGGTAACACGACAAGGATAGCGAGAAAACGAATGAGCCCGGTCTCAGACCACGTGCGCGCTAAGCCTCGGTGGGAGACGATGGCCCTTCCCACGAAGATGAAGGGAACGCTCAGGTGCGGAAGGGAGGCGATCAGCGCCACCAGGCTGTCGGAGAGGCCGTTGCGAACCGCATATAGAATGAGTACGTGCTCCATAAGGAACGCCAGGACTACCGCATTCAGGGCATTTACCACCCGCAGAGCCCGCCGGCCGGACCGTATCTCGGTGTCTGACATATGTGTGAAATCGGTCATTAGTCGGTGCGCTCCGTTGGTACTGGTCCCACACTCTCCCTATCGATGTAGGAAAGCGGGTTGATGATATGTTGCGGTGAATCGCCATTGATTTCACCGGCAAGCATCTCGAACGCGCGGCGACCGAACTCACGTTTCCGCATATCAAAACATGATAGCCGCGGTCGAACGAGCTCCTCGGCAAAGATGTTGTCAAAGGCCAACACCGATATATCATCAGGAACACGATACCCCGCGTCCTGTAGGAGCGGCAGAGTGCCAAGCGCCATCATTGCGTTGGTACAGATTACCGCGGTTGCTGCCGGCCGGCCCGGATCCGAGGCGGCGACGAATTGTTGTGCAAGCGCCTTGCCATCATCCATGGAGGTGGTTGCGTGGGCGGGATCCCGAAAGAGAAGTATCTCGGGATCTCCCAAGCGGTGACGGGTCATACAATCACGATAGGCGGCGACCCGATTGTCGAAGGTCAGTTCTACTGGAAGGCCGCTGAAATACGCGATCCTCCGATGGCCGAGTTTCCGGAGGCGGGTGAACGCTTCTTCCATGGCGGTCGGATAGTCATTCTCGATGGTGCCGATCTGTGCTGGATCCACGGTGCGATTTCCGCTGACCACCACCGGGACCTCCGCATCAACCAAGCGATATAGGAGTTCCGTATCGAAGCGGGTGGGCAGGGCAACGACGAACAACCCATCGATCCGACGAGAAATAATGTGCTGCAGGTAACGGTCCAACCCTTCGGCGGCGGAGATAATATTGACGAAATATCCCCGTTCCTGTGCCGCCTCTTCAAAACCAAGGACTATTTCCCCGAAGAACGGGTTCGAAATATCACCCACCGCTATCCCCAGTTGCCAGGTCTTATTGCTTGCAAGACTTCTCGCGACGATGTTCGGCTGATAGCCCAATTCTTCTACCGCAGCGAGGACCCGGGCTCGGGCCTTGTCTCCCACCGATCGTGAATCATTGACTACATACGAGACCGTTGCCGTCGATACGCCCGCACGGCGAGCTACATCGTCGCGTGTTATTGCCATGGTTGTTGTTGCTCCTTTTACCCGCGTAACAAGATCCTATCATATATCCGGAGGGTTGGGCCGTCCAAATCCGTCGAATCGAGGGATCCACGTTTACCCGAGTAAAAAAATGTTTGACGGCCTCTGCGTGCGGCTCTATAATCAAGTTACGCGAGTAAATAAAGGAGGAACGGCATGAAGCACGTATCATTATTCGTTGTGTTGCTTATATCGGCGGGGTTGGTCTTCGCCGGAGGTCAGTCGGAGGCGCAACCCGAGGTTGAAGTGGCGCCGGTAGCGAACGAGGTTCGTCTTC
Organism: uncultured Spirochaeta sp.; assembly: GCA_964419735.1. Classification (GTDB taxonomy): domain Bacteria; phylum Spirochaetota; class Spirochaetia; order DSM-27196; family Alkalispirochaetaceae; genus Alkalispirochaeta. The sequence continues at coordinate 28,669 of CAYQRW010000001.1, forward strand.
CCACAATGGGAGGCGGCGCGTACATGGACTGGATGAAAACGGTGTACGACCGCGTGGGACCCACCGATGTCGTTCAGCTATCGATTTCATCCTACGACAAAGAGTTTGAGCTTCATCCCATCGCGGCCGAGAGTTGGAGCATCTCTGATGACGGTCTCACCTGGACGTTCAATCTGCGTGAGAACTTGGCCTGGTCCGACGGAACTCCCTTGACCGCCCATGACTACGTGTTTGCCCTGGAGCGCGCAGTTACCGACGGTTACGACTTTGCCTGGTACTGGTCGTGGGCGGCAGGCATTAAGAACTGGGGTGCCGTGGAAAGCGGAGACGCGCCGCTTGAAGATTTTGGTGTCCGAGCGATAGACGACCATACAATCGAAGTGGAGACGGAAGCTCCCAAGCCCTACCTCCCGAGTGTAGCGGCGTTCTGGTTCCCCGTTCCGCGCCACGTACATGAAGAGCATGGCGATGAGTGGGCCTCGAGCATCGAGAACTACGTCAGTAGTGGACCGTATATGCTTACCGAATGGGTTCGCGGGGACCGTATGGTGCTGGAACCCAATCCTGAGTACAACGGACCGTGGCCGGCCTCGGTAGACAAGATCACCCTCTTCCCGGCGCTCGAAGATCCCTCGGTAGGGTTCCCGGCGTACCTCGCGGGTGATATCGACAATACGCCCCTGGATGCGGGACAGCTGGCCTATGCGCAGTCACGCTTTCCCGACCAGTTGCAGAGTTCCGTTTTCTTCGGCATCTACTACTTGGCGTATGATTACGATGTAGAGCCCTTCAATAACGAAGACGTGCGTAAGGCGATCTTCTATTCGATTGATCGGGACGAGCTTACCAATACAATTCTGAATAACGTGGCAATTCCCGCCCGCACCCTCTACGCTCCCACATTCCCCGGTTACTCCGAGGATATTGCCGAGCAGACCGGGTACGATCCTGAGCGTGCGCGTCAGCACCTGGCGGACGCCGGCTATCCCGATGGTGAGGGATTTCCCGACGTTTCACTGTGGTGGCGCATCGAGGGCGGAATCCATGCCCCGATCGTGGGACCGATGGCGGAGTATCTGCAGGCACAGTTTCAGGATGTGTTGAACATTGACATCGAGGTTGAAGGCAAAGAGCTCAAGACGTGGATCGATGGGTTGGCGGATCGTGAGAACAACATGTTCCTGTCACCGTACATGTACGACTACGTTGATCCCAGCAACTTCGCGTCAATCTTCGTCAACGGTGGACGTCACCACTGGGAGAACGATGAATATACGGAACTGGTGAATCGGGCGAACGAGTCCTTTGATCAGGAAGAACGGCTGGAGTTGTACCAGGAGGCTGAGCAGATTCTTATCGACGAAGCCGCCGTTACCTATTTGGTACACCCGGTGGAAAACCTGATGTGGAAGCCGTATATCAGTGGTGAGGCGATGGAGCCGAACAGTTTCGATCTGTACGGTGGGTCTATACTGTATAAATGGACACACCTCTCGGTAGACGACGAATAGTCACCTGTGATTCTTCTGTGAGGCGGTTGCATCCCACCTGGGGTGCGGCCGCCTCTCTCATCATTACCCAAGAAAGCGAATAGTAGGGCTCATGGCGTTGTTGGAAGTACAAGACCTTCACGTGTCGTTCAATCAGAAGGCCGGCGTTGTTCAGGCGGTACGGGGAGTCTCATTCTCAATGAGTCGCCACGGTGAAAGCCTCGGCATCGTAGGAGAATCGGGTTCCGGCAAGAGCGTTTCCTCCTTGGCCATCATGCGACTCATCCAGGAGCCGCCCGGAAAGATTCAAGCGGGACGGCTCACCTTTGATGGAATCGATATTCTGTCACTCTCTAAGAAGCAGCAACGTGCGATTCGTGGAGCTCAGATCAGTATGATTTTCCAAGAGCCCATGACGTCTTTGGATCCGGTGTTTACGATTGGATCCCAACTGACCGAGACCATCACCCTTCACCAGAACGTGGGAACGCGCCGCGCCCACATCCAGGCAGCAGAACTGCTGGAGCGCGTGGATATCAAGGAACCGGAGCACACCCTCAAGTCGTATCCGCACCAGCTTTCCGGAGGCATGCGCCAGCGTGTGATGATTGCCATGGCGCTGAGCTGTCGACCGAAGATTCTCATAGCGGACGAGCCGACCACCGCCCTGGACGTGACGGTGCAGGCGCAAGTGTTGCAAATCATCAAGGACATGCAGGAGGAGATCGGCACCTCCTTAATGATGATCACCCACGATCTGGGCGTCATCGCGGAAACGGTGGACAACGTGGTGGTGATGTACGGGGGCAAGATCCTGGAATACGGCACCGTCTTTGAGATCTTCGAGAATCCTCAGCAGCCCTATACCGAGGCGCTCTTGCAGAGTATTCCAGATCCTTCCCAGCCGCGGTCTAAGAAGCTGTACTCCATTGAAGGGTACTCCCCCAATCCGATTTCCCCACCCTCGGGATGCCCATTCCATCCGCGGTGTGAGTTTGCCCGAGATATCTGCCGGCAACAGATGCCGCCGGCTACTCAGATTACCGATAGCCACGTGGCTCACTGTTGGAGGTTGCATGACTACCGAAGCGATGCTTGAAGTTCGGGATCTGACCAAGCACTTTCGGAGCACTGGAGGGCCTCCATGGCGCCGACGGGAGCATGTGGTTCGCGCGGTGGACGGAGTCTCCTTTGATGTCGGTGAGCAGGAGGTGGTGGGCTTGGTCGGCGAATCGGGCTGCGGTAAGTCCACGACGGGATCATTGCTTATGCGGCTCCACGAGCCCACTTCCGGCACGATTTCGTTTCGCGGTGATCGTATCGATTCACTGCCGCCGGCCGAGTTGAAGGCGCTGCGCAAGAACATTCAGATCGTCTTCCAGGATCCCTATGCGTCCTTGGATCCTATGATGACCCTTGACCAGATTATTACCGAGCCCTTCGATATTCACTCCCTGTATTCCACGCGGGAACGGCAGGAGCGGGTGGATCACCTGCTGGAAGTGGTCGGCCTGGACCGGGGCTACGCCAATCGATATCCCCATGAGCTTTCCGGTGGCCAGCGACAACGGGTGGCGATTGCCCGCGCGCTTGCTCTCGAGCCAAGTTTTCTTGTCGCCGACGAGCCGACCTCGGCGCTGGATGTGAGCGTGAAAGCGCAGATTATTAACTTGCTGGAAGAGGTACAGCAGCGCATCGGACTCTCGATCCTGTTCATATCTCACGATCTCAGTGTGGTGCGTCATATCAGCTCGCGGTTGATCGTGATGTATTACGGCAAGGTTGTGGAGACGGGGCCCACGGACGAGATCTTTACCCGTCCGTTGCACCCGTATACGCGGGTACTGCTTGAATCGATCCCGATTCCCAATCCGCGCAAGCGCCGCACCCGACGCCTCTCAATGGAAACGCACATGGCGGAGGCTTCCGCGGAACTGGGTGAGAAGTTTCGTCTGGATATTGGCGATGACCCGCAGGCGGAACTAGTGGAAGTGGCTCCCAGTCATCTTGTGAGATGTCGGAAAAGGTAGGACACGTATGCTTCTGTACATTCTGAAAAGAATTCTATCGCTGGCAGTAACCTTTGTGCTCGTATCGGTGCTGATCTTTGTGTTGATGCGGGCGCTTCCAGGCGGGCCCTTCGATTATGATAAGATGCCTCTCTCCGACGCACAGCGGGATAAGCTCATGGAGCAGTACAACCTGGATGGGCCGGTATATATGCAGTACCTGCGCTACATGGCGGGGGTAGTGCAGGGAGACTTCGGCGTGCCCTATCAAAGTCCGGGCGAGACGGTGCTGGAGCTCTTGCGCCGGGCGTGGCCGCCGAGCTTGGTTCTCGGGGGACTCGGCATGCTGGTGGGGACGCCGCTGGGAATTCTTCTGGGAATCGCTGCGGCGTTGCGGCGCAATTCACCCCTGGACTACGCCGCCTCATTCATCTCCACGTTAGGGATAACCGTTCCCATATACGTGATCAGTCTGGCACTGATGCTGGTCTTTAGTGTGTGGCTCGGCTGGCTTCCAACCACCGGGTGGGGGGAGCCCCACATGTGGATTCTTCCGGTCACCGCATACGCGGTGGTTCCCACCGCGATCTTTGCCCGCTATACCCGAGGCGCGATGCTGGAAACGATGACCCGCCCCTTTGTCACGGTCCTGCGGTCCAAGGGGCTTTCTGAACGCAAAATCGTCTTTAAGCACGTCCTCAAGAACGCTGCGATTCCGATGATAACGATCTTCTTCCCGATGTTCATTGGCATCGTGACCGGAAGTATTTTCGTGGAGAAGATGTTTCGGGTACCGGGTCTCGGGAACTACTTTGTCAGCAGCATCGCTGAGCGGGACTATCCCATGGAGATGGCGCTGATCATACTATTGACGCTTCTGGTGGGCGTGGCGTACATCGTGACGGACATCCTGTACACGCTCCTCAATCCTCGCATACGGGTACAATCTCATGACGAATAGCATATCTGCTCCAACGGGTTCCCCTCAGGACGCTCCGCGTCGATCTCCTATGTACTACGCGTTCCGCCGCTTTCTCGATAACCGATCGGCGGTGATTTCCGGTGTCGTCTTGGTGCTTCTGGTGCTGATGGCGATCGCCGCTCCGCTGATTACACCGACACGCTATGATCAACAGGCGTACCGGGCGATAACCTTGAGTTTTCCCACCTCGCAGAACTGGTTCGGCGTAGATGCGGTGGGACGAGATTTCTATTCACGGATCATATACGGGGCCCGGGTGTCGTTGGGAATTGGCGTCTCCGCCGCCCTGGTGAGTGTGATAATCGGGCTCCCCCTGGGAGCGATAGCCGGCTACCGTGGTGGACGTACCGATTGGTTGATCATGCGTCTGGTGGAGGTGTTTTCCGTGGTTCCTCCGCTTCTGTTGGCGATCCTCTTCGCCGCCCTGCTGGGCGGTGGCGTACTGAACATCATTGTCATCAGTTCACTGTTCGGATGGCCGCAAACGTGTCGGCTGGTCCGCGGGCAGATCATGGCGTATCGCAAGCGGGAGTTTGTGCAGGCCTCAATCGCGCTGGGCGCGTCGTCTTCTTATGTAGTACGCCGCCACCTGATTCCCAACAGTGTGTCGCCGATTATCGTGGGCTTCGTGCTGGCAATTCCTCAAGCGATGATGCTGGAGGCCAGCCTCAGTTTTCTCGGCGTGGGAATTAATCCGCCTCTGCCGAGCTGGGGACAGATGATCAACCAGGGACTCAACTACATGTTCTTCTATTGGCATCTGGCGGTCTTTCCTACCATCTTCCTTGCGGTTACCGTGATGTCGACCTCTCTATTTGGCGATGGTCTGCGGGATGCCCTGGATCCGAGTCTGCAAAATCGATGAGCACCGGGTTTTCTAACCCCGTTCTCCCCGGAGATTTCCCCGATCCGTCGGTGGTTCGGGTAGGCCAGGACTACTACTCGGTGCACTCCACCTTTCAGTACTTCCCCGGCATTCCAGTGATGCACTCGCGGGATCTCGTGCACTGGGCGCACATTGGACACGTGTTGGCTGATCCGTCTCACGTAGACCTGCGCTTTGCAGCGGATTCCCGTGGGGTCTGGGCACCGGACATAGAATACATCGGAGGGCGGTTTTACGTGGTGTACCCGCTGGTAACGGACAACCTCCGGGGGGAGGTGATTGCCAGTATCTGGATCACCTCGGCTGCGGATCCACGGGGACCCTGGCAACTGCCCCAGCTGTTGGCCCACAACACGGGCATAGATCCGGCGCTCTTTGTCGATGAGGACCACACCGTGTACCTGGTGTGGGGTGATTGTCGCATCCAGCAGCTGGCGCCCTCCATGGATCGGCTGATGGGGCAGCCGATCAAGCTCTGGGATGGAACCGGCGGGATCGCTCCGGAGGGACCACATCTGCTGAAACGTGGTGGCTGGTACCATCTGTATATAGCCGAAGGGGGCACGTTTTATGGCCACGCGGAAACGAGCGCCCGTTCGCGTAACCTGCTCGGTCCGTATGAACCCTCGCCATACAATCCGATCCTACACCAAAGTGATGCGGCAGCGCCGGTCCAAAAAGCCGGTCACGGCAAACTCGTGGAGGATACTGCGGGTGGGTGGTGGATGCTGCATTTGGGGGCGCGACCGGTGCGGTCGGAGGTAATGGAGGCACGGCAGGCGATTCGCTGCACGGCGGAGGAAGTACCGGCAGGGAATCGATCGTTCTGTCCATTTGGCCGGGAGAGTTTTCTTTCTCCCGTGGAGTGGACGGAGGAGGAGTGGTTTTTTGTTGCTCCCGATCGGCGGCCGCGGGTGGACGTACCCCTGTTACCGGCCGGGCCGGATTCGCACGTCGATGCTTCTACGGGTGGTCCTCCTCCTGGGGGTGCTCTTCCCGGGGGTGGGGGGAGCGAGGAAGCAGGTGTTCAGGTGCGGCCCCAGGGGCACCGGGTGGAACTGGATCTCCTCGACAATCAACTGGGTGCTGCGTGGCAGTGGGTGCGCAACCCCGATCCCGCCGATTGGACGATTGACGGCGAGTTATCGAGTCTCTGGCTCCGGGCGCCGGATACCTCCCCGGCGGTTGGAGTACCACCGATGCCGGTGGTGCGCGTCGCACACATGGATTTTTCGGTCACCACTGCGGTCCACGCCGATGATCCGTACGGGGTGATGTACGCCGGGTTGCTACTGTACTTTGATCGGCGCAACCATATCATATTCGGAGTCCGGGGAGGCCCGGAACCAGAGGTAGTGGTGCTACAGCGGATCGCGGGAACGGAACACGCCATTGCCGCAGTTCGGCACGATACCCCCGAGACTACGACGAATCTCCGTATCCGCAGCCGGGGCGTGAGCTTTGCCTTTGAAGTAGAGGTTATACCCGGGGTATGGCGAACGGTAATCGACGGCGTTGATGGCTATTTCATGAGTCATGAAGGTGTGCACTACACTGAGAATCGTGGTGCCTTTACCGGACTCGTGGCCGGCATGGTGGCGGTGGCCCCCGGGAGTACCGCGGCGCCCTGGGCGCGGTTCTCCTCGTTTGTGTATGAGGGGACCTCAATTGGGGGCAAACGACAGTGAGGGAAGCCTATGGTGAGGGGTGAGCTATGGAAACGACGGAGGTAATCGCTACCAAAAATCCGATCATTCCGCGGAGCGGCCTGTGCGACCCGCACATTCATGTCTGGGGCGATCGGGCGTATCTGTTTGCAAGCCACGATGTCCGCCGAGATGCCACCGATTACGTTATGCGCGACTGGCAGGTGTGGTCGTCGGCGGATTTGGTGTCGTGGCGCTTCGAGTCCAGCCTGCGGCCGGAGGATACCTACATTGGTCCCACGGACGCAGCGTGGGCAGTGGATGCGGCCGAGCGCAACGGTCGCTACTACCTGTACTTCTCTAACGGCACCACGGACACGGGGGTTGCCGTGGCGGAGCAGCCCGGCGGACCCTACCACGATGCCCTGGGAGGACCGCTCCTGCCGGAACACCTGACCCCCACCAAACAGTACGACCCGTCGATCTTCATCGATGAAGATCCTGATCAGACGCCCTATATCGTATTCGGTACCCCGGTGTGGGCCGGTGGTGACAGCTACTACATTGCGCGACTCAATGAAGACATGGTTTCCCTGGCGGAAAAGCCGCGGAAAGTTGAGCTCGACGATGACGCCGACGATAAGCCGTTCCTCCATCGCCACGGTGACCGGTACTATTTGAGCTGGGCATCGTTCTACGCAGAATCAGATTCGGTCTATGGGCCGTATCGGTATCGAGGCAATATCGGGGCCTCTCCCGATCACGGAAGTTTCTTCCAGTGGCGGGGCCAATGGTTCCACGCGTTCACCGTAATGGACCCCACGTTATATCACCGCGGCACCGGGCTATGCTACGTGCATTACCGCTCAGACGGATCGATGGTTACCGATCAGCTCATCGTGGAACATGGCGTAGGCCGCTATGACGCGCAGTGGAACCGAATTGAAGCAGAATGGTTTATGAGTGGGTCGGGAATCGAGAAGCGCGAGAACCCTCGCTTTGGGTTTGATGTGGTTCCCCTAGCGGAAAAGTCGCAGGTGCTGTATCCCAATATACGCAACGTGCCACAGCAGCCTCAGTTGACGCTGTTCGCGGCTAACGCCGGCTCCCAGGCGGTGACGGTAGAGGTTCGATTGGGCTCATCTCAGGGAGAGCTCCTAGGTACCTGCACCGTTCATCCCACCGGTACTTCTCATTGGCGGGGATACCGAAACCACTGGTGCCGGCTCGATACAAAGAGCGCCGCCTTGGATCTGTGCCTCGTAGTCCAATCTACCGCCAATTCGGAATTTCGGTTCGATCATTTCTCACTGACAGCGCTCTAGTTTCCGCTTTCGATGATAGAGAAATCGGGAGTGATTTCGTGCACCTCCTCGCCGGATATCTTTAGTATGATCGAACAGCCGTGGTGGAATCGCAGGGTCACCGCGTGCTGTCCCGCGTCAGTGTTCACAACCACCGGCAGCTCCTGTCGGGCGTAGGCCTCGGCGCTCTGGCCGTAGGCCATCGGGTAGGTGAGTTCCGTGGTTGTCGGATTAGCAAAGAAGATGTACAACGTCGCGCCGTCCTGGCGCGCCCAAAACGGCGGAACCTTCTCTCCCGTTACCAGAGGACTTACCTTCGTGAGTTTGCTGAGGGAGCGGACCACGGCAGGCTGGTTCAAAAGGTTTGCGAGGAGGGTGTCAAACTCCGGATCGCGACGAGTGCCTGGTTGATCAGGAAATTTTGCGAGAACCACCGGAGCCCCAGCTTCCGCGAGTTGTACGATGTGGCGCAGGGCATTGGGCTCAATCCAGCTGGTATCCACGTGTAGCGCTTCCGTGGTGAGTGCTCCCCACCGGATTACTCCGTTTTCGTACCGCGCATCATGTAGGGAGTATTCACTTACCCACACGGGACGGTAGCCGATCAGTTCGTCCGAGGGCCGGACATAATGCATCTCCCAATGATACTTAGCGCTGGGACGCTGCAGCTCTTCCGGAAGCTCCCCGCGCATGAGCATCTCTTCCCAGGGAACGTATGAGGCAATCTTAGAAACCGGTGTGCCCCGCCGCATAATTTCCGAGACCTGACGCATATACTCGTTGAGTGCTGGAAGAGTATCGGCAAACTGCGAGTCAGGTCCCACGTGGACAGTGGCGTAGAAGTCGTTCTGGTGATCCGCCCCGAAGAACGGCATCCCGTGCCAGAAGATTTGGTTTACCCCGTGGGCGAAGAGCGCATCCGCAAGGAGTTTAATGTCGCCGATTTGCTCGTGCTTGTGGTGTGGTCCCAACGTTGGGTAGGGAACCCACCCGTACAAACAGGTGAACGCCTCAGCCGAGACGATCGGCGCTCCCCGTTGGGCTGCGGCGGAGGAGGCAAACAGCGAGAAAGGCGGATCAAACAGCAGCGCCTCGCTCTCCGGCACGTCGCAGCTGCCATAGGCGGCGATGAGGTCCGTAGGTGCGCCGTGGGCCTGGACGCGGGACGCACTTCCCAGCTCGTGACATATCCGAGTATACGGCAGGTAGAATTCCTTCAGCGCGTATTCCGCGATCAACGTCCGGTAGTCGTATCGCTCTCGGGGATGCTGGTCGAGGTCGGCCATGAAGCGCGTGATATCGTATCCGAAGCGCGCATGAAACGCGTCCCCGAATCCGGCTGTCCACAGACCATCGGGGTCAACTTCCCAGGAGTCGGCGAACAGAGCGGATGAGCCGGCCGCTGAGATTGCGGGGGCGAGAGCATCCCCCATAACCGCGGCGTAGTGCTCCAGGGCGTGGTGATCCAGATGGTTCACGAGTCGCCCCGGTGGTTTGCCGTGAGCCGTCTCCCAGCTTCGGTCCAGGCGTTGGTGGGAGGGGCCGGTATAGGTCTGCGAGGCGGTGTCCTCATCAACCATGCTGCCGCCAAACGGCCACAAGGTACCAAAGGTGAAGTCGCATGCCAGACCTCGGCGGCGAGCGGCGTCAGCCGCATACTCCACAAGTGCGCGCCACCGTTCACCCAGGAACACTGGTATGGGATTGCCGGTGGTAGGGCTCTTTTTACCCGCGTAAACCCACGCGATTTCTACGCCACCGAACCCGTTTGCTTCCACCCAGTCCAATTGCATGTCGATATCGTCTTTCGAAATCGGCTCTGCAAACCACCACCACCGTGTGAGAGGCCGCGTGTCTTGATAGTAACGAAGGGTCTCGGACCACCCGATGTCGGTTGTATTCTCCATGTGTTGACTCCGTCATTTCATTCAATCATTCATTGACTGCGTTACCGGTACGTCCTATGCTTGGTTTACTCGGGTAAATCAGTCTTTCATATCGTAGCACGAAAACGGCGAGCTGTGGCAAATCGAAAGAGGAGTGGACAATGCAAGATAACCTACCCCCTGGAGTGGTGTGTGGCCACTTGGGGGAAGAAGAGTTCCAGTATCACGGTGCCGCGGTGCCACCGCTTTTTCAGACGTCGCTCTTCACCGGGGAGTACTGGGGCTACAGCAGGTTCGCCAATCCCACCGTAACTGTGGTGGAACGCAAGATGGCCGCTTTAGAGCACACAGAGGCGGCGTTGTGTTTCGCCTCCGGCATGGCCGCGATTTCGGCGGCGGTTTTGTCTTGCGTGGCCGCCGGAGATCACGTGGTGGCACTTCGCTCGTTGTACGGGGGCACGCGGCAACTTCTGGAAACGTTTCTACCACGATTCGGAGTCACCACGACATTTGTCCGTGGTGAGACACTCTCAGAGTTTCAGCAGGCGCTCCGCCCGGAAACGCGTCTAATCATATTGGAGAGTCCCACAACGTTCACCTTTCGCACTCCGGACGTCGCCGCTATTGCGCAGCTCGCTCGGCAAGAGGGTATTGCTACTTTGCTGGATAATTCCTGGGCTACACCGATCTTCCAGCGTCCCGCTGACCACGGCATCGATATTGTGTGCCATTCTGCAAGCAAATACCTCTCAGGCCACAGTGATGTGGTGGCGGGAGTCATTGCTACCTCCGCCAGTCGGGTCGCGTCGATTCAGAGCACAGAACGTGGCCTGATAGGCGGTAGTCTCGATCCGTTTGCCGCGTGGCTTCTGACTCGGGGCTTGCGGACGCTCCCAATTCGAATGCGTGCCCATGAAGCTTCGGCATTTCGCATCGCCCAAGAACTCGCAGATGATCCGCGGGTAGTAGAGGTGCTTCATCCGGCATTGGCGGAAGACAGATCGACTACCTTGAGCGGAAGCTCGGGGCTATTTGCCGTACGCCTGGACCTCAACCGCGTCGATATCCCGGCCTTCCTGAAGCGTCTCACAGTGTTCCAGCCGGGACCCAGTTGGGGTGGATTTGAGAGTCTCGTGGTCCACCCTGCATCGATCCACGACGCGGAATGGTTAGCGCGTTCGGACATTCCCCCGGATCTCGTGCGTTTCTCCGTGGGGCTGGAGGAGGCGGAGTTTTTGTTAGATGATATCCAGACGGCACTTGAGGCCGGAAAGGAATAGCGGAGTGTCAGAGATACATGAAACGGTGGGGCGCGGTGGTCGCCGGGCAACTCGAAAAGACGTGGCGGAACTGGCAGGGGTTTCCGTGGCCACCGTCTCGTATGTCATGAACGACCAGCATAAGGTTCCGGAGAAGACGGCGGAACGGGTCCGAGAGGCGGTTGAGAAGCTCAACTATCGTCCGGACTTGGTGGCGCGCAGCCTGGCAACGAAGCGAACCAGCCAGTTGGCGATCGTAATTAACAACATCTCCAACCCGATTTACAGCGACCTCATTTTGGGGTTCGAGAACAACGCAATCGAGGCGGGGTACTTCGTAAATATCTGCACGGGAAATACGCGAGTCGATGACTACATCGAGAATTTCATCTCCCGAAGTATCGACGGCATTTTCATTGAGGCCTTGCCCCACAAATATGACCCGAAAGAGTTGGAGCGGCTTCTGGAATCCGATATCAAGATCGTAATTTTCGGGCGGACAAATCTGGGAACTCAGACAGTTTCTTCTGTGGAGACCGATTATAATCGAGCCATGGAGTTGGCGATACAGCATCTCCTCGACTTAGGGCATCGAAATGTCGCTTACCTCAGCGGTCTGACGGAGGCCGAGCGGTACGATGCGCGGATTGACGCGTTTCGTGCGGTCTGTGCCTCCAGGGGCCTCCCTTCGGCTCCGGTTCTCTCTCCCTCCGAAGTTTCAAACACCGACATCACCGACGGTGAGCGCCTGGCGGCGGAGTTTCTTGCCGGGGATCACGGCGCCACCGCAGTGGTTTGCACCAATGATCTCATGGCAATCGGTGCCATGAACCATTTCCGGAACGCTGGGTTGAGGGTTCCGGTAGATGTCTCGGTGGTGGGCATAGACGATTCATATGTCACGTCGCTCACACACCCGCGGCTCACTTCAGTCCATGTTCCGTATCACGATGTAGGACGTCGAGCCTTCGAGCTGCTTCATGCCGACGTTACCCGCAATCGCAAAGATTCCTACCAGATCACTCCTGAGCTTGTCGTGCGAGAGTCTACGGCGCCACCGGCTGGGTAGGGCCGCGAGATCGGTCATGACCTCCCAACCTATAGCCAAGTCCCTTGGCAGAGGCAGTGAAGGGATCGGGTTCAGTATTCAGTGCTATTGCCACGAACCATGAAGGAGAAAACGAAATATGGCTCAACCTGCGGCAGTTACAAGGTGGTGTGTACAGTGGAATAGACATGGCGGGTAACCGACGATTGGTTAGCCGCGTTTATCGCCAGCCATGGGTTTTCCATACCAAGTTCTATCTCGTTGAATCTGAAAATTCGCAGAGATCTGTGGAGCGTATCTGTGTAGGGTAGGGGTCCGGCGCTATCTGCCAACCGGGGGACTATGCCCTCCAATCGGTACACAGAACGCAATCTGGTGAGAATATCAGTTACCGAGCTTCGGCACAAAAACTCCACAGCCGCCTGAGCTGGACCCGTTCACAAAAACCCATCTCACACTTCATCTGACAGTACACTTAGTCCGCCCCGCTTACGCGCGCTATCGGACAGTTTTGTCTGACAGTGGGTGTGGGAGGGTCGTCTACGAGAGTAAGACTTTCCGTGACTTTAACAACGGACCGGTTCCATATTTTTCGGGAGGGCCGTCCTTCCGAACCTTGGAGGTGATGGATCGATGAATCAGAATGGGAAATCCTCATCGGCAGTACCTGCATCCGCGTCGTGCCCGTCTTCTTCGTGCTGCTGGTAACTCTCCGGAAATCCCAGTCGAAGCAGGTCCGTAAAATCGACATCCGGGTTCTCCCACCAGTATCCGTGCCACGCGTGGGCGTATATCATCCGCTGTAGCAGCGACGACGAGTCTGAATCGATGGAGAAACCGTTGCTGTATACGGTTTGGCCGTCCCGATAGACGTCAAGACCTTCGAGGCCGTAGTCGTTTCCAAAGTGGAGTGCAAACACCAAACCGGGATACAGCGCCGAGATGTTCTGGATGCCTTCAAAGGGGAATCCGTTGTGGGTTCTGAATTGAAAAAGCACTCCATATTCTTGGTCGCTACCCCCCGCGGTTTCCGATGCATCTCCGAGAGTGAATAGCTCTACTTCGTTCCGATATCCGAACTCGTCGTCAGGGTCGGCATCATTGTAAATAACCGCGCCCCAGCGCTCACTCACGGAATCGGTGTCCGACAGCGGAAGGATCTCTTTCAGTGAAAACGCGTAGTCGCCGCCCGATAAGGCGTCCATAAACGCCTGCCGCGTTTCCGGATCTGGAAAACCGGTGATCCGTAATGTGTTATAGCCCGCAAAACTCACTGGATCGCCTCTCGCTGGTTTGAAATGGCTGAATGGACATCGTGCCGTTTCCACCACGGCTGATCTGCAGAGAAATACGCCATCATCGTAAACGGATCGTCCGTTTCATCGTACTGCAGCGATTCCTCATGCAGGATCTCTCCGCCGCGCAGGGCGATCAACCGATATTCTGTGAGCTTTCCTGGCACGGTGTAGAGAATGAACACAAGCGCCGGATGGGTACTGGAAAGTGCGCGTACTTCGTCGATCGCCGGCCGTTCAAGCGAGAAAAAGCGGTAGCCCAGGCTCAACGTACCCGCGTTGGGTGCGTCACCGATATCCGTGCTTGCTTGAAACCGGAATCGTTTTGGTTCCGGCTGGAACTGTTCTTCCACCGAGACGATCCTGGACGGTTTGTGAGGGCGCCCCTTCAAAAGCTCGTCAAAACTGAAATGAACGACATCGTCACCGTATCCTCCGGTGCGAAACCGCGCGGCTTCCAGAACAAACTGTTCCCGCTCTTTTGGCGTCCGGAACCCGATCACACTTAATTCGTTCTCGATTTTGCAGCTCATATCGGGAGCCATCGTACAGCAGAAACCATTTATCCCTCCAGTGGTGTCGGTTCTCTCCACGTGGGGTTCAAAGTTCCATATGTGATTTCACGGCTGTCCGGTTATAACTCTATGAGCAGCAACTGTTTATCAGAACCAGGGT
>CAYQRW010000002.1:0-37676 GCA_964419735.1 uncultured Spirochaeta sp.
GCTGCGACGCCACGGAAAATCCCCATGGGCGTAGCCCCAATCCCGTAGTATATTAGCTATATGAAGGCGTCGGGGTGGTGGCGCGTCGGGATTCTTGTGTCGGGAGTCCTGTTTCTCGCTGCCTGTAGCGAAAGTGTCGATCTCTTTTCCTCGATGGATGACCGGAATGAAGTTACGCTGTCCATTTTGGATGCGGGCTCCGTAATTCGAGCCGACGATTCTTTGGACGTTCAGATTAGATATCCCTCAGATGAATCTTCCCGGGCAACTCGTATGCGAGTGGAGCTGCAGGATCCTACGGGAAGAGTGCATGAATCGGTAGAGTTTGATCGTACTGAACTCGCGGAACCGCGCATTAGGTCATTCGCCTTTTCGGACTCACAGGATCAAGAGCAGTCATTCTGGGGGGAGACTGAAGACCGCTTGGCCGAAGACGAGCCCGCGTTGAACGAAGAGAGGACTTTCGAAGAGCCTGAAGAGCCTGAAGAGCCCGAGGAGACCGAGGAGACCGAAGAGCCCGAGGAGACCGAAGAGACCGAGGAGACCGAGGAGACCGAAGAGCCCGAAGAGACTGAAGAGCTTGAAGAGACCGACGAGACCGAAGAGACCGAGCAGCTTGAAAATGAAGGCAACCAGCGAGTGCCCGAGGATCGTGAGATCTCGGAGGCGGACAATCCCCCACAGAGCTCGAGTGATGAGCCGCTGCTGGGTGAAGACGATCCCCAGGGTGAAGAAGATGCAGTTCGGTTTACGGATCGATTCCAACGGCGGCAACGCACGACAAATGCGCCGCGAGATGGCGTGTACGTCTTAGTCACCGAGGCGTGGATCAACAACGAGTTACTGCTCTCCGACCGACGACAGATATTTATCGCTTCGGACCCGCCCGACATTGAACGCATAACGATTCACCCGTCTACTATCCGTCGTGAAATGCAGGCCCTGGCCATGGTGGATCTCGAGTATTCTGGGACCACCCGGCCCTATTTGCGATGGATCTTTGACGGTGAAGTTGCGACAGAAGGATATCTTGAAGATGGCTTTGACCGCGCGATTCTTGACGGAGGGGACCGGAGCAAAGGGGCGTACGAGGTCAAGCTAGAAGTCTATCCGTGGGGAGTGGAAGAAGGCGTGGAGATCGATGGGAATACACCGATCACCGCGAGTACCGACGTCGTTGTGGGTGCGGAATTACTCCCGAGCTCTCCCGCGTTTATTCAGCAGTTCGAAGGCCGGGCGGTACGTTACTTCTCCTTCGACGGAACGCGGCAGGCATGGGATGCGGACACTACCGATTCAGTGGAAGCAACCATCACCGGGGAGGCGTATCTTGATATGGTGTCCGGTGCGTTGGGTGTGCGGACTGGATCGGATGGGATGATTTCGGCGCCCCTTCCCGTATCGGATGACCCCGACTCGGTGCACATCATGGCTGTGCGCATTTCTTCAGCCGGAGCCACCACCTCATTCCATGATGAGTCGGTGATCTCCTTTGGTGGGTCCGACGGCCGCACACCTGCCCTGCCGTTCGTGGTCGATAACGGCATGCTCGTTGGACGCCCCGCCGGTGGCGCGCCAATCCCGCTTGGAAGGATGCCGGATCAGTACGAGCTAACCACATTCCGTTTTCTGTCACATAATCGTGACGGATCTACCTATCTGGAGCCTCTGTTTGAGGACGGTCCAGCGGGGCGACTTATCGACCTCGGTCGGAGCGACGAGCGTATTCGGGTTATGATCCAGGGCGGCGACGATATTGAGGTCTTTGTTGATCGCATCACGGTCACGGCGCAAAGGATGAGTACGCTACGAGGGCATTTCGTTCGTCGCGGAACGGAGCGACTCCTGGAGCCTATGAAGACCGGCAGTCTGGAGTGGGCCCTTTCCGTTCCCTCAGATTGGACGGAGGCCGCGATGCCCAGAGCCGAGTATCCCGAGCCCAAGAGCTCGATCTCGACACCTATCGATGATGCTCCAATGATGAGAGTTCTACTTCCCGACGGCGGGGGGATTAGTCTGCGCCCAGAGGACGCCGATGGTTCCGGGCGGTCCATTGTTCTGAGCCGACGAGGCACCGCCTTGGAAGTCATCGATGAGCGCGCTGCGGAAGCCCAAAGAGATCAGGTGCGGATACCCGGCGACCCTGAGCTTCTACCGGCCTTTCGGATTCAGATTGGGCGGAGTGTTTCCATGGATAATTCTGAAGAAACGGTGCAACTCCAAACTCAACAAGACGGGCAGGGAGCATTCCTTAGATTGAATCTACCGGAATCGGTGGCGCCGGCCGAGATAGCCGTTTCCCCGGCGGTCCTGGATGCGAATCTTCCTGTGTGGGTCGGACGGTGGGCTCGATAAGGAAGAGCCTCCTTCCCATACTGCTCACGGGCTTGTTCCTTGTGCTGGCAGGCTGCATGTCCCCACCTCCATCGTCTTCCCCCGATGGAGATATTTCCCGCGATGCAAGCGGTGATCCAGAGCCGGCCCCCGAGACACCCCCTTCTCGACACGCGCAACCGCCAGAATTCCCCGTAGATGAGCCCCCGTCCCCCGTAGATGAGCCCCCGTCCGAGGATAACGAATCCGGTGATCGCCCTGAAAGGGAGGGCACATCTCAGCCGGGCTCAGAGGAATCCCAGCGCACCGGAGACCTACCACAGATTGCCGAATCGCTGCCCGCGCTACCGTCGCCTCCGGCGAAGCGCCCGCTTCCTGTGATTCCCCCGCCACCACAACGGGCAAACCCCGGGCAGATGGCGCGGATTGCGGAGTACTACGGAACGCGCTCTGCCGCACCGCTCGGGGCCGATTTCTCCGTGGATCGGTCCTTAGACGGCGCGGCTGCCGCGGTGCGCTATGTGAGTACCGGTCTTAGCGCTGCGGGAATCTCCCCTGGGCTATCGGTGATCCCGGCAGGTGCCGGCGCGCCCGTGGCGGTGCTCGAAGTGGGGATCTCCGGCGAGAGTATTCCCTCCAAGGAGCACTCCTACAGCCGTGGTGTGCTGCAGCTCACCTATCGTACCGGACCGGGAAAGCGACTCGTCGCCGATACGGTGATCCACGGACCCTATCGGCTCAGTCAGGTTTCCTCCTCCGATGCCTTGCTGCGCTCCCTCAGGGCGATTCCGCCGGAGGTCTACGATCAGGCGCTCGCGTTTTTGGACGATGCGTGGCTCGCGGAGGTTGAGCGAAGCGGCCTGCCGTATCATGTTGAAAGCGCGCGGTCGGAAGAGGCTGAGGGGTTCTTGCCGATCTTCGAGATACCGTCTCGGCTTGCCGCGTACCTGGCCCGATACGCACGTCTGCTCCACCACCAATACACCGTTGATCCCCTTACGGGAACTATCAGAATTGTCTATAATGGCGACACTTAGATGAAAACCGTTGACGACCGATCGTGTTTTAGATCATTAATCGTAGCTCTCGCGGTAGTGGTGTTTTTCGGATGCGTGACACCGACGGAACCCCCGCCACCGTGGATCGATTCCAGTGACGCCCACTCCGAGCGCCAGTTTGTGGCGTACGGGCGCGGCGATGATGAAGACCAGGCGCGCCAACGAGCGCGGGACGATGCCGCCGCCCAAATTTCTCAGATTCTGTTGAGGGATCTGGAGGCGCAGGGAATCGTCGTGACCCGGGAGGTCGGTGAAACCGTAGAGGCACAGGCGAAGCGCCGATTAGAGACCGCGGAGCCCGCCGATCGCTTCCGGCGGCGTGACATGGAGGGTGGAACAGAACAGTACCTGCTGTATGAGTATCTCCCGGAGGAGAGAAATCGCGATCTCACCGAGATCTACGAAGCGG
The DNA here is from genome assembly GCA_964419735.1 of uncultured Spirochaeta sp. GTDB lineage: Bacteria > Spirochaetota > Spirochaetia > DSM-27196 > Alkalispirochaetaceae > Alkalispirochaeta. The sequence goes on from CAYQRW010000002.1 coordinate 3,802, forward strand.
CGACGCTGGGCACGCCCAGTGAGCGCAGTCTGGAGTCGGTTGAGCGGTCCCCGCAGGACGCGGAAGCAACATCCCCCTTGGCGGCGGTGCGGGCGTTACTGGCTGAGTCGGTTCCCGAAGCCGGCACAGAACGGCGCGAGAGGCTCGAAGAGATTCGCCGCCGGGCCGAAGAGGTGAGTATTACGGTGGAGCCGCGGCGGCGAACCGTTGCCTTGGGAGAATCCCTTTCCGACGGCTTCACGGTTAGTGCACGGAGTGAGGACGGTGGTGAGCCGCTCAATGATGTGCCCCTGCGAGTGGAGATTCGCGGGCCGCTGGTAGATGGGCAACGAACGACCTCCCAGACCCAGGTTGCTACCGACCAAGACGGAACTGCGCGGATTCCGGTGGCCACTCCAGCCTTAGCTGGGACGACCAGAATTGATGTGGAACCGCTATGGCTGGAGGAACTGGCCGAGCGGTGGGAGGCGCAGCTCGAGAGCGCCGAAGCGCGAGATCTCCTGGCGTCGATCGCTGAACGGTTGCGCGTACGGGCCGCGGTACAGGTCACTTCGCGGGCATCGTCTATACCCACCGCGATGATCGTGCTGGATCGGGACATCGCAGGCAATCCCATCGAGTCAGCCGACACGATGCGCGGCATGACGCAGGAGTTTATGGATACCGATTTTCGGATACGGGAAGTAGAGCTTTCCAGCTCGGCGCGCCGACGGCTGGCGGAGGCGGAATCGATCTCCGTGGCGGACCTCTACGATCTCCTTCCCTTCGACGTGCTCTCCCGCACGGAGCGGGTGATAGTGGGAGACGCCCACATTCTCGAGTTCAGTGAGGAAGACGGCTTCACCGTGGTGGTAGAGGTGGAGGCCGGGGCGTTTGATCTGCGCCGTGATGAAGTGTTGGCACGCGTCTCCTTTCAGGAGCGCATCTCCGGCAGTGACGCCCGCTCCGCTATTCGGACCGCGTTCCAGGCTGCCGGTCGACGTCTCGTACGACAGATCGTTCCGCGATTGCCGTAGCCCACGCCACCAGTTCTCCAGGATCGTCACCAATCACGCCGGTAACTCCCCGCTCCATCAGCCGGCGGAGCACATCTTCGTCGTTGACCGTCCATACGTACTGCGGCGCCCGTGACCAGCCGGCGGGGCGATGGCGGCGGTCAACCCGCCGCCGGCTATCTGGGTGCGCCCCTCGTTCCTGCGGATGCTTTCGACCCCGCAATTCCGAACGCTCACCGCCAAGAGCCGTGCGCCAGCTGGGCTTAGCAATCTCGCTTCCGGTGAGCAGTACTCCCAGCCCCGCCCGCAGGAACCACGGTACCTCCTGGTCCTCTGAGTAGATTACCGCCGTGGGAATGGGCGCGGCGGGGGGGGCGAAGGATGACGCGGCCGGGGGCGCCGCAGGCATTGCGGTGGACTTCGCCGCAGCCATCGCCCCCGCACGCTGCAGCCTCAGCATTTCCCGCCGAAAGCGGCGTATCAGGCGCGGATCAAAGGAGGAGACGAGTACCCGCTCCGCCAACGGGAGCTCCGCCCGAGGCCCGGTGCCCCCCCTTCCATCAGGCTTGGCCCCCTCTCGTTCCGCCAACGGGAGCTCCCCCCGGGGCCCGGCGTCGCCCCGGCCGGCAGGCTTGGCCCCCTCTCGTTCCGCCAACGGGAGTCCCCCCCGGGGCCCGGTGCCCCCGAGGTCTGCAGGCTGAGCTCCCCCCCGGTCCGCCAAGAGCCGCGCCACCCGTTCCGGTGCATCCGGTGGGGTGTCGTCATAGGACTTCAGTTCGATGTCGATTTTCATCCACGCCGGCAGGCTATCGATAACCGCGTTCAGGGTGGGGACGCCCACCGTGGTGAGCTCCTGCCCATATCGGTCGATGCCGTACAGCGGAATCGTGGCCAGTTCCGTACTGGGGACCTCCACAATCCTTCGGGGATCGTCCGCCAGACGTTGCAGGTCCCCGTCGTGGGCCACCACCACCTCCCCTTCCCGGGCGATCTGTACGTCCAGTTCTACCCCAGCGATCCCCGCCGTCTCTCCAGCGAGTTCAAATGCGGAAATCGTGTTTTCGATGCGTCGCGCCGCATATCCCCGATGTCCAAAAATGAGCAGATCCATGATGCTTGCCATTGTAGCGCACCGGACGATAGCCTCTCTACACGATGGAAACAGATCTGATCGCAGCTCTAGCCACCCCCTATGGGGTCTCCGCCCTGGCCGTGATTCGCACCAGCGGCCCCGGCAGCGTGGAGGCGGTAGCCGCCCTGTGTGACAACCCGGAATCGGTGCGGGAGAGTGCCGGCGGCCGCATGAAGCGCGTGCTCCTGCTGGATCCGGAAGCTGACCAGGTTCTGGACGAGGTGATGCTCGGCATCTTTCGCGCCCCCCACAGCTACACCGGCGAGGACAGTGTAGAGATCTTCTGTCACGGCAGCCCCCCGGGAATCCGGCGAATCCTCTCGGTGCTGTACCGCAACGGGTTCCGTCCGGCGGAGCCGGGAGAGTTCACGTTGCGCGCCTTTATGGCGGGCAAAGTAGACCTTACCCGGGCGGAGGCGGTGCACGAGATCGTTCAGGCGCAGACCGCAACCAGTCATGAAATGGCGCTGGCCCGCTTGGGTGGGAGCATCGAAGCTGCCATCGAGGAATCCAAGCAGGACCTGGTGCAGATCATGGCGGCAGTGACCGTCCAGCTTGACTACCCCGAGGAGGACACCGGTGAAATCATCATCCCCCCCAAGAGGATCGCCACCGCCCGCACGCGGTTACAGGAGCTCGCCGACACCTACCGTACCGGCCGGCTCTACCAGGAGGGTGCCCGAGTGGCGCTGGCGGGCCGCACCAACGCCGGCAAGTCCAGCCTGTTCAACGCCTTTCTCAAGGAGGACCGCTCCATCGTCAGCGAGACGCACGGCACCACCCGCGACTACATCGAAAGTCACCTCGATCTCGACGGCATTCCGATTCACCTCTATGACACCGCCGGCCTGCGCACCACCGAGGAGTCGATCGAGGGAGAAGGTATACGTCGAACGCGGAGCGTTCTGGAGGGCGCCGATCTCGTGATCTACGTGGTAGACAGCACCGTGGGGCTCACCGCAGAGGACACCGCCGTGATCGACGCCAACCGGGAGCGGCTGGTGGTGGCGTGGAACAAGATCGACCAGCCCGAATCGCGGCCGGTGCCGGTGCCGGAGGCGGCACTTGATAGTCATGCGCTCCCTAATCGTGTGCCTGCACTTGGCGCACTTGGCGCACTCCAAGTGAGCGCATTCCCTCTAAGTGCCCAAACCCTGCGCGGCATGGACCAGCTCATCTCCCACATCATCGGCGAGCTCACCCCGGAGCGCAGTTACCGCGAGGGGAGCCCGGTAATCGACTCCCTGCGCCAGAAGAACCTTCTGGAGCGCGCTACCGCCGCGCTGGGGGAGGTTGAGGCCGGCCTGGCCGCCGGCTACCCGGTGGACGCAGTCAGTCTCGATCTGCAGGAGGCGATTAACGCCCTGGGCGAAATCACCGGCGAGGTCACCTCCGAGGACATCCTGGACGCCGTCTTCGGCGGCTTCTGCCTGGGTAAATAGGGGCTGTATATAGAAGCGTGTTACAAATCAGGGGCTATCTCTCGCTCCTGGAGCGAGATAGGCGCGGCACACGACCAGGCGCGGACTAAACTATTTTCGCGTGGGGATTTACTATCTCATGTGCAACACGATTCTCGACACTACGGCAGATCGCAGGCGGCCGCGTGAGCTATATCACGCCGAATAGCCGGAGTGCCGATACTACAGCCGCAATAACCACGATCCAGCGTACGGCTTTCGCTCCTCGAGTAACCGCAAAATGAACGCCAATCCACGCACCGGTTGTCGTACCTACCGCCAACAGAAGACCTGCGATCCAGATGACCGATCCATATAGGCTGAACACGATCAGCGCGACGATCGTTTGAAATAGAATTACCAGCACTTTCAGAGCATTTGTCTTAACCAGATCGAGACCCAGCGTGACGACTATTCCCGAGATCAACAGGAATCCTACCCCTGCCTGAATAAAGCCACCATAGAGACCAATGGCAAAGAAAAGCAGTAGTCGTAGCCATTCGGGCATCGACTGCGTGGAAACCTTTTCAAGAAACGATCGCGGTATGAAAAGGGTCACAAGAACCAGAATGAGAACCGTCCCAAGCGCGTAGTCGAAGACTTCGGGTGGAATCTCCACAGCGATTAGAGCGCCAAGAATCGCTCCCAGCAAACCGGGAATGAGGATTCTCACCGCTTGTCGATGGTCGATAACACCCTTCTTGTGGAACCGCCAACTGGAGACGGCGGTTTGTAACAGAATCGCGACGCGGTTTGTTCCATTCGCGACCTGTGCCGGAACTCCCAGGAATAGAAGTGCCGGAATCGTCAACAACGAGCCCCCTCCTGCGAGAGTGTTGATGAATCCCCCGACGACACCAGCGAGTACCAGGAGAACCAGTTGCATGAGACCCAGATCCAGCTCGCCGCTCATCTTTTCTCGTCCAGGCTATGAAGTGGTACGGCGCAGAGGGTATCTTCTTTTAGGTGGGCATAATCACTATTGGCCTGCGGGCGAACGCCCGTTTCGTCCCTCATCTTTTCTCCTGATTCGCCATTTGAGTGCAACTTGAGCCTTCTTATCCACAATGCCGCGTTCTGTCAAGTCGCGTTCAGTCAAGTCGCGTTCCGGGATTGTCAGGTTCCGGGGTCTTTTTGTCCCTGTCCCGCGTGTTGGGTATACCAGCGTATGAACAGCCAGGGTCGAAATAATCACGCCGGCCCCGACGATCGTGAGTGTCGCCGGTACCTCTCCGAGAAACAACCAGACCCAGATCGGTCCGAGGACCGATTCCAGGAGGACCAGGAGCCCGCTCAGCGAGGAAGGAATTCGGCCGGAGTAGGTCGCGAAGAGCAGGTATCCCAGGCCGGTCTGAAACACTCCGAGGTATGCAAGTGCAAGAAAACTCCGCCATGAGACACGGATCGAGGGAGCAAGCAGCGCCGCTACGACAGTTGCCAGCGCCGCAGCAAATACCACCGACGGGAGGGTATCCACACTGCGACGCCGCCGTATAGCTATCGCCGCGGCGGCGAACGCCGCCGCCTTGGCGATGCCGAAGACGTTCCCCTGTAATCCGCCCCGTTCAATCGATGGAATAAGAATGAGGAGGATTCCGATCGTTACGGCCACCAGCGCACCACACGTGACCCACCGAACCGGTTCACGGAGAACCACCCAGCCCAGGACGACAATGAACAGCGGTCCCGCCGCCTGTACCGTGAGGCTATCGGCGACGGTCGTATTGGCGATCGAAAGCACGTAGAGGATCAGCGCCAACGCAAGAAACACACTTACCGGTATGCCAGTGGTGAGCGCCGTTCGGTACGCCGCTCTCAGGCGACCGCGCATGAGGACTATGCTTCCGGCAAGCAACACAACCGTGTTGATCGCGGAGCGCCAGAACAACATCGTCAAGGCATCAGAGGCGGCGATTCGAAATGCCAATCCGCCGGTGCTCCAGAGTATCGCGGCCAGGGCCGTGAAAATGATCGCGTGTATTCGTCCGGACGGTGCCGCTGTTTTCATTTTTGCGATCATATTCTACAAACCGTGGTCCGTGTGCGGAAATCCGTCGATCCGTTCAAAAAGTTTTTGACAGGTCCCCAGACCTGTGCTTCAATAGGTAAAAGGTAAGACCAATAAACCTTATGCGTACAGGAGCATGCTATGACTGATTTTCGTGATGTAACCGGTAAAGTTGCGATTGTGACTGGTTCCGCCCGTGGGATCGGAAGAGGAATCGCTGAGACGCTCGCCCAGGAAGGCTGCAAAGTTGTTCTCGCCGACATTCTTGACCTGGTTCAGGATACCGCAAAAGAGATCAAGGAGAAGTTTCCTTCCTCCGAGGCGATCGCCGTGCAGCTGGATGTCTCCGACGAGCAAGCTGTGAAGGCGCTTGTACAGAAGGCGGTCGACACCTTTGGCAAGTTGGACATCATGGCCAACAACGCGGGGATGCACATGCACACGGGAAACGTGTGGGAAACCGAAGAAAGCCAGATTGACCGCGTTCTCGCCGTCAACTTCAAGGGCATCTTTTTCGGATGTAAGTACGCGGCACTTCAGATGAAAAAACAAGGTTTCGGAACAATCACCAATACCGGTTCCTTCTTCGGTAAGGTTGGACATCCGCAGTCGGCAACCTACGGCGCGTCCAAAGGCGCGGTTCATACGATGACCCAGTCGCTAGCACTGGAACTCGCCGAGTACAACGTTAACGTGAACGCACTTTGCCCGGGGCTCGCTGCATCGGAAATGCACTGGGGCTTCGTTGAGGCGGACGCCAAGGAACTTGGAATCACCTTTGATGAGATGAAAGAGAAGGAACTTGCCGAGATTCCGCTGCACCGCTACGGCTACGGGAAAGATATGGCCGGTGCAATTATGTGGCTCGCGACTCCCTCCGGCGAATACATCACTGGTCAGCTGATCAATGTCAACGGCGGGCTCGACTTCACGTGATCTTGCAGAAGGAAGTGTCGTGACGAGCATGAAGGAAAGGATGGAACTGCTGTGAACGTGAAGGCATCACACGAAACTAGCTCCGGAACAGACACGGTGACGGCATCCGGCTCATCGGTAGGGTCACCCCTGCGCTCATTCTTTGAGCGGCAGGGGCTGATCGTCGCCTTCGTGGTCGTTGTGGCGTTCTTCGCAATCGCCTCGGACCGGTTTCTCAGCGTCACCAATATCATGCTGATACTCCGTCAGGTATCGATTCTCGGTACCATCGCGATCGGCATGACGCTGGTGATTGTGGCCGGAAACTTTGATCTTTCAGTTGGGTCGCTGACATCGCTAACGGCGGTGATAGTGATTTCGCTACACGACGTCATCGGGCCAATACCGGCGATGCTCGTTACGTTGCTTGTGGGGCTTGGCTCCGGTGCGATAGCGGGGATCCTGGTCGGCAAATTGCGGCTCAATTCCCTGATCATAACGCTCGGTTTTCTGGCCGGCCTTCAGGCACTGACCTTGATATACACCGGTGGGCGGTACAGTCGGATTGTGGCACCCGAGGAAACGTGGTTCGGTTTCATCGGGCGGGGCTTCGTGTTTGGTATACCGATGCCGGTGATTATTCTGGCTGCTCTCATTTTACTGTTTTCGTTCATTCTCACCCGTACGGTGTTTGGCCGACATGTGATTTCCGTGGGAGGCAACGCGGTTGCCAGCCGTTTTTCCGGCATCCGTGACGGAAACATCATTATGATGACGTTCATCATCTCCGGTGGCCTCACCGCGCTGGCCGGCATCATGCTCGGGTCGCGCTTGATGGCGGCCCAGAATTACCTCGGCCAGGGATACGAGTTTGAGGTGATCGCCGGTGTCATTCTGGGTGGAACGAGTCTGCAAGGCGGTGAAGGCAACATCTTCAAAGCGTTCATCGGAATACTGATTATCGGAATACTGCGCAACGGTTTTCTCCTCCTGGGTCTTCCTTACTACTTTCAGTGGGTAGCTCAGTGGGTCATCGTCGTCGGCGTGGTCTGGCTGGACGTGGCGTCCAGGAGAGGGAAGCTACTGGCATGAAGCGAGTACTGAGTTTGTTCCGCCGACAGCCGATTTGGGTGATTCTTCTGGGAATCGTCGTCATTACCAGCCTGTTCCGTCCCGACTTTCTCGCGGTCGGCAACCTGCTGAACATCCTGGTGCAATCAGCCGTGAACGGCATGCTCGCTATCGGGATGACGTACCTCATGATCAACGGCTATTTCGATCTCTCCGTCGGTACGGTGATGGGTTTTACAGCGGCGCTGGCGATCGGCCTTCAGCCGCTCTCGATCCCGGTCGCGGTGATTATCGCAATCGCCGCCGGCGCCGGAATCGGCGCAATCAACGGATTCTTTGTTGCCAAAGCCAAGGTCAATGCGTTCGTTGTCACGCTGGGGTCGTTCATAGGTGTGCGCGGACTGATCTATATCTATACCGGCGAGAACGCCCTAGTTGGACAGAATTATGACTTCTTCGACTTCGGCGCAAGCCGGATTCTGGGAGTGCCAACTCTGTTCCTGATCATGCTCGCGTTCGCGATCATCGCCGAGTTTGGTCTGAGACGGACAGCGCATGGACGCCGAACCTACGCGATCGGCGGCAATGTTGAGGCTGCCGAGAACGCCGGTATTCCCGTTGACCGCACGGTATTTCTGAACTTCGTGCTCTGCGGAACTACCGCCGCTATCGGCGGCGTCCTCCTGGCGGCGCGCCTCAATGCTGCCACCCCCGGACTGGGATGGCCCGATACCAACCTGATGACGATCGCCACAGTCGTTCTCGGCGGGACGAGTCTCACCGGTGGATCAGGCAGTGTCACTCGCACTCTCGGAGGGCTTTTGACGCTGGGTGTGCTTTACAACGTGCTGAATCTTTTCAACGTGCAGAGCTATTACAATCTGCTCCTCACCGGCCTGGTCCTGATACTCGTGGTCTACATTGACTCGAGTCTCAAGACAAAGAGAAAACAACCGTCTGGTTGAAACGGATATCGTTGATATCCTGAAAAAACGGCTGCGGCATGCCTGAGAAATGGAATGCCGCGGCTAACAAAAGGAGTGTAGGCATGCGAAAGATTACTGCTCTGCTTACGACCGTGATTTTGATGGTAGCCCTGGTGGGTGTTGTCTTTGCAGGAGGACAGCAGGAAGGTGGAATGGACTCCGCCGCTGCTGACGATGGTACGATCGTCATCGGACACACCGCCAACAATGTTGGTATTGACAGCTATCAGACCACCCATGATCGCGTTTGGCGCGAAACGGTTGCGGCTATGGATGGTGTGGAGACTGTGCAGTTAGACGCCGGTGGCGACGTTGCGCTGCAGCTGAGCCAAGTTGAGGATCTGATCCAGCAGCAAGTGGATGTGATCGCGATCTGGCCCGTCAACGGTGACGCGCTGGTTCCCGGCGCGCGCCGCGCCTTTGAGGCCGGCATTCCGGTGATTATCGTAAACTCGCTGATCGCAGAGGAAGGCTACGAGTTCGTTGAAGGATTTGCCGGACCGAACACGTATCAACAGGGTACCAACGGCGCTATCGCGATGGAAGAAGCGCTGAACGGACAAGGCAAGGTTGTCGACTTAATGGGTCTTCCCGGTTATGTAACGGCAACCAACCGCTCCGGTGGATTCCATGACTACATCGAAGAGAATGTGCCCGGCATCGAGATCATTGCCACCGAGCCCACCGACTGGAACCGTGCCAAGGCGACGGAAGTCATGGAGAACCTGCTCGTACGTTTCGGCGACGAAATCGACGGTGTGTACGTAGCTGATGACAACGTCGGTATTGGTGCCCTCAATGCGATGCGCGAAGCGGGTGTCGCCGGCGACATCGTAATGACCAGTGCCTGTATGTTCGGAGAAGGGTATGACGCTATGGCGGAAGGTCTGATCTACTCCTCCAACTACCAGTCACCGGCAGAGGATGCGATCAACGCAGTCGAGATGGCGGTAGCGATTGCCAACGGGGAAGAGGTGGAGTTCTGGAACTACTTTGAGACTCCGATCGTCACCCAGGCGAACATGGACGAGTACGAGCGTCCGAATTTCTAAGAGTTCTTTGGAACTTGGGTCTACCCCTGCGTTGCAGGGGTGGGTTCTATCCTACGCGACATAGATCATGCAGAAGGGATGATGAGGACATGAGTGACACGACTACAATGAGCGAAGACCTGATCCTTGAGGTCAAGCAGGTATCGAAGTTCTTCCCGGGAGTGCGGGCGCTCGACCGGGTGGATTTGACCCTGCATCGCGGTGAGGTTCTGTGTCTCGTAGGAGAGAACGGCGCCGGCAAATCGACGCTGACCAAGATCCTTTCGGGTATCCATGACCCGAATCCCAGTACCGAATATATCCGACTCGACGGTGAAGAGGTGGAGTTTCGTAACTCCCAAGAGGCGAAAGCGCGCGGTCTCGTGACGATCTACCAGGAGCTCTCGCTCGTTCAGGGATTGACGGTAGCAGAGAATATCTTTCTGGGAAACTTGCCGAGGACGCGCCGCGGACTGATTGACTGGAAGACACTGAACGCACGTTCGACGGAAATCCTGAGCGAGCTTGGCGTTGATGTCGACTCGGAAGAATTGGTGGGAAACCTGTCCATTTCACGGCAGCAGATGGTCGAGATCGCCCGCGCCCTATCCCAGGGTACAAAAGTGATCATCTTTGACGAGCCGACCTCTTCACTGACCGAAACAGAGAAAGACATCCTGTTCGACAACATCCGGCGACTCAAGGCGCGCGGGGTTGCGATCATCTACATCACCCACAAGATGGATGAGGTCTTCGAGATCTCTGATCGAATCACCGTGCTCCGGGACGGCAAGAACTCCGGCGAATTGGTGACTAAAGAAGCAAAGCTAGACGACATTATCCGGCTCATGATCGGTCGAGTTGTGGAGGACTACTTTCACAAAAACGAGGCCGAAAAGGGCGACGAAGTGTTGCGCGTGGAGGGCCTTACCAAGGCAGGTTTGTTTGAGGATGTCAGTTTCTCGATTCGCTCCGGCGAGGTTGTAGGGCTTTACGGGCTGGTCGGGGCCGGCCGGTCTGAAGTTGCGGAGACGGTGTTCGGCGCGCGCCCGCATGACTCCGGAACGGTCTACCTGCAAGGGAAGGCGGTCAAGATCGACAGCACAAAAGATGCGGTGATCCAAGGGATGGGTTTCGTTCCGGAGGATCGGAAGCAGCAGGGCCTCATTCTGCAAATGACCTGCCGCGACAATACCAGCATCGCGAAGCTCCCGTGGATCAGCACCATGGGGGTGGTCGACCGCCGGCGGGAGAAGTCGATCTTTATTGACTACCAGTCAAAGCTATCGATCTCAACGCCCAGTCCGACGCAACGCGTGGACAAGCTCTCCGGCGGGAACCAGCAAAAGATCGTAATCGCAAAATGGATGAGTTTGGGTCCAAAGGTTCTGATTCTCGATGAACCTACGCGGGGTATTGATGTCGGGTCCAAAGCGGAGATTCACAAACTGATCGCACAACTCGCGGAGTCCGGTATGGCCGTCCTGGTCATCAGCTCGGAGATGCCGGAGATCATGGGAGTGAGTGATCGAATCATTACCATGCGCCAGGGTCGGGTGAGCGGAATCTTCACCGAGGATGAGATCACTCAAGAAAACCTAATGACCGCGATCGCGCATGTTGAACCCGCCACGCAGCCGGCGTAGCAGCGGGAGAAAGGAACGTACTATGGATAAGGTTCGTCTGGGTGTGTTGGGCATGGGCCGACAGGGGCAGATTCACTCTCGTAACGTCGCCTACATGATTCCCGGGGCGCAACTCATCTGTGCCAGTGATATCTCGATGGAGCGGGTTGAGAAGATCGGAATCGAAGGAATCGATCTGTACGATGACTACCGTCGGGTCCTCGAGCGTTCCGATCTAGACGGTGTTGTGGTGGCAACCTCTACCGACACCCATGAAGAAGTAGTCCGCGCTGCGGCTGATGCCGGTCTCGCCGTGCTCTGTGAGAAACCGATCGCGACGACGCTGGGGGCGATCGATTCGCTCCTTGAGTATGTGGATGGCAAGGGCGTCAAGTTCATGGTCGCCTTTAACCGTCGCTTCGACCCGACGTTTCTTCAGGTCCGGCGCATGGTGGCGGACGGTACGGTAGGGGATCCGATGATTATCAATATCACCAGTCGCGATCCGGAGCCCCCTCACCTGGAGTATCTGAAAGTTTGCGGCGGAATCTTTTTTGACACCGCGGTACACGACTTTGACATGGCCCGCTACCTGTCCGGAACGGAGATCGAAGAGGTGTATGCAACGGGAAGCGTGCTGGTTGATCCGCGGATCGGTGAACTCGGAGATCTTGATACGACGATGATCTCGCTCCGCTTCACTAACGGGGCCGTGGGGTCCATAAACAACTCCCGGCGAACCGGTTTCAGTTATGACCAGCGCGTTGAAGTGATGGGTACTAAAGCGACGGCGTTCGGTGGCAACGAGCAGCCCACGCGTGCTTCTTGGATCGATCCGGCGGGCAGTCACAGTGACGTGCCGCTGTACTTCAATATGGAGCGCTACCCCGCGGCATTTCTTGGTGAGATGCAGGGGTTTGTAGACTGCATTCAGAATGACTCACCGCCACCCGCTACCGGACACGATGGACGAACCGCAGTGGCGCTTTCGATCGCGGCCCAGAGGTCGTACGACGAGCACCGGCCGGTGAGACTCTCGGAGATTGGGTGATCGTGATGGAGACCAAGAATCCGATAGGCATCTGTGAGTGGGCAATGCCGATTACCGGTCCCTACGTCTGCAAGTTCGCGGGGGAGATTGGATACGACGGGCTGCAGCTCAGCATCGGCACCTATGAGAAGCGTTTCGAGCTCTCCTGGAAGGTGACGCAAGAGGCGTACCGTGAGCTCGCCGCACAGTACAACATCCGATTTCCGTCGATCGCGACTCGGGCGCTGGACTTCTATTCGATGTTTGCTGCCGATGGAAGTGAAGAGCAGTACGCCGCACTCGCCTCCATCGAGAAAGGGATCAGAGCCTGCGAGGCGCTGGATGTGCCGGTCTTCATGATCCCAAACTTCGTGAAGAGCGAGGCGAAGACACCAGAACAGGTGAAGCTTCTCGTGAAACACCTGCAGTGGGCCTGTGACATCGCCGCTGATTGCGGAGTTGTCGTGGCCGAAGAAAACGTCTTCACCGTAGAGGATACGGTCCGGCTCTTTGATGCGGTGGATCGGGAGAATCTTCGCCTGTATTTCGACTTGCAGAACTACTACCTGCATCGGAACGCGTACACGCCGGACCTGATCGAGCCACTGATGCCCTACATCGTTCAAGTGCACGCCAAGGATGGAAAGAACGGCGATCTCAGCGGCGCTCCGTTGGGGAACGGCGATGTCTCGCTGATGGCGTCGATCGCGGAGTTGCAGCGGCTTGGGTACGACGGCTGGATCGTAAATGAGAATTATTACGACGTGCCGCCGTTGGTCAACGAAGGGGATAACCCCGTTGAGAAGATTAGAAACGATCTGGTCACGCTGAGGAACGTTCTCGGTCACGATCAGCATTGAATTACCACACGAGGAGGACCGTATGGGTACACTGGGAACACTGGCAACGGACTGTGAGATCCGTATTGACTATGACAAGCTCAGGAAGGACCGGCTCCGGAAGACGCAAGAACAGATCCGTAAGGACGGACTCGGCGCGCTTCTGGCATTTGACCATGATGCAATCCGTTATATTACGAGCACCAAGTTAAATGATTGGATGAACAATAAACTTGCACGGGCTGCGCTTGTCTCCGCCGACAAGGAACCTATTCTGTACGAAGCCGGAAGCGCGATCGAAGCCAAGAAGGCGCTCTGTCCATGGATCGCGGACCGCATTTTCCCCTTTACCGGTGGTGCGATGCGCGGGTCGTTCCCCACGGCAGTCGTGTATGAACAGGCGAAGAACTTCGCCAAAGAGATCAAGTCGATCCTCAAGGAATGGGGCGTTGACAAGGAGCCGCTCGGCATCGATATCACGGAGATCCCGTTTATCCTGGCCCTGCAGGAAGAGGGCATCAACGTCGTCGACGGTCAGCAGACGATCCTGGAACCGCAACGGGTCAAGACAAAGGAAGAGGTAGACTTAATCGAGCTCTCAATCGCAATTGATGAGGCCGCGTTCTGGGAAGTCGTCTCTACCGCGAAACCCGGTATGCGGGAGAACGAGATCAACGGCCTATTGCGGAAGCGGATCTACGAGCTTGGCGCGGAAGAAATTCAGAACGTCAACGTGATCAGTGGTAACCGTTCGCAGCCACACCCGCACGATGCGTCCGACCGGATGCTCAGAATGGGGGATATGCTGTACATAGACATCGTAAGTGTGTTCAACGGATATCATACCTGCTACTACCAGACGTTCGTCATCGGTCCTCCCACCAAGAAACAGGAAGAGATCTACAAGAAGGCGTACGATTGGCTGTATGACGCGGCTGCGCTGCTGAAGCCCGGCCGAAGCACTGCTGAGATCGCCAAAGTCTGGCCGTCGGCGCAGGAGCTGGGGCTCAAGAATGAGGCGGAGGCGTTCGCGCTGCAGCTCGGTCACGGAATCGGTATGACTCACTGGGCCAAGCCGGTTATCAGCCGCTGGTTCTCCTTTGATCACCCCGAAACGCTCGTGGAAGGCAACGTCTTCGCGCTGGAAACCTACTACGGTGAAGACGGTGACGGTGCGCGAATCGAAGAGATGTTCGTGGTGGAGAAGGATGGATATCGACAGCTTTCGCGGTTCCCCTCCAAGAATTTGGTATCCTGCCCGACGACCTCGAATCCCTTTCCCCGACTTTACTGATCTATTACCTAGGGTGATGGGTTGTCCAACCGGCCTGGGTGGTCTTCACCCCGGTCGGCGGGCGACCCTTTTTTCTTGACAGCGGCTGTGTGTGCTGGGATAATGGTCAGACCATTAGACATAAAGACAGAATACGGAGAGAAAGCATGACTACGGAGCAGAATTCGGACCAGGCCTACATCGCAGGTCTCGTCGCCAAGTCACGACAAGCCTTCGAAGGATTCCAGGCGTTTACCCAGAAACAGGTGGACGCGATTCTTCGCGATATTGCAAAAGACGTATTCGACAACGCCCGTGAACTGGCGGAAATGGCCGTCAAGGAGACGGGCATGGGCGGTGTTGAATACAAGGTCAAGAAGAATGAAGGAAAGGCGCGCATCTTGTGGTACAGCCTCAAAGGCAAGCCATCAATGGGCGTGATTTCTGAAGACGAGGAATCGGGCATCACCAAGATCGCCAAACCCATGGGTGTGGTGGCGGCGGTGCAGCCCACGACTAATCCGACGGTTACTCCGATGGCCAACTGCATGGCTGCCATCAAGGGTAAGAACACGATTATCATCGCGCCGCACCCACGAGCGGAAAACACTACCAAATTTTCGGTGAACAACTGGCGCGAGATTCTGGTCAAACATGGCGCCCCAAAAGACGTAATCCAACTGGTGGAAGACGGCAGTGTCGACCGGACCAAAGAGCTTATGCGCCAGTGTGATGTGAATGTTGCTACCGGCGGACCCGCCATGGTCAGCTCGGCATACTCCAGTGGCCACCCGTCGTACGGCGTGGGCCAGGGCAACGTGCAGACGATCATAGACCGAGACGTGGATATCGCGGAAACGGTGAAGATGATCCTCGACGCCCGAATTTTCGACAACGGGATCATTTGCTCTGGAGAACAGACAATGATCACGCCTGAGGAAAAATGGGACGAGCTGCGCGCCGCGGTACGTGAGTACGGTGGATATTGGGTAGATGACGCCGCGGAGAAACAAAGGTTTGCTGACGTTCTGTTTCCCGAGGGAAAAACCAACAAGGACATGGTCGGACAGAGTGTAGCCGACATCGCCGCTGCCGCAGGGGTAAACGTCCCGGCGGAGGCTAAAGTTATCGTAATTCCTGAAGACGCGGCCAATAAGGACAGTCTTTTCCGGAAGGAGAAGATGTTTCCAGTGATTACTCCCTTCAAATATGCGAAGTTCTCAGACGCAGTGGACATTGCAGTGGAAAACCTCATGCGAGAGGGCAAAGGGCATAGCGTATCGGTCCACAGCCACAACGATCAGCACCTGAAGGAGCTGGGTTTGCGGGCCCCGGTAAGCCGCGTCCTGGTGAACCAACCCTGCGCAACCGCCAATGGTGGCGCCTTCACCAACAGTCTGAACGCCACCAGCACCCTCGGTGCCGGAACCTGGGGCAATAACAGCATCAGTGAGAATTTCTACTACCGCCATCTGCTCAACATCACCCGAATCGCCAAGGTTAAAAAGCACTCGCATCAGCCCTCAGACGACGAAATCTGGAGTCTTGAATGAAACTGCTCGAGTACCAGGCACACGACGTCTTCCGGGCGTACGGGATCGCGTCGATCGACGGGTTCACCGCCGGGAGTCGGGAAGAACTGGTGGAGATCGGCGGACGCGCCCGATTCCCTGCGGTCATTAAAGCCCAGGTCCAGACCGGTAATCGCGGCAAACTTGGCGGTATCCAATTTGCCGAAAACGCTGCCGAACTGGTTGAAAAGGGTAGCGCGATCCTCGGAATGACGATCAAGGACCTTCCGGTTAGCAAGGTCTTCATCACCCCGAAAGTTGAGATCGAGCGGGAGATGTACCTCTCCTTCACCATGGATCGGAAGACGAAACTTGGGGTGATGATCTTCAGCTCGGTCGGCGGAATGGATATCAACCAGATCGTGGAAGACAATCCGGAGGCGGTCGTAAAACTCAATATTCCCGCCGGCGACGAAATCCCGAAGTTTATGCTGCAATACGCGGTGGACATGGCGGGGCTCGAAGAGAATATCTCTGATGAGTTCAAAGAGGTGGCAGGCAAGCTCTTCAAGGCGTTTGTGAACCATGATTGCCTCCTAACCGAGATCAATCCGTTGGTGGTAACCGGCGACGAACACCTGGTGGCGCTGGACGGCAAGATCGAAATTGATGACAACGCGCTCTATCGACACAGCGAGATCGCGGAGTATCGAGACGAGATGACCGAGAACCCGTTGATTCTCGAGGCGCGAAAATTCGATTTCCTCTACATTCCGATTCAAGACCAGGGAAACATTGCCGTGGTAAGCAACGGTTCCGGCATGATCATGTCGTCGATCGATCTGATAGCTAAGAAGGGTATGGAAGTTACCTGCGCTCTGGATCTTGGTGGCGGGGCGACGGCGGACCGCATTCAGGAATCGCTCCGGATCATCGCCTCCAATCCACGGGTCGATACGATCTTCATCAACATCTTCGGCGGGATCACGCGCTGTAACGAGATCGCCACCGGCATCAAAGAGGCGTACCACTCGCTCGGAGTCGTACGGTTGGTCGTTCGACTTGAAGGTACCAACAAGGAGCAGGGCCTCGAAATCGCACGGAGTATCGATGGTAACATCGAGATGGTGGACGGCCTCTATGAGGGTGTAGATACGCTCGCCGCCGGATCGGGAGGTGTGGCATGAGTTTCTGGATCGACGAGAATACTCGCCTGATCGTGCAGGGAATCACCGGGCGCGAAGGCACGTTCCACGCAGAGCAGATGCAGCAGTACAACACGAAAGTGGTTGCCGGAGTGACACCGGGCCGCGGTGGCACGGATGTGCTGGGTGTCCCGGTGTACAACACGGTTCTCGAAGCGAAGGAGCGCCACGATGCCAACGCAAGTGTGCTGTTCGTACCGCCGCGCTTCCTCTACGGTGCCGCGGAAGAGGCGATTCTTTCCGGGGTCCCGCTGGTCTTGACCATTGCCGAGGGCACACCGGTGCACGACATGCTCAAGCTGCACCACCTGGCTAAGGAGCGGGGCGTGAGGCTGGTGGGGCCCAACTCCTTTGGCGTGATCTCGCCGGGGAAAGCGAAGGCCGGCTTCATGGCCCACCGAATTTTCTCGCCGGGCAACGTGGGGATCATGTCCCGGAGCGCCACCAACTGTTACGAGACGGTTTTCCTGATGGGAAAAGAGGGATTCGGACAGTCGACGGTCGTCGGTGTAGGTGGCGATATGATACCGGGATCCACGTTCACTGATGTGGTGCCCTTCTTCGAGCAGGACGCGCAGACCGAAGTAATCGTGATGATCGGTGAAATCGGTGGTAGTGAGGAAGAACTTGCCGGGCAGTACATCAAGGAGCACGTCACCAAGCCGGTGATCGCATTGATCGCGGGAAAGAACGCGCCCAAGGATACCAGCATGGGCCACGCCGGGGCGATCGTCTCCCCGGACGGCGAAGGATCTGCCGAAAGCAAGGAGGGAATCCTCCGGGAGGCCGGGTGTCACATCGCTGAAAGTACCGAGGATATCGTGCGTATTTTGAAGGAACTGAGGGGCTGACATGAACAAAGAGATGAAGCTGAAGATTCACGAAACGATGCTCACGATTCGCAAGTTTGAGGAGAAAGCGCTCGCGCTCTTCGAAGAAAACAAGCTGCGCGGCTCGGTGCATCTGAGTATCGGACAGGAGGCGGTGGCTGCCACAGTGGGCGCCTATTTGCGTCCGGAGGACTACATTACAAGCACGCACCGGGGCCACGGGCATTCGATCGCCAAGGGCGCCCAGCCGGACCGTGCGATGGCCGAGCTTATGGGAAAGGAGACCGGCTATTGCAAAGGCCGCGGCGGTTCGATGCACATAGCGGACCTGGACCAAGGCAACTTGGGAGCCAATGCGATCGTCGGCGGCGGAATTTCCCACGCGGTGGGAGCCGCGCTCAGCTCGCAGATGCGCGGAACCGACCAGGTGGCGGTTACCTTCTTCGGTGATGGCGCCGCTAACCAGGGCATTTTTCACGAGTCGCTCAACATCGCCGCCATCTGGGATCTCCCGGTGATCTTCATCGTTGAGAACAACCAGTATGCCATGACGGTGGCAGCCAAGGACGTGACCTCGGTGGAGGATATCGCTACCCGCGCCAAGTCATACAGCATCCCCGGCGAAGTGGTGGACGGAAATGACGTGGAGGCGATGGACAAGGTGTTCTCCAAGGCCCTCAAACGTGCCAAAGATGGCAAGGGGCCGACGCTGATAGAAGCCAAAACCTACCGCTGGGAGGGTCACTGGACCGGTGACCCGCAGGTCTACCGGAACAAGAAAGAGATCAACGACTGGAAAGAGAAAGATCCCATTGTGCGATGGGAGCGTCGCTTGATCGATGAGAAGGTTCTTACCCAGGAGCAGATCGACTCCAAGCACGCTGAGGTCGACCAGGTTATCGATAACGCCGTTGCCTTTGCGATGGAGAGTCCGGAACCGGACCCCGCTACTGTGTTGGACAATGTGTACTACCAGGAGGCCACCTGATGGCAAAGAAGAAGATTGCAGTAGCGCTTCGGGATGTGATCGCCGAGGAAATGCGCCGCGATGAGCGGGTCTTTGTAATGGGAGAGGACATCGCCAAGCAAGGTGGTGTTTTCGGGGTCACGCGGGGGTTGGTCGACGAGTTCGGTTCTAAGCGAGTGCGCGAAACCCCGATCTCAGAGGCCGGCTATGTAGGTACCGCTCTCGGAGCGGCGTTGACCGGGATGCGCCCGGTGGTTGATTTCATGTACTTGGACTTCACCTATGTGGCGATGGACCAGCTGCTCAACCAAGTGGCGAAGCTGCGCTACATGTATGGCGGCAAAGCGGTGGTGCCTATGGTGATCCGAGGGCAGCAGGGAATCGGTCGCGGCAATGCAGGAACCCACTCGCAAAGTGTCGAAACCTTTTTCTGCCACATTCCAGGATTCAAAGTAGTCATGCCCTCGAATGCCTACGACGGTGCGGGGTTGTTGCGCACGGCCATCCGGGACAACAACCCAGTGATGTTTATCGAGCACAAGGCACTGTACGTGAATAGCGAAGAAGTACCCGATGATCCCGACTTCATGATTCCATTTGGGCAGGCAAAAGTCCGCAGGGAAGGTTCGGATGTGACGATCGTAGCCACGTCTCTCATGGTTTCTCGAGCGGAAGAAGCAGCAGAGAAGCTCGCTGCCGAGGGAATCCAGGCGGAGGTTATCGACCCGCGCACGCTCTTGCCGCTGGACATCGATACGATCGCAGCGTCAGTGAAGAAGACCGGCCGCGCGGTAGTTGTTCACGAGGCGCACAAGAACGCGGGAATTGGAGCTGAGATCGGCTCTCAGATCTCCGAGAGGTGTTTTCCGTACCTGGATGCGCCCGTTTCGCGTCTCGGCGCCAAGGCGTGCACCCTGCCATTTAGCCTTGTTCTCGAGAATGCGGTGGTACCCAGTGTAGAGGACATCTACGATGCCGCCAAAGCGGTCTGTTACAAGTAACCGCAGGAGGTCGGAGTGGCTACCAAAATAATCATGCCCAAACAGGGCTTGCAAATGACCGAAGGCAACATCATCGAGTGGCACTACGCCGAAGGCGCTACGGTTACCGAGGGTGAGCCGCTATTCGAGATGGAGACCGACAAACTCACGATCGATATCGACGCGCCGGCCTCCGGCACACTGCTGAAGATCATCCACGGCGCCGACGCAGTAGTCCCGATTACGCATACGATTGGCGTGATCGGGGAGCCCGGTGAGGACATTACCGCGATTCTAGAAGAGGCCGCCGGCCAGGGCAGTGCTTCCGGCGGGGATGAGCCCGAGGCTGTCGGCGCAGCGGCCGGTGCGGAGGCCACCGAATCAAGTTCGGCACCGCTTCCAACCAGTGTTGCGGTAGAGCCCTCCGG
The DNA here is from genome assembly GCA_964419735.1 of uncultured Spirochaeta sp. GTDB lineage: Bacteria > Spirochaetota > Spirochaetia > DSM-27196 > Alkalispirochaetaceae > Alkalispirochaeta. The sequence goes on from CAYQRW010000002.1 coordinate 24,088, forward strand.
TGGGGCGTCGGCGGCACCAGGTGGCGAGTCCGCTGCTTCCGCCGTCGATGTGGATCGGCCACGACGGCCGGACGGGCAGGTCTTCTCGACCCCTCGGGCCCGTACCGTAGCCGCCGAACGCGGAGTGAACCTCGAGACAGTCGCGCCTACCGGTCCTGAAGGTACGGTGATTGAGCGCGATATCCTCACCGCTGCGGAGTCGCTTCCAGCTGTGACGCCGCTCGCTCGCAAGCGGGCGGAAGAGCACGGAGTACCGCTTTCTGCGGTGCAGGGAAGCGGACCTCGTGGCAAAGTGTACGATCGGGATGTTGCATTGGCGGCGGGTCAAGCTGGAGCTGGTACCAGCGCGACTGGGGCTCCAGTTGTGGCCACGGGTTCAGCCCCCGAGGATCGGTTGATCCCGCTTAAGGGCATGCGCAAGGTGATCGCCGGTCGTATGCGAGAGAGTCTCGATACCGCCGCGCAGGCGGTGCACCGGCTTGCGGTGGATATGAGCGAGACGGTCCGAATGCGGGGCAAGCTCAAAGAGGCGGAGATTTCCGTTTCATATAACGACATCGTTCTTAAGGCGGTGGCCAAGGCGCTCCGTGGCCACCCGCGGATTAATAGCGCCCTCCTGGACGAGGGAATCGTGGAGTATGGTCACGTCAATATCGGAGTAGCAGTTGCGCTGGACGAGGGGCTGATCGTCCCCGTAATTCGGGACGTGGACATTCTCAGCCTCGAGCAGATTCATGCGGAGAGTCGGCGCCTCGGGGAAGCCGCGCGGACAGGGGCACTTACTCCAGCAGACACTCAGGGTGGGACATTCAGCGTATCCAACCTGGGGATGTACGGCCTCGACAGTTTCACCGCAATCATTGATACCCCGGAAACCGGCATTCTGGCGGTCGGGGCGATCAAGGACCGGGTTGTTCCGGTCAGTGGAGAGCCTAAGGTTCGGCCGGTGTGCGAGTTATCGCTCACCTACGACCACCGGGTAGTGGACGGGGCACCGGCGGCGGAGTTTTTGAAGACGATCGGTGAGATTCTTCAGAATCCGTACCGCCTGATTTAGGCGAAAGGATAGCACGATGAGCGACAGCTATGACGTTGCGGTGGTGGGAGCAGGTCCCGGCGGATACGTGGCGGCGATCCACGCCGCCCAGCATGGCCTCAAGACGGTGATCTTTGAGCGCGAGGCGCTTGGCGGGACCTGCCTCAACTGGGGGTGCATCCCGACCAAGGCGATGCTTCACAGTTGCGAGGTGCTCCACGAAGCGCGAAACGCATCCAAGGTCGGGGTATCCCTCGGCGGGGCCCTGCCCGCGGCGGACCTGCCCTCCCTCTACGCGTACAAGGATAAGGCGGTGAAGAAGCTGACCGGTGGCGTTCGCTCGCTTCTGAAGGGAAACGGAGTAGAGATCGTCACCGGTACCGCGGAACTCGCGGACGTTCATACGCTCCGCTTGACGGAAGCCCCCGAGAAACGGTGGCGCGCTGACAGTATAATCCTTGCTTCCGGCTCTCATGTGGTGGTGCCGCCAATCCCTGGCCTCGAGGAGAGTGGGTACTGGACCAGCCGTACGGTACTGGAAGACAACCCGGATCTACCGAAGCGGCTGCTCATAATCGGTGGCGGGGTGATCAGTGTTGAGTTTGCCCATATCTACCATGAACTGGGCGTTCAGGTGACGGTGGTAGAGATGATGGACCAGCTCCTGCCACGGATGGACTCCGACATCGCCGCCACGCTTCGCACCGAGTTTGAGCGGGCCGGTATCACGGTCCTCACCGGAGCCACGGTGGAGCAGGTGAGCGGCCGTGGGCCGCGAACGGTGCAGGTGCGCACCGCTAAAGGACAGCAGTCAATCGAGACCGACCAAGTGATGGTGGCGGTAGGACGCGCTGCCTCGCTCACCATCCCCGGTCTGGCAGCGGTTGGGGTGCGTACCGATCACGGAAGAATTCCCACCAACGACAAACTTCAGACAAGCGTACCGCACATCTACGCGATTGGCGATGTCACCGGGCGATGGCAGCTGGCCCACGCGGCGAGTGCCGACGGTGTCGCGGCGGTGGACCAGATCGCGGGCAAAGCGGATCACACCAATCGAGAAGTGGTTCCCTCCTGCGTGTATACCCGCCCGGAGATCGCCGCGGTGGGCATGACCGCGGCCGCTGCCCGCGAAGCAGGCCGCTCCATAACGGAAGGCGTCTTCCCTATCGCAGCCAATAGCAAGTCATCGATCATTGGTGAGATGACGGGAATGGTGAAAATCGTCTCGGACTCCGCCACCGGCGCGATACTGGGAGCACATCTTATCGGTCCGCGGGCCACGGACCTGGTGGCGGAGCTGGCGCTGGCGATCGCATCGGAAGTGACCGCCGATGAGATAGCGGCGACGATCCATCCGCACCCCACGGTGAGCGAGGCGATTATGGAAGCGGTCCACGATATACACGGCCTCTCGGTGCACAAACCACCGAAACGCAGATAAGTGGCCACGCCACAATTGAAGGAAGCCCGTTGGTGTCGCCGTGGGCGGCAGTAGTTTCGAATGAGAGAGCGCAACAGGCGCAAGGAGAAAACGATGGCAAAAAACTATTCGATAGCGATGATTCCCGGTGACGGGGTTGGACCGGAGATCACGCGGGAAGCGGAGCGGGTGATGTCCGCGATCAGTACCAAATACTCAATCTCCTTCGAAACGACGTGGTATGACTGGAGTTGCGACTACTATCTCAAGAACGGCGAAATGATGCCCGACAACGCGCTGGACACGCTCAAGCCGTATGATTCGATCTTTCTCGGATGTATTGGTGATGCCAACAAGGTACCCGACCACATCAGCCTGACGCTGCTTCTTACGATCCGTAAGGGTTTTGATCAGTATGTGAACTTACGTCCCATCAAGCTTTTCCCCGGCGTCGAGAGCCCGGTAAAGGGGGTGACGCCGGAAAACTTGGATATGCTGGTGATCCGCGAGAACACCGAAGGAGAGTATTCCGGCGCCGGCGGCTTCTTCAAACTTGGCTGGCCGGAGGGCTTTGCGACCCAGACAGGGTACTTCACCCAGAAAGGTGTTGAGCGGGCAGTGCGCTACGCCTTTGAGGCGGCGAAGAAACGGGGAAAGCTTGCGGGCACCGGCGATCACGTCGGTATGGTGACCAACTGCACCAAGTCCAACGCGCTCAACTACTCCATGGTCTTCTGGGACATGGTCTACAATCAGGTCGCCGAAGACTACTCGGAAATCAAACGAGATATGGCGTTGGTCGATGCAATTACGATGTGGTTCGTCAAGAATCCGTGGTATTTCGACGTTATCGTCGCCAGTAATCTCTTCGGTGACATTATCACGGACCTGGGCGCAATGATCCAAGGTGGTATGGGTTTTGCCGCCGGTGGAAACGTCAACCCAGAGAAGGACTATCCATCGATGTTTGAGCCGATCCACGGGTCCGCGCCCAAGTATACCGATAAAGCGATCGTAAACCCGATCGCCACGATCGAGAGCGTTCGGATGATGCTGGAGCACCTTGGTGAGCAGGACGCAGCGGACGACATCCACAACTCGACCGCGGCCGTTCTCGGTCGGGGCGACTTGAAGACCAAGGATATGGGTGGTACTGCAAAGACTCACGAGATGGGTGAGGCGATCGCCACGCAGATCCTCGGGTCGTAGCCGTGGACACGCGAAAGATCTCGGTGATTCCCGGCGACGGAATCGGTGTTGAGGTGATGCACGAGTCGCTGCGGGTTCTTGACCGGCTCGCGGCGATTCACGGCGGCGTGTCCTTTAGGTACACCCCCTATGAATGGGGGTGCGAGTACTACACGCGTACCGGGGAGATGATGTCGAAGGATGGGTTGGATCGCCTCCGTGATTCGGATGCGATCCTGCTCGGTGCGGTCGGATACCCCGGAGTTCCTGACCATATCAGTCTGCGTGAACTGCTGCTCAGGATCCGCCAGGGTTTCGATCAGTATGTCAACTACCGGCCGGTGAAGCTGCTGTCGGCGGAAGACTGCCCACTCAAAGGGAAGAATCCCAGTGATTTGGACATGGTCTTCATCAGGGAGAATACTGAAGGGGAGTACGCTGGTGTAGGCGGGCGGCTGCGTCGTGGGACGCCGGATGAAACCGTGGTGCAGACGTCCGTGTTCACTCGAAAGACGACGGAGAAGGTGATGCGTTTCGCATTTGAGCTCGCCGTCGAGCGGGCCGGGTTGCGCCGCGGAAAGGGACGCAAGACCGTCTCAAAAGTTACCAGCGTGACAAAGAGCAACGCCCTGAATCACAGCCTGGTGTTCTGGGACGAGGTATTTGCCGCGATTGGTGCAGATTACCCCGGCGTCGAGACTGACCAGTACCACGTGGATGCGATGAGCATGTACATGATTCAACGCCCTGAAGACTTCGATGTTGTCGTTGCAAGCAACCTCTTTGGCGATATCCTGACCGACCTTGGCGGCGTTCTGCAGGGTGGGCTTGGTTTCGCCGCAGGCGGCAACATCAACCCTGAGCGCCAGTTCCCGAGTATGTTCGAGCCGGTTCACGGTTCGGCCCCGACGATCGCAGGGCAGGGAATCGCCAATCCGATTGCGATGATCTGGACGGTAAAACTGATGCTCGATTTTCTCGGGTACGCCGATCTCGGGACGGTCCTTCTCCACGCAATCGAGGAGGTAGTGGTGAACCGGCGCGGTCAGCTCACCAAAGACATGGGCGGCACCGGGACGACCACCAGTAGTACCGACCTGATCCTGGAGGCTGTAACCCATTGATACGAGTATAGGCTGCGGTGTGGTTCAGTGTTCGGAATCCGCGCCGCGCCGTGCTCGATTGGACCGAATGATATCCGACACGGAAATGATATGCGACTGCATGAGGCGCTGAGCCGTCTCGTGATCGCGATTTACGATCGCGCTCAGTATTAGTTCATGCTGGGCCAGTGCGGACAGCGGCTCCTCCGAACGGGTCCGGAGGTGTTCTTCGCGTTCAACCTCCAACAGGTCTCCACACATTCCCACAAACTCTTGCAACACGCGATTGTCGGCAGCATCCGCCAGCACGCGATGAAACTCGTTATCACCGTTCAACCCGGTTTCTCCCCGGTCGATCTCTCCGCGCATCTGCTCAACCGCGTCGCGGAGCCGGCGAAGCTGGTTGTCGGTCCGGCGCATCGCTGCGAGCCGGGCAACTTCAATCTCAAGAACCAAGCGGACCTCCAGCAGTTCGACAATGAAGTCGTCGTTCTGCAAGAGTGTCTCTGAGAATGGGGAGACGATGTTGCTGAAGGTGATTTCCTTGACATAGGTCCCCCCACCGACACCGACTTTGGATTCGAGGTAGCCCATCGTTTCAAGAGCGCGCAGCGCCTCCCGGATCGATGTGCGACTGACCCCGAGCTCGTCGGAGAGCTCCCGCTCCGGGGGCAGCCGTTGCCCCGGCTTAAGTGTACCGGCACTGATGAGTTTCTGAATCTGCTTTACGATATTCTCGTAGAGGCGAACTTTCTTTACCGGGCGGAGTAAGGCGCCATTTTCAGGTGCGGTATCGTCTGTTGAATCAGCCACGATCATTCCTTCCTTGATAGTCGAAGAGGTAGTACTTCATGTAACCGGTGGTGGGTTGCAACCTTGAATGTATGCCGATATGTGCAGCGCATTGACCGCCCCGTTTTAGACATCATGGCGATTGACTCGACGTACTGTCAACAAGGGCCGGCACGGCAGTCACCAAAAGAACCAATACGACATATGTGCCCGCGCCGAAAAGAAATACGGCACGGTACCCAAGCTGCATCGCGAGTACGAGCGAGGCTACTCCACCGGTAAGAGTAGCGATACTGTTGACCCCCATCATCCAGGGATAGAGCGCCGGTCTGGTCCTGGCAAGTAGGGTTGGGAAGACGGTTCCCAACGGCAAGAAGATGAGGAGATTCGCCGTGGCTGTCACCAGGATCTTGACCGCTCCCGGCGAGGATTCGGTTGCGCGGAGGACCGGTGTGAGCCCCCAGGTCGCCGCTACGGTGGCACCCACGGCGAGAACCACCATTGGTACGATCAGGCGCCGGTGCGCAAGGCGTGACGCCAAGAGGCTTCCCGCCCCGCCTGCGGTAAGGACTGTTGCCAGCACCACTGCGAGAGCCAGGGTCTGGTGTTGCCAATACACGATAAACCGTTGCAGTACGGCGATTTCTATGGTGATGAATCCGACGCCGATCAGTACAAATGCGGCGAATCGTGCAACATCCTGGCGGTTCCAACCTCGTCCCCTCGTATCTCGACGCGAATCAAACAGAAACAGGAGAGTCAGTACCACGATCAGTAGGAGCGCAGCGCTCCCTACCACGCGGACCTCCCGAGGCAGTCCCGGCGTCAACTGGTAGAAGAAGGGTGAATCGTCAACAACGGCGGAGATATCTTCGTCGGCTGCGGCTATGATCGCGTCTATACTCCCCTCACCATCAGCCAATGAGGCCATACCGGCGTACGTACCGATTCGCTCGGGGCGCTCCACGTCTCGCACGTAGCTCCCATCGCGCATGGTGGGAATCGTCTCAATAATCGCTGCCAGGACGTCTCGTTCGCTGTCGGAAAAGGGTTCATTCTTCACGATTAGTGTGGGGTTCTGCGGGTCGCCGATCATCGCGATCCGGCGAGTTGCATCTGTGGGCGAAATTCCATCATTCTCGAACGAACGGAGGGTGTTAACCAGAAGCCTCAATAGTTCGTTGCGGTAGTGGGCAACTACGACAAGCATACCGTCGTCGGCGAGAGCGGCACGATACTCGCTGAAGGCCTCCTGAGTGAAAAGGTAGTTCTCGGTTAGGGCGTAGTTGCCGACGTTACGCATGCTCTTAATTATGGGAAGGCTCATGAGGATCGCGTTGTAGTCTCCCGATGTTCCGCGGAGGAAGGCCCGGCCCTCCGCCTCATACACCCTAACGCGTTCGTGGTTTCGATAGATCGGCCCCGCGTACTCCTCCTGAGCCCGGACGAGGTCGATAAAATCAGGGTTGATCTCAATGGCATCGATCGATCGAAACCCTGCGATAAGCAGGGTTACCACATCTATACCCCCGCCGGCACCGACGACAGCTGCCCGTTGCCGATTCTCGCTATCAATTGCGAGCATGGGGAGGCCCCCCATGTATTGATAGAGGAGAGTTTCCGCAATATCTCGGGTAACCTGACCATTCGGCATGCTGATGATTTTGGTGCCTGCCCCGCCGTCGATGAACATCGTGCGGAACGTGGGGTTTTCGGTCTGTACGACGTCTACCCGGCCAAATGCCGACCACCGCGTTTCGATGATCTCGGCTCCCGGCTCCTCGAGCATAGCCGAAAGCTCCTTCCGCCATTCCTCGGTCGGCATCAATCCGTCACTCATGCTCGGCACAATCCCCGCGGCGGCCAACACTACCGAACCGGCAACCGCGACAACCGTCCAGCGGCCGGCATGGCCGGTGGCCACAAGCGCGCCGGCAATTGATAGCCCCATCATCGCGACGACTATCAGGATGGTGGCCGGTGTACCGAATACGTTGAGAAGAACGAACACCATGAGTGACCCGGTGGCGGCACCGAGGAGATCAGCAGCGTAGATGCGGGAAATCGAACGGCCTGAGTTGCGGAAAATATGAACCTGCGTCATCCCGAGAGCAACGAACATACCGAACGTCGCCATGAGTGACGGGATTAATGCGCTTCCGAAGGCGTTGACCGAGAAGAGTGCAAGAGCCATAACTGCCGGGATAACGGGTGTCCAGCGGAGCACCTGCAATGCACGCCGGCGACCGAGGTAATACACAATGACTGCGCCGAACCCAATTCCCGACACACTGAGCGAAATCACAATGTATACCCAGCTCTGCGCGAAGAGAAACGAAAACAATCGTATGAGAGAAACCTCAACCGCGAGACCTGTCGCAGAGAGGAAAAAGAGACTCGGATAGATTAGAATACTACGACGAGCGTCGTTGTTATAAGGTCCAATCATCATACCATTTAAGCACACCCCGTGGGTACTGTCAAAATTGGACACGTCGAATGAACTCGACCCAGCGTGTAGCAGTTTCCGGTCGATAGTACGAGGCGTTACCTACCGCGGTTGCCCAGCTTGGCGCGCAACAGCCGGTGGTAGGCATCGGTCCCGAGGAGGGAGTCGTTGCCCTGCATAATCTCGAACGCCGTGAGTCCTTGGGAATTCCTTTGGTCTACCGGAACCTCTGCGTCAAGGAGCGCGTCCACGGTGTCCGGGTTGGTGGCATAGAATGCGGCCCAATGGAGTGCGGTATTGCCGTTTTCATCGGCGGCGGCGAGTACCGTTGGCGTGGCATCTTGTAGGATCTCGCGCACAACGGCCGGGCGTGACTCACCGGCAGCCAACATGAGCTCAGTAACGCCGGGAGTCGAGGCGGCATCCGCAGGAATCTCCCGATCCTGCGCGGCGCTCTGCGTGTACCCAAAGACGGTGTTCAGCAGGAACACAGCTATGCCTAGGGAGATGCGCAGAGGGCGCGTGTTCCGCTGTCTCAGCGTGTGCCGGAATCCAGTGTGGATTGGCTGGTGCATATGAGAAATCTCCATCAGCGTTTGACTCCTCTCAGTTGGTGTCACTTAATGCCGGCTTCGACGACAAGTAATTTGACGGGGCTGGCACCGGTCGCGACGAACGAATGCGTACTCATATTCTTTGTCAAGACCGCGTCGCCGGCTTTCATCTCCACCAGCTCTCCATCAACGGTCATTTGACCAGTGCCCTCGACCATGAAATAGATCTCTTCCTCACCCGTGTGGGAGTGGGCGCCGATCTCCGTCCCCGGATCAAGAATGAGTTCATGCAGGAAATGCAGAGGAGAGTCGAAGTCGTCGGAGTTCCCCACAACATTCGGAAGCGCGGCATCTTTTCCCATGAACTGCGTGATCTTCATGCGCCCTTTGCTTCCGATCGTATTGACCGTCACCTGTTCTACGTCCTCGCGCCCTCGTTTGAGGTATCCCATCGGACAACTCCTTACCGTATAGCAGAAATATGGTAGTACCATTAAACCATTAGAATTTGGCGGAGTCAACTCGAGATCTCGACTTCGCCTGTCCTGCACCACGCCGCACCAAGGTGTGCCGGTTGTTGTCTAAAGGTCCGACCAATAGTTGAGGGTTCGCCCAATTGAGTTTACACTACTTTCATGGGAAATGTTCTTGTTCTGTTTGACACTGAGACGAACCACACCCGACAGATGGCGGACTACGTGATGGAGGGGGCGCTCTCGCTACGAGCCGGCAATGCACCGGCCCTGATGCAAGTTCGATCGCGTCACGTCGACGAGGGGTGTGGCGACGACGTGAGGTGGGCAGATGGGGTTGCGTTGGGATCCCCGACCAATCTGGGGGTGATGTCCTGGAAGATGAAGAAGTGGTGGGACGATCGGGCGGAAGAATTGTGGTGCCAGGTCGATGGAAAGATTGGATGCACGTTCTCGTCTGCCGGTGGTTACGGCGGCGGAGCGGAAATGACGTGTCTCTCGCTCACCAATCTCCTGATGAACTTCGGATTTCTCGTATTCGGCACAACCGATTACGTTGCGAAGCGGTTCACACTACACTATGGTGCCACGGTGGCTAAGGCGCCGCGCGCACCGGAGGAGGCGGACGCCTGCCGTCGGCTCGGACTACGACTCGCGGAATGGGTTGCATTCTATGTGGATGGACGCAAAGACTTGCATCCGCTCTATACGACCAAGAAAGACGGCGCCTGGAATCCGAACTCTGGCTTCTTCGATACGGCCATGAAATAGTTCTCCGCGACCCCTGGCGCGGCAGCAGCGGGGGTGCACAGCACCCATCACCGGACCGCACCATTCCTGATCAATTCGTATTCGGTCCGCCGGTTGGGGACGATAGAAATCAGGCTGTGTCAGCCGAGCGCCGAACAAGCCCTGCTAATCCAAGGCCTATCACTCCGGGGACGATAGTGAGCGGATTGAGACCCAAAGCGATTCCTCCAACAATGGTAACAACACTGACAACGGACAATGCAGCTGTCTCGTTCATGACGGGCTCCTTTCGGTAAAAGATTATCGATATAATATTAACTAATAGCGTTTTCGTCAAGTAGTTTGTGAACAAAATTGCTGCGTCATGTGGTCCTTCCCCTTGTATCCCGGCATACCCTATCGATACCTTACGGGAGTGAGTATTCTAAGCAGGAACCCATGCACCGAAGAAACGATCGCCACCTTTGATGAACACAGTGACCACGCGGTGGAAGCCCGTCTCCAGCGCGCTGTAGAGACATTCAGCCGGTACCGTAAGACCACCAGCGCTGCACGGGCGGCGTTTATGAACGAAACCGCGAGAATTCTTGACGATGAAGCGGAACGAATCGGTGCGATGCTGACCGCGGAGATGGGAAAACCGATCAACGCGGCGATAGCCGAAGCACGCAAATGCGCATCGGTCTGCCGATACTACGCCGACAACGCGGCGACGTTCCTTGCTCCGGAACCGATTGTGACTGAAGCCGCAGGTAGCCGCGTGATCTACCAGCCTTTAGGCGTTCTCTTGGCGGTGATGCCCTGGAACTTCCCGTTCTGGCAGTTCTTTCGCTTTGCAGCTCCGGCATTGATGGCGGGCAATACCGTGCTCCTGAAGCACGCATCCAACGTCCCGCAATCGGCACTAGAGCTGGAGACGCTCCTGCGGCGGGCCGGATTCCCTGAAGGAGTCATGCAGACGCTCTTGATCAGATCGGGGAAAGTTGCCGGTTTGATCAGCGATGACCGCGTTGCAGCGGTAACCCTGACCGGCAGTACGGAGGCGGGACGCGCTGTGGCAGTAAATGCCGGATATGCGATTAAGAAGAGTGTTCTCGAACTCGGAGGAAGCGATCCCTTTGTTGTCATGCCTTCGGCGGATCTGGACCGTGCGCTCTCCACCGCCGTAACCGCGCGGACGATCAATAACGGTCAGTCGTGCATTGCGGCAAAACGGTTCGTCATTCATCGGGATGTTGCAGACAGCTTTCTTGAGCAGTTCACTGCGCGGATGAAAGCACTTCGTGTTGGAGATCCCCGCGATGAAGCGACGCAGATCGGGCCGCTGGCTACTGAAGCGATGCGTGATGAAGTGGCCGACCAGGTGCGGGACACGGTCTCTGCAGGAGCGCGCGTGCTCACCGGAGGGCGACCCATCGATCGGCGTGGCTGGTTCTACGAGCCGACCGTACTTGTGGATATTCCCGCAGGGTCACCGGCGCACCGGGATGAAATCTTCGGTCCCGTGGCGGCGGTGTTCGTAGCGGAGAACAGTGACGATGCGATCCGGATCGCAAATGATTCACCCTTTGGACTGGCAGCGTCGGTCTGGACCACCGATCCCGGGGAAGAAGCACAGTTCATTGAAGAGCTTGAAGTGGGGGCGGTCATGGTGAACCGGATGGTCGCCAGCGATCCCCGGCTCCCGTTTGGTGGGGTGAAGATATCCGGCTACGGACGCGAATTGGGGCCCCATGGCATCCGCGAGTTCGTGAACATCAAGACCGTTGTCTCCGATACGTGATGCCGCGCGCCCGAGTACCTGCTCCCCAGAACCCCCGTATTTTGGTAAGGTATCGCCATGGAACGAGCGGGCTACGATTTTGATGCGATAGTGGTGGGCGGCGGGCATGCCGGGATCGAGGCGGCCAGCGCCATCGCGCGCATGGACTTTCGGGTACTCCTGATTACGCAGAATCTCGACACCATCGGCAAACTGAGCTGCAACCCCGCCGTCGGCGGTCTTGCCAAAGGCAACATGGTGCGGGAGATCGACGCCTTGGGTGGCCAGATGGGCCGCATTATCGACGAGACGATGATTCAGTTCCGCGTGCTCAACCGCAGCCGCGGTCCCGCCGTGCAGGCCCCCCGGGCGCAGGCGGACAAGCTCGCCTACCAGGTCAAAGCCAAACAGGTGCTCGAGGGGCAACCCAATCTCGCGCTCTTTCAGGATACCGTCAGTAACCTGCTCTACCGCAGCGCCACCGGTGAACCCGCCGCCGCCGGCGCGGCGGAGGCCATCGGTGGGGTTATTACCGAGCGGGGAAAACGGTTCACCGCCCGCACCGTGGTGATCACCACCGGCACGTTTCTCAACGGGCGCATCTTCATCGGGGAGTACAACGCGGAGAACGGCCGGATCGCGGAGCCCGCCGCCCACGGCCTGGAACGGGCGTTTGCCGAGCTGGGCTTCCGCCTGGGCCGCATGAAGACCGGCACCCCGGCGCGGGTGATGCGCCGCTCCATCGACTTCAGCAAAGTCGAAGCGCAGTTTGGCGACGAGGATATCGTTCCCTTTTCCTACAGCAACCGGCAGGTAGACCGGGAGCAGGTGCAGTGCTACATCACCTTCTCCACCGAGGAGACGCACAAAGTGATCGAGGCCAACATGAGCCGTAGTCCGCTCTACTCAGGCCTCATCGTCGGTTCCGGTCCGCGCTACTGCCCCTCCATCGAAGACAAAGTGGTGAAATTTCCCGATCGCACCCGGCACCAGATCTTTATCGAGCCCGAGGGCCTGTCCACCGGCGAGATGTACCTCAACGGCATCTCCACCTCCCTCCCGGAGGACGTGCAGGAGCAGTTTATCCACACCATTCCCGGCCTGGAGCACGCCGAGATCGTCCGTCCCGGGTACGCCATGGAGTACGACCACATCGACCCCTCGCAACTGTATCCCACCCTGGAAGCCAAGATGCTCCCCGGCCTGTACATCGCCGGCCAGACCAACGGCACCTCCGGCTACGAGGAAGCCGCCGGGCAGGGCCTAGTAGCCGGGATCAACGCCGCCCTCGCCATGCGCGGGGAGGCGCCCTTCATTCTGAGCCGCGCCGACGCCTACATCGGCGTCATGATCGACGACCTGGTAACGCTGGGCACCAAGGAACCGTACCGCATGTTCACCTCCCGCGCGGAGCATCGCATGAACCTGCGCCACGACAGCTCCGACATGCGCCTCTTCGAGCAGGCGTACCGCATCGGCATGCACTCCGAGGAGCGCTGGCAGCGCTTCCAGGAAAAACGCAGCGCCATGGACGCGATCAAGGAGCTTCTCCGGAAACGGAACCTCTCCGAGACTGAACTCACGGCTCACCGGAGCGTCACCGCTCACCCGTCGGCGGAGCTACCGCCAGCGCATCCCGCCGTCGGAGGCGCGGCGGCACCCACAGCCGCCGGAGCGTCGGCGGCACATACAGCCGCCGGAGCCGCGGGGGTATCCGCCGAGGGCGCTCCGCCCGACGCCCACCCCCTCTCGCGCTTCGTGGGCAAGAGCTTCGACAAGATCCTCAAGAATCCCGAGGTGAGCATGGATCAGCTCATCGCGCTGGAACCGGCGCTTGCCCGGCGCCCCACCGCCTCGCCCGCCGCGGACGATGAGGCCACCCTCGACGGCTCGCGGCCAGGAGCGGCCGGCGCCGATGAGCGTGTGGGCGGTGCGCAACCCGACAGTTCGACCTATCCCGTGGAGTGGCTGCGGCAGGTGGAGCTCGACGTGAAGTATGAAGGTTACGTGGCGCGGGAAGAGAAGATGGTGAAGCGTTTTCGCCGCATGGAGAACATGC
>CAYQRW010000003.1:0-35471 GCA_964419735.1 uncultured Spirochaeta sp.
GACCATCGGCGACAGGGGTTCGCCGTAGCGCGTTTTCAGAAAAGACAGCATCTGCTCGTTCTGTTCCACCGGCGTACCAAAGGCGACCGCCGCGGCGTGTAACGTCATATCGTCGTGGGTAGGACCGATCCCGCCGGCGCTAAAGAGGTAGTCATACCGTCCGCGCAGTTCCCGGAAGGCGTTGGCAATTTCCGTTACGTCGTCCCGAATGATGCGCACCTCGCCCACCTGGTACCCGATCTCCGTCAGGCTCGTGAGCATGAAGTGCAGATTTTCCTCGCGGACGCCGACGGAGAGGATTTCGTCACCGATGAGCAAGATTGCTACCATGGCCCCTATGATACGGTGACCGTCGGAGGCGCGACAAGCGATGGGCACCGCGCCATGAGCAATCCGCGCGGCGACGCGCACGATACTCCCGACTTTGTTGACCATCCCAATAACCAATTCGTATGTTTTCTTCATGGAAGTACGAGAACAGATTGCGCAGTCGGAAGAGCTAATTCGAACGGGCCTATTTGATGATGCGATCGCCCTCCTGACGGAGGTGTTGGCGGAAGATCCCGGCAACCTCGCGGCGCTCCTCAATATCGGCATCGCCTATACCGAGAGCGGCCACAACGATTCCGCAGTCCAGGCGCTCTCGTACTACGTCCAACAGGACGAAGAGAACGATGAAGCGTGGGAGGCGCTGGGGTGCGCGTATTTGCGTAAGAAAGATTACTCCACCGCCGAAGAGCACCTGGAACGGGCGCGGGATTTGAACCCCCAGAACGCCAGCGTGCTGCGGAACCTAAGTGTCCTCCTGAGTGAGACTGGACGTGGGCGGGAGAGCTACACCACCCTCACCAAGGCCTACGAGCTCAATCCAAACGATTATCTCACTACCTACGCCCTGGCCACCGCCTACCGGTACCTGCAGCGCCCGGAGGAGGCGCGGACGCTCTTGGAGCGGTTGCAAACGTTTGATTACCTCCCTACCTCCATTAGCCATGAGGCGGAGAAGCACCTCCTGGAACTGACGGTGGGCTGGACGTAGGACGCAGCGTCAGGCCGCGCGACCCACACCTGTTTGCATCCGCACACTCCATGAACTATCCTAAAACTGGAGTCTGCTGTGTTGAAAAAGTCTACGGTTAGCACCGGCGTGTACTGGGTAGAAATACCCGAGGCCGATGTACGGATCGTCTGCGGCGCCCCCGCGGATACGGTAAAACACCTCATGCGCGGGGGTTTCATAACCACTACCGGCCGCGACGGGAAAACGTGGGAGACGGGTCCTTCGGCGGTGCTACTCTCCGACGTAAGTATTCAAAACGGCGATTTCGCCAACCTCACCGAGTTCCTGGTGCTGCAGATGCTGTATCGGCAGGGGATGATTATTCCCCGCCATCCCAACAACACCGGAGTGAAGCCGAAAATCATCGGCGCGGAAGATCAGATCGCCGCACAGCGGGAGTACATCTTTCGTGGCAACTATGGCCTCACCAGCGTGGAAGAACTGCTGGAAGCCGGGGTAGAACCGGAACTTGCCCAAGAGTACTTTCGCATTAAGACGCAGTTCGCCTTCGGTGCGATTCGGACGCCGGAAGAGCTCATCGATTTTATTACCGTCCGGGACCAACCGGTGACGATCGCGCCGGGGGTGGATATTGAGCGGGTGGCGGTCAACACCTACCGCATCTCTCACGGCGGTGACTATGAGGAGGTCTCCCTAACCCTCTCACCCACCGAGCAGTACCTTCCTCCGTACGTCCTGGGACAGCACAAGATCAAACGGGAGTACTTCTCCATCGTCCATACCGGTGAGGGCGATGGGTGGGATATTAACCGCCCCTGCATGGCGGGCATTCTGGTATTTCAAGGGCGGATCTATTTGATCGACGCCGGGCCCAGCGTCATGCACACCCTCAATTCGCTGGGAATCAGCGTCAACGAGATCGACGGCATCTTTCACACCCACGCCCATGACGACCACTTCGCCGGTCTCACCTCCCTGGTCCGTGCCGACCACCGCCTGCCGTACTACGCCGCGCCCATGGTACGAGCATCGGTGATGAAGAAGCTCTCCGCGCTGATGTCGTTTCCGGAGGAGCAGTTCGACCGCTACTTCGTGCCCCACGACCTCACGATGGATGCGTGGAATATGATCGATGGGCTGGAGGTGAAGCCGGTCTACTCACCCCATCCGGTGGAAACAACGATTATGTTTTTTCGAACCCTGTGGCGTAACGGCTACCGCACCTACGGACACTTCGCCGATATCTGCTCCTTCGATCAGCTACAGGCGCTGGAAGATCCCAACGATCCGGTCAGTGTCTCCGTGGCGGCCGGGGTGCGCAGCAACTACCTGACCCCTACCGACGTAAAGAAACTCGATATCGGTGGCGGCATGATCCACGGCGTAGCCGAGGATTTTCGCGATGACTCCTCCGAGCGCATCGTTCTCAGCCACAAGGCGGCGCCGCTGACGATGTCCGAGAAGGAGATCGGCGCCGACACCGCCTTCGGTATCGCCGACGTCCTGATCACCTCCTCCTATGTGGCGCTGGAGTCGACCGTAATCGACCTGTTGCGACGCAACTTCCCGGGAGCTCCCGATCACGCCATCGCGATGCTGGCCAACAGCCCCGCCAAGACGGTGAGTGTCGGGTCGATCCTGATCAAGAAGGAAACGCGGCCGGAGGCGATCTACCTCCTGGTGAACGGTCTGGTGGAAGTGCTCGACTCCGAGACCTCCGCCAGCAATACCCTCACCATCGGTACGATTATCGGTGAGCGGAGCTGCCTCTACGGCGAACCGTCCCGGCGCACCTACCGGGCGGGCAGCTTCATTCGAGTGCTGGAAATCCCCGAGGACGTGTACCGCGCGTTTATCGACCGCAGCGGACTGGCGGCGGTGATGGACGAGTTTCTCACGCGAAAGCACTTCCTGGAGGGCACACAACTGCTGGGCGACCGGATTGCGGGCAATACGCGCAACGCCATCGTCCACGAAATGGCGGAACGAACCTTTGAGGAGGGCGCGCAGATTGTGCCGGATCACTCGGTCTTAATGATCGCCGAGGGATCGGTGGAGATTCGCTGCCACGACAAGCTGGTCGATGTGGCCGGCATTAATGAAGCGATCGGTGAGCCTCAGCTGCTCAACGATACCCCCCACACCCTTACCTACTACGCCCGGGAAACGACGCGACTCTACCAGGTTCCCTGCGCGGTACTGGAGGACATTCCCATCGTCCGCTGGAAACTACTGGAACAGTACAATCGCAAGGCGCGCCGCTGTCAGGCGATCTTTCAAGCGTAGGCGGGCGGGCGCCGGGATGCCTCGTACTCCGCTACTGGGCGCCGGCTACAGAGCGCGCCCGCCATGCCGCCGCGGCGCGCTGCGGCTTAGGGCCGCCGGGCCACCACGATCTGGGTGCCGCTGTCCGGCCCGAAGGGCGATTTGTCGTACCACCCGTAGCGGGTGTCGAGCTGGAACCCGGCGGCGCGCAGCAGCAGCAGCAACTCCTCAGGAAAGATCATGCGGAGTTGGTACGGAACCATCGTGGTTTCCTCCGCCGTTTCCACATACCACTTCAAATCGAGAATCTGCGTGTCGCTGTGGTAATGGGCCACCTCGTACAGCGCCACGTTCGCCAGATCCCGGTGGATCCGCTCCAGACCCTCCCCGCGCTGGGCCAAGTAGGCTGGATCCGGGTTGTGGAGCGCTACGGCCAGGCGTCCCTCCGGCTTGAGACTGCGGTGCATGGAGCGCAGCGCCCGCAGGAGATCGTCGGTGGTAAGCAGGTGCGACAGGCTGTGGAGCGGCACGATCATCGAGGAAAACGACTCCTCCCCCTGGGGCTCGCGCATATCACCCACGCGGAAACTCACCCGCCCCGCGCCCTTCGCGGAGCTCTCCCCAGCGGCGCCGGCGCCGTCCGCCCCCACCGTGCCACCCCCCGCCGCGGCCTCAGCGTCCTCCGCGCCTAATCCCGCCGCGCGGGCGCGCTCCCGGGCGGCACTCACCATCTCCGGCTGCGCATCCACGCCGGTCACGGTACAGCCCGCCTTCGCCAAGGGTATCGTGACCCGCCCGCTGCCGCAGGCGAGTTCACAGACCGGTCCCGGTCCACAGAGGTCGATGTAAAAAGGAATATCTTCGGTAAAGCGATCGTAGATCGCGTCGTACAGTCGGGGTTGCTCATATAGCATGTTGCCCCCTACTATATCGCGCAGTGACAGCTCCAACCAAACCCGTAAACATAGTAATCGTGGGCGCCTCCGGTGACCTCACCCGAAAGAAGCTTCTGCCGGCCCTGTTTAACCTCTTCTGCAATGGGATGCTTCCGGAACGCTTCCAAGTGGTGGGATTTGCCCGCTCCCACATGTCGGATGCGGATTTCCGAGATGTGGTGGCAGCGACGCTCACCTGTCGGTATGAACCGGAACCGAGCCAGTGCGATATCAAGGTCGGTCAGTTCCTCAAGCGGTGCCACTATCACACCGGTCAGTACACCGACGCCGACGACTTTCGCGCGCTGGGCCGCCGCCTGGAATCACTCAACGGCCCCTACGCCTCGATGTTAATGTACATGGCGATTCCCCCGAGCGTCTTCCTGGAGACGGCGCGGTCGATCCGCCAAGCGGGGCTCGCCGACGAGGAGACGCGGGAGTGGTCGCGGGTTGTGATCGAGAAGCCCTTTGGCCGCGACAGCACGAGCTCCGCGGAGCTCACCGGCGCCCTGAGTGAAATCTTCTCCGAGAACCAGACCTACCGCATCGACCATTACTTAGGCAAAGAGGTGATCCAGAACCTCCTGATTCTGCGCTTCGGCAACCGCATCTTCGAGCCGATTTGGAACCGCGATCACATCGAATCGATTTCGATCTCCTTCTCCGAGAAGATCGGTGTCGAGGGCCGGGCGGGCTACTTCGACCGCTTCGGGATTATCCGCGACGTGGTCCAGAACCATCTCCTGCAGACGATGGCGCTCACCGCGATGGAACAGCCGATTCGGCTGAACGCCCAGGAGATCGCCGAGGAAAAGAACAAGCTCCTCCGTGCCACCGCCCCTATGGATCTAGAGGAGACGGTCACCGGCCAGTACGAGGGATACCTCGAGGATGAGGGCGTCCCGGAGGACTCCGTCACCGAAACGTACGTGGCCACCCGGCTGCATGTGAATACGCCCCGCTGGTACGGAGTGCCCTTCTACGTGAGCGCCGGAAAGGCGCTGGATACGCAGAAGACGGAACTCATTATCCGCTTTAAGGAGCTGCCCTATTCGCTCTTTCCCGGGGTGGTGGGCAACTGCCTGCGGATTCGCGTGCAACCCAACGAGGCGATCGAAATGGTGGTGAACAACAAGGTCCCCGGCATGACGCTGGAGTCTTCCACGGTCCGGCTCAATATGCTCTACCACGAGCAGTTCGACGCGGAACTGCCGGAAGCGTACGAGCGTCTGCTGCTGGATGTGCTCCGCGGCGACCGGTCGCTCTTCATTCAGAAAGAGGAGTTGGCGGCGGCGTGGAACGTGGTCACCCCCGCGTTGCAGCGTATCGAAGCGGAACGGATCAAACCGCAACCCTACCCCTATGGCAGCGCCGGACCCGGCTTCCCCGGTCTGCAGGAAGGACACCACTGTGGCGATTAATTTCACCACGTTTCCCACCGAACAGCAGGCCGGAGACGCCCTCTACAATGAGCTCCGCCGCGCCCTGGGCGAGAACCCGGAGTACCACGCCGCCGAAGACGACCCGGAACTGGCGGAGCGCACCGCCACCTCACCGCACGTGGTGATGCTCGCCGGCGGCTCTACCCCGCTCAAGATCTATCGCCGCATCGCCGCAGAGCCACCGCGCCACGGGCACCCCGCCACGCACCTGATGCTCTCCGACGACCGCTACGTGGCCGCCGAGGACAAGCGGTCCAACTACGGCCACATTCGGCCGCTGGCCCACGCCCTGGGCCTCCCGGAGGATCGCCTGGTGCACGTGAATCCCGACCTGCCGCTGGCGGAGGCTGTTCACGACTTTGGCACGCGGATCGCCGAGGTGGGGCGCCGGCAGGGCATCTTCTCCCTGGCGATTCTCGGCATCGGCAGCGACGGCCACACGGCGAGTTTGTTTACGCCGGACCTGGTGGAGGATCTCACCGGCACGGGTACCGGCCCGGGCGCCGGCCCTTCCTCCACGGCACGCCCGGGCCCAGCCGCAGCCGGCTCCGGCACGCTGCTCACCGAGGACCCGGCGCGCCTGGCGCTGCACACCGGCGAGCACGGCGGACTGCACCGCGTCTCCGTGGGCTCGGCGGTGCTGCTCTCCTTTCGCACGTTAATCTTCTTTGCCACAGGCCATAGCAAACGTGACATTCTGTATGAGTTGAGCCGGCGACCGGAGCACTATCCCGCCGGCCGCATCATGCTGCAACATCCCAACGCAACCATTTGGACAGACGAGGCGCCCCGTGTCAGATAACGATGCCAAATCCGCCAACGACGCCAAAGCCGCGCAGGCAGACCACTGGAAGCAGATCGCCGTCAAGTGGCACCGCCACTTCGGCGGCAAGATGGAAACCACCCCGCGCTGTGTCGTGCGCGGCATGGACGACTTCTCCGTCTGGTACTCCCCGGGCGTGGCGGAGGCGTGCATGGCGATCTACCACGATCCGGAGCTGGTGGACGAACTCACCAACCGCTCCAACACGGTGGCGGTGGTCTCCGACGGAAGCCGCGTCCTGGGCCTCGGCGATATCGGTCCCAAGGCGGGCTACCCCGTCATGGAGGGCAAGGCGCTCCTCTACAAGTACCTGGGAGGCGTAGACAGCGTGCCGATCATGCTCCAGGACCAGGATCCGGATCAGATCATTCGCACCGTGCTCAACCTGCAGCCCAGTTTCGGCGGCATCAACCTGGAAGACATCTCCCAGCCCAAATGTTTCCGCGTGCTGGATACCCTGCGCCGCGAGGCGGAAATCCCCGTGTGGCACGACGATCAACAGGGTACCGCCACCGTCACCCTGGCAGGCCTGATTAACGCCCTGGATATCGTGGGGAAACGGATCGACGACGTGCGCATCGCCTTCATCGGCTCCGGCGCGGCCAACGTGGCGTGTGCCCGCCTCATCTTCGGTCGCGGGGCGGACCCCGGCAAGTGCACCGTCAACGACAGCCGCGGCATCCTCACCACCGACCGTGAGGATCTGCGGCGCAATCGCAACGAATACCCGGAGAAGTGGGAACTGGCGGAGCGTACCAACGCCGACGGCCGTACCGGGGGCATCCCGGAGGCGCTGGAAGGCGCCGATGTGGTAATCTCCCTCTCCCAGCCCGGACCGGGCACGATCACACCGGAGTGGATTTCCCGCATGGGAGACAAGCCGATCGTCTTTCCCGAGGCCAACCCGACTCCGGAGATCTGGCCCTGGGAAGCACAGGACGCGGGGGCCGCGGTGGTAGCCACCGGCCGCAGCGATTTTCCCAACCAGGTCAACAATTCGCTCTGCTTTCCCGGCATCTTCCGCGGCGCCCTGGACGTGCGGGCGCGTACGATCAGTGATGAGATGTGCTTCGCCGCCGCCGAGGCGATCGCCGAACGCGCTCGCCGCCATCCCGATTACGGTCCCGAGCGCATCATGCCCACCATGGAAGAGTGGGACCTCTTCGGCGATATCGCCGCTGCCGTCGGGGTGAAAGCACAGGAGCAGGGCCTCACGCAGCACACCCTCACCGCCGATGCCATTCGCGCGGGAGCGCTCAAACGGATCGAACGCAGTCGCCGCATGACGCAGCTGCTCATGGACCACGGGGTAATCCCCCCGGCACCGGAGGAATCGTAATGTACGAAGCACTCATAATCGGCGGGGGCCCCGCAGGCCTATCGGCCACGATGTACTGCGTCCGTAAAGGCATGGACGTCCTCATGGTCACCTCCCACATGGGCGGCAAGTCCACCCTGGGACTCAACCTCCCGGACATCTCCGAGTACCACGTGCTCAAAGCGCGGGAACAGGTACAGGTCTTCCGCGGCCGCATCGAATACCTCAACCACATCTGGCGCCGCGCCCACGTGGACTCAATCACCGAGGAGGCCGAGGGCTTCCAGGTCACCCTCTCGGGATCTCAGATCGAACCCAGGGCTACCGGTGGCGCTCCCTCCGATGCCGACGGCGCCCCCTCGGTTGACGGTGCGGCCGGTGGGGCTGCTCCAGGCGGTGGGGCCACTTCCGCCGGCGCCTCGGCCGGCGCTACCACCGTCACCGCCGAGCACCTGATTATCGCCACCGGCACGATTCCCCGCCCCCTGGGAGTTCCCGGCGAGAAGGAGTTCTTCGGTAGGGGCCTCGGTTCCAGTGCGATCAGCTACTCCCACCTGCTGCGCGAGCGGTCGGCGGTGATCATCGGCGACTCGGACCGCGCCATAGAGGCGGCGCTGGAGTGTTCGCTCCAAGCCGACACGGTGACGCTGGTGCTGGAGCCGCACGCGGAGTACTCCCACAGCCACCTCCACTTGGTGGAACAGCACGATAACATCGAGATCTACAACGGCTACCGCGTGGTGCGCTTCCAGGGCGACACCTTTGCCCGGACGGTAGACATCTGCCGCGGCGATGACGATTGCAGCGATCGCCGCCCTCACAAACAGATCACCGCCGATGCGTTCTTCGTGGAGCGGGAACCGCGTCCCAACAGCGGCATCGTGAAGGGCCTCGTGGATCTCACCTCCTCCGGCGCCATTACCATCGACGCCACCAACGCCACCAGCAACCCCCGCATCTTCGCCGCCGGCGACGTCACCACCGTGGGCGTAGAACAGATCCTGGTGGCCCTGGGAGAAGGCGCCCGCGCCGGTCTCAGCGCCTACCGCCGACGCGTGTTGCATCTGTAGAACCCGGTAACATGCGGACCCGCACCGCATTGACGCTGCGGGTCTTTCACCCTATATTTTGATTAATCAAAATCAAGTTTATACCCATTCATCACAGGAGATTTGTATGGTAAAAATATTCCCTTCAGTACTCATCGCGCTTGCGGGTGTTGTGCTGATACCAGGATACGCCACCGCCGGAGCAACGCCCGAGGAGCGCCCGGAGTATCCCCTGGCAATCGTGGCCACCACCGGCATGATTGGAGACCTCGTATCTCACGTGGTTGGTGAGGTAGGCACCGTCCAGGTGTTGATGGGCTCGGAAGTTGATCCCCATCTGTACCGCCCCACTCGCGCGGACATCGGGCGCATGCAGAACGCGGACATCATCTTCTATAACGGGCTCATGTTAGAAGGGCGCATGGGCGACACGCTGGTCCAACTCGCACGGCAGAAACCGGTCTACGCGGTGAGTGAGCTGGTAGATGAGTCCAGGTTCCGGCTGCATGATGACTATGAGGAGGCCTATGACCCCCATCTCTGGATGGATGTGGCGTTGTGGAGAGACGCGGTGCAGGTAGTGGTTCAGGCCCTGTCGGAAGTGGACCCTACCCATGCTGCCGGCTTCCAGTCGCGGGGAGAGGCGTATGCCGCCCGCTTAGATGAGCTGGAAACGTACATCCAGGAGGTCATGGCCTCCATACCGGCAGAGCGGCGGTATCTGGTGACCGCGCATGACGCCTTCGGATACTTCGGGGACGCCTACGACATCGAGGTTATCGGGGTGCAGGGGATGAACACCGAGTCGGAAGCGGGACTGGAAGATATCAACAGTCTCGTGCGCTTCATCGTGGAGCGCGAAATATCCGCGGTGTTTGCGGAAACCACGGTCCCCGATCGCGCCCTGGGCGCGGTGATTGAAGGCGCGGCCGCTCAGGATCACCAAGTGGTGGTCGGCGGCGAGCTGTATTCCGACGCCATGGGGCCCGCAGGCACATACGAGGGTACCTACATCGGTATGATCGATCACAACGCCACCACCATTGTCCGCGCCCTCGGCGGCGAGGCTCCGGCCGGTGGATGGAACAACCGGCTCTCGGACAACTAACGATGACACACACCGCCGAGAAATCCACCGGCAAATCCACCGTCAACTCCACAGACAATTCCACCGACAACGCCACCGAGGTAGCGCTCCACGTGCAGGACCTGACGGTCGCCTATGATCGCAAGCCCGTCCTGTGGGACATCGACCTGGAGGTGCCGCCGTCGGTGGTGGCCGGTATTGTAGGTCCCAATGGCGCCGGTAAGAGCACCCTCATTAAGGCGATTATGGATCTCATACCGCACGCCTCCGGTGCCGTCCGTATCTTCGGCAAACCGTACAAGGCGCAGCGACAAATCGTGGGCTACGTCCCTCAGCGAGAAAGCGTGGACTGGGACTATCCAATCACCGCCGTAGAGCTGGTTGCCATGGGCCTTTACGGCAGGATCGGCTGGTTTCGTCCCGTCACGGCTCGCTATCGGACCCGAGCGCTGGAAGCGCTGGCCGAGGTGGGCATGGCTGACCTCGCGCACCGCCAGATCAGCCGTCTCTCCGGGGGGCAACAACAACGGATCTTTCTCGCCCGCGCCCTGGTCCAGGAGGCTCAGGTATACTTCATGGATGAACCCTTCGCCGGGGTGGATGCCGCCACGGAGAGCGCGATTATCGCGATCCTGCAACGGCTTCGGGAGCAGGGCAAGACGGTCTTCGTGGTACACCACGACCTGGAAAGCGTCCGCAACTACTTCGACTACTTAATCATGTTGAACATGCGCGTCGTCGCCGCCGGTCCCGTATCTGAGGTCTTCACCCGAGAGAATCTGAAACGCACCTATGGTGGCCGCCTGACCCTGCTGGATCGCGCCGTGGATGCGGTGGGACAGCTGAACTCATGATCTCCGAGCGCCTGATCCGGGTCCTTACCTTGGCCGACTACAACACGCGCATCGTCATGTTTGGAACGATCACCCTCGGTATCGCCGGGGGCGTGGTGGGCGTGTTCTTACTCCTCCGGCGCCGCGCGCTGCTCGCGGACGCCGTGAGCCACGCCGCGCTGCCGGGAGTGGTGGGAGCGTTCCTCCTGGCGGTGGCGCTGGGAGGGGACCCCCGCAGCCTACCGCTCCTGCTGACAGGGGCACTCGTCTCCGGACTGCTGGGAATGGGCACGATTCTGGTGATAAGTCGCTATACGCGTCTCTCCCAGGACGCGGCGCTGGGGATCGTTCTGAGCGTCTTTTTTGGATTAGGGATTGCCCTGCTGGGAATAGTTCAGAAGATGCCGGGAGCCCCTGCGGCGGGGTTGGACTCGTTTATATATGGGAAGGCCGCCTCGATCATCCGCGAGGATGCGCTGCTCATCGGAAGCGTGGCACTGGCAATCGTGCTTACCACCGGACTGCTGTTTAAGGAGTTCCGCTTAATCACCTTCGACCCGGACTTTGCCGTGGGCGATGGATGGCCGGTACACCGCCTCGACCTCGTGCTCATGACCCTGGTGGTTGCGGTCACCGTGATCGGCCTGCAGGCGGTGGGCATCATCCTGATCGTTGCAATTCTCATTCTCCCTCCGGTGACCGCCAGGTTCTGGGTGGACCGCCTTATGCCGATGGTGCTCCTTTCCGCAATCTTTGGAGCTCTGGGAGCGTGGATCGGAACATCGATCAGCGCCCTGGCGCCCCGCCTCCCGGCGGGGGCCGTCATCGTGGTCTCCCTGGGAGCGCTCTTCGTGGTAAGTCTGCTTTTCGGCACCGAGCGCGGCGTGGTGCGCGGCCTTCACCGAAACCGCACGGTAGCCCGGCGCACGTTGCGCCACCACCTCTTGCGGGCGTTCTTTGAATATGAAGAGTCCGGTGGAGTCCCGGAGGCGGGCGAGCAACATTACTACGTGGCCAGTCTCCGGGGGTGGGGCGCGCGCCGCTACCGGCGGGCGGTACGCATGCTTGAGCGGGATCACGCGATCTATCGCATCGCCCACGGTCCCTGGCACTTTACCGCCGGCGGCCGGGCTGAGGCCGCCCGGATCACGCGCAACCATCGGCTCTGGGAGGTCTACCTGCTGGAGCACGCCGATATCGCCCCGTCCCACGTGGACTACGGTGCAGATTTTATTGAACACGTCCTGGGCGATGAACTGGTGACGGAACTCGAACAGGCGTTACCTCGGTTCGGCAAGACGGTACCGAGAAGTGTCCATCACATCGAAGGACGGATAGACGGAACGGAGCAGCAACGATGATCTGGACCGCACTCGATACCTGGATTGTCGTTGCCGCGGTACTCGCCGGGGTAACCTGCGCCCTGGTAGGATCGTTTCTCGTGCTAAAGAAGATGAGCATGCTCGGCGACGCGATTAGTCACGCCGTCCTGCCGGGCATCGCCGTGGCGTTCATGCTCACCGCATCCCACGCCGGCGGTACCATGTTTGTGGGCGCGGCGATCGTGGGCGTGCTCACCGCGATGTTGGTAGAGGTGATTCACCGCCACGGAAAGATCGAACACGGGGCGGCTATGGGGGTCGTCTTCAGTATCTTCTTCGCGATCGGACTGATTCTGATTGAACACGCCGCCCGCAACGTCGATATCCATCCGGATCACGTCCTCATGGGAGCCGTGGAACTGGTGCCGCTCATGAACGTGTCTATCGGCGGTGTGGCCGTTCCGCGCGGGGTGGTTGTGCTGGCGGTGATGCTGCTGATTGATGCCGCGGTGGTGACCGCTCTGTTTAAGGAACTGCGGATTGCGATCTTTGATCCAGACCTGGCCACCACGCTTGGAATCAACGCCACCTTCATGCATTATCTCCTTATGACCTTAGTGGCAATGACCACGGTGGCCGCCTTCGAGGTGGTGGGGAGCATTCTGGTCATCGCGATGCTCATCGTTCCCGGCGCAACGGCCTGGCTGCTCACCCGGCGGCTACTACCGTTTCTCTTGACCAGTATGGCTGTTGCGGCGGCGGCGGCGGTAGGCGGTCATGTGGCGGCGATCACCGTGCCGCCCCTTTTCGGGTTCGAGGATACCAACACCGCCGGTTCCATGGCGGTGGTTCTGGGTGTTCTATTCTTCATGGCGTTTCTCCTCGCCCCGGAGCGCGGAGTGGTTATCCAAGGCTGGAACCGGCTCCGGCTGCGAATCTCCATTAACACGCAAGACGCCTTGGGATTGCTGGCCCGCTCGGCGGAACGCCGGGGAACTCAGAACGGCAATTTAAGCGCCGGCGAGTTTCAAGCGGCACGGCGTTCTCCCTTTGCCGGTCGGAAGCCACAGTTGATCGCTACCCTCTCCTTCCTGCGGCTGCGTGGATCGGTGCGCCTCCGCCGCGGGCGCTACTATGCCAGCGAGCATGGGGCAGCGACAGGTCGGAACATCCTGCGAACCCATCGACTTCTAGAGCGTTACTTCTACGACGATGCTCACGTTCAGATCGATGAACTTCACACCGCCGCGGACTATCTCGAACACTATACGGATCAGACCCTGCAGGCAGAGCTGGCAAAACAGCTGCTTCAGGGGGAGACAGATCCCCGAGGCAATCCGATTCCTCGGGAGACTACCGATGGAGATCCAACAGGAGTGTAGTACGGTGCCTACCAGTACAGTTGAGCAGTATATAAAGACGATTTACCAGCAGTCCGAGCGGGCACCCCGAGAAACGGTACCGATGAAGCGCCTATCGGAGGCGATGTGCGTCACTCCCGGTACCGCCACGGCGATGGTCAAGCATCTCGCCTCCCGCGGTCTGGTGCGCTATACGCCACGCAAAGGGGTGGTCCTCACCACCAACGGGCAGAAGCTGGCCCTCACCATGGTCCGGCGACACCGTTTGATCGAGACGTTCCTGGAGCAGGTGTTGCAGTATGACTGGAGTGAGGTCCACGATGATGCGGAGCGGCTCGAGCACGCCGTATCAGATAAGTTTATCGAGCGCATAGATGCGCATCTGGACTTTCCCGCCACCGATCCCCACGGAGATCCGATTCCGCTCGCCGATGGGAGTATCACGCGGACCAACGTGGTACCACTCAATCAATGCGATCCCGGTGACACGATCCGTATCTCCCGAGTAAAGAACGAGGATCCCGCTTTTCTGCTACTCATGAAAGAGCAGAATCTGGTACCGGCGGCGACCTTCACAGTGGTCGAGGTAAACGAGACAGTGGGCACCGTAACGGTAGCGCACGCAGATCACAGCACGCCGTTTGCGCTCAGCATCGGCACCGCAGCCACAATCATGGTAGAACGCCCGTAGCGCGCGAGGGCGGAACTTAGAGGGCTTCCACATCCAGAAGCATGGCGGGACTTCCATCGCCGAGAATCATCGTCCCGGCGATCCCGGAGACTCCGTGGAGCATGCGTCCCAAGGGTTTAACCACCGCCTGGTGGGTATCAAACACCTGGTCAACCAACAGACCCATGCGGCCGGAATCGGTGGAAACCACCACGATCTGCGTCTCTTCTCCGGCGGGATCCACCTGAAATATCGTCCGCAAATCGCGGTACGGGAGCGCCTCACCACCGAAGTCGATCATATCCTGCCCGGGAAGCCGAGAGACCGAGCGCATGTCCAGACAGCGCTCGATGTGCGAGAGCCGCACCATGTAGCGCGTGTCACCAACTTGGGTCAGCAGCCCCTCAACGATCGACACCGACACCGGCAATCGCAGCGACACGGTGGTACCGGACCCGGCTGTGGACGAGACGCCGGCACTTCCCCCCAGGCGGACCACGGTGCGTTTGACCACATCCATCCCCACGCCGCGCCCGGAGACGGTGGTGGCCTCGGCCGCGGTAGAGATCCCCGGGTGGAACACAAGCTGCAACAGCTCGTCCTCCCCAAGGGTGTGGCCTGCGGAGATGAGCCCTCGATCCAGAGCAACCTGGTTCAGCCGCTCCGTCGGAATGCCCGCACCATCATCCGAGATATTCAGTATCACGTCGGAGCCGCTATGGGAGGCGGTAATGCGTACCGTACCGACCTCCGGCTTCCCAGCGGCTCGCCGTGTGGCGGCGGACTCGATTCCGTGATCGATACCGTTGCGGATGATGTGCATGATCGGGTCTTTTAGGGCATCCAGCACGTTCTTATCGATGTGCGTATCACCACCCTCCAGATCCAACTCCACCGCTTTGCCCAGTTGCTCCGACAGATCCCGCACTAGGCGGCGAAACCCGCCCACCACCGAGGACACCGGCACCATTTGTAGCGCCATCGAAAGCTCGCGCAAATCGCGTACCAGCGCTCCCAGCGCCTCGCCGGCGGCCAATACATCGCGGTCGTCGCTGCGTTCCGCCAGGTGCAACAGATGGGCGTGGGCCGAGACAAACTCGCCGGCCAGGTTCACCAGCTCATCGAGCCGGGCGGCGGGAACCTTAATATGAGAGGCGACTTCCGCTGAGGAGCCTGGACTGGAACCAGCCTCGGGCCCGGAACTGGCGTTGGTGCGGGTGCTGAGGCTGTCGCTGGTGCCCGCGCTGGTGACCGAGGGTGGTGCCGCAGAACCTGAGTCAGTGACCGAGGGCATGCCACCGTCGGCATCCGGCGAAATCTCCTCGATCGTCACCGCCTCCGGCAAAAACATGAAGCTGTCACGGAGGATCTCTTCGTCGGAGGTGGTGGTGATGCGGATCTCCCAGCGTAGATAGCACGCGTCCGGTGTGAGTTCCGCGAGCTGCGGCAGGTCATCCAGCACGCCGACTATGACCGTTTCTCCCAACTCCCGAAGCTCCTCAAAGATCGCCAGGGGATTACCGCCGTTGCGAAAGTAGTCCCTCGATGGGCGAAAGGCGATGTGGAAGGTGCGCGGCGGCGCGGCGGCGGGCTCCTCCGGCTGCGCGTGCGGGTCCGCGGTCGGCGGGGACGCCTCCTGTTCGGTCGGCGGGGACGCCTCCTGTTCGGTCGGCGGGGACGCCTCACCATCGGTCGGTGCAGACCCCTCAGGAGCCGCCCCACCGGGGGTAGCGGAGCGCGGCGTCCCGGCGGGTCTTCCAGCCGCGGCCGGGCGCGTTGCCGCGCCAGGGCCTCCAGCCACTGTAGGCAACGTGCCCGCCGGCGCCCACCGCTCC
Organism: uncultured Spirochaeta sp.; assembly: GCA_964419735.1. Taxonomy (GTDB): domain Bacteria; phylum Spirochaetota; class Spirochaetia; order DSM-27196; family Alkalispirochaetaceae; genus Alkalispirochaeta. Next base: position 15,962 of record CAYQRW010000003.1, read on the forward strand.
AGCGCGGTGAGAATCTCCCGGCCGATCTCCTGGAGTCCCGGCGCCTTGGGAGTGAAGAGCAGCGCCTCCAGATGGTCCTTGGCGCGGAGCGCGAGGTTGATCAGCGCCGGGGTGACGGGGAGTTCGCCGTTGCGCAGACGATCAAAGACCGTCTCCACGGCGTGGGCGAACGCCACCAGCTCCGGCAGATCAAACATCGTCCCGGAACCTTTGATCGTGTGTAGACTGCGAAACGCCGCCGCCACCAGGTCCATATCGGTGGGATCGTCCTCGAGCCCCAGCAGGCTTTCTTCCAACTCCGCCAACAGTTCCCGCGCTTCCTCACGAAATGTCTGGAACGGATCGTCGTGCATCGCCATTTACAGCTCCGGCAGTCCCGCAAAGGAGAGCATCCGCGAAAAGCGCGAGCGCGTCTCATCACCGGAGAACGCAACGGAAATCTCCCGCGCTTCCGCCTCGCGGCGAAAGACGAGGCACAGCTGCATACCGCTGAGATCAAAGGAGGTCACCTGTTCCACGCGAACTGTCACTGGGCGGCCGAACTCCAGCGCCGCCGCGAACTGACGGTGCAGCTCCGCTACGGTGTCGATCGTGAGTTCGCCAACGATTTCCACGGCAACCGATTCCGTCCGCGGTTCGTGATGTACATCCACATGAGACTCAGGCATATTCAGAACGAAACCGATCCGGTTACTCGTTTCAACACTTTTAGCAGTTTCTCTTTGTCGAAAGGCTTCACCAGCCACGCCGTGGCCCCCGCCTCGCGACCGGCCTGCATCTTGCTCTCCTCCGATTCCGTGGTGAGCATAATAATCGGCACCGATGCGGCCACATCCCCGGCACGCACGCGGCGAACAAACTCCACCCCATTCATTTCAGGCATGTTGTAATCGGAGATGATCACCCGTACATCATCGTCGAGCTTGGCAAGCCCCTCGGGCCCATCGGCCGCGGCGTCAACGACATATCCCGCGCCCTTGAGCACGATCGAAGTCATCTGGCGCATTGACACCGAGTCATCCACCACAAGAATCTTATCCGGCATTTATCCTTCCTTCGCTATGGGCAGCGTCATCGTCACCCGCACTATCGTTTCGGGAGCACCACCGGTATAGTCCACCCCATTCCCTGCGGTGATCCACCCGCCGTGACGCTTCATCAGTTTGCGTACAACGTACAGTCCCGTTCCGTACCCCCACCGCTCCTGGGGGTGTTCGGTCTGAAACGCATCAATGGTATAGAACAGATCAAACACCAGTTCGGAGAAGTCGTAGGGAATTCCAAAGACCGGCTCCCCGTCACGGTTCACCGCCTGCGCTGCGCGGGCGGTGTTGGAGACGGTGATATCCACATATTCCTGGGAATCGCGATTACGACTGAACCCGATTACAATTCGACCCTCGGGGGGTGAGTACTTCATCGCGTTCACCAGGAGCTCATGGATCGCCTGGAAGAGGTACTCCGGGTCACCGGTAATCGAACCAACCGGTTCTTCCGATGAACGCATCACGTGCAACGAGCGCTCCTGGGAGTCCTCACTCAGCAGCGTCGCCGCCTTCGTTTCAACCTCTCCCACCAGATCGGAGATCGGGAGAGGGGTCGTCTCCAACGGCATCGACTCGAGGCCGGCGATGAAGGTGACGTAGTCAAAGATCTCCTTCTGTCCCGCCCCGGCAGTGATCACCATCTCTAAGAGCTCCCGGTCTACCGGAACGGTACCGTCGGCACCGCCCGCGGCGGCGCCGGCCGCAGCGGAGCCCGCCGCAGCAGAGCCCCCCTCGGCGGCGCCCGGGGTAGCAGAGCCCCCCTCAGCGGCACCAGCCGCAGCGGCACCAGCCGCAGCGGAGCCCGCCGCACCAGAGCCCCCCTCGGCCGCACCAGCCTCATCCACGACGCTCCGCAAGAGATCCACCCACAGAAACCCTCCCGCCTGGTTGATCGTCCGGGAGAGGAGATTGATCATCTGCTCCGTCTGGGTGATATCCTTGGCGGCGTAGAGCAGACGCCAATTGGTGAGCTGTTTGCGCTCCAGCTCCAGTAGTTCCCGCTCCTGCTCCACCCGCCGCACGAGGCGTTCGCGCTGCTTGGCCTCCAGCGTCTTTTCCACCCGAAAGATCAGCTGCTCTCCCACAATCGGCTTCAAGATATGATCGTCGGCGCCGGCCTTTACCAGCTCCACCGCAAGCTTCACATCGGTGTTGGCGGTCAAAAACAGAAACGGCGTATCCCGATCCCGGGAACGAACCTCGTGCAACAGCTGGTCGCCGTTCATCTCCGGCATGAAGTAATCCGAGATGATCACGTCATAGCGCGTCGTTTTCAGCTGGGAGAGCGCCCGCACCGGGGACTCAAAGGCATCAACCTGGTACCCCTGGTTCTGGAGGACTCTCTCAACGATGGTGCGACTGGTGGGATCATCTTCAACAACGAGTATACTGCTCAAGCCGTAGTTCCTTTCGCCAGATGATAGGACCGAAAACGGGTCCTATGCAACTGCCGGCCACCCCGGCGTATGCCGGATATATCTACCGGACGTCTACCGAAAAACTACCGGGCAGCTACCGCGGCAGCCGCACCGAGAAGCGGGAGCCCTGACCCGGGGTGGACTCCACCTCAACCTTGCCGTTATGCGCCTGCACCACCGCCCGCACCAGGCTCAGGCCGAGTCCCAGACCGCGCTGATCCGGCTGGATCGGCCCGCGGTACATCCGGTCCCACACGCGCTCCCGCTCAGTGTCGCTGAGACCGGCCCCGGTATCGCTCACCGCCAGTTCCACCTCGTCCCCCACCTCGCGGGCGGAGAGCGTCACCAAGCCGTCCTGCCGGCAGTACTTCACCGCGTTATCCACGAGGTTCGCCACCACCTGCCGCAGCCGGAGCCGATCCGCCTCAACAGACAGCGCTTCCGGCACATCTAGGCGCACTGTGATGCCGCGATCCTCCGCGACCATTTCATACAGGTCGCGCACCTCGGCGAGCAGTGCCGCAAGTTCCACCTGCTCCCGGGAAAGCTGCATCACGCCGCTTTCCGCCTCGGTGATATCCAGCAACGTGTTCACCAGACGCAGGATCTCATCGCTCTGCTCCACCGTTTCCACCAGGGCGGCCTCGGTATCGGTGGCATCGCCGCTACGCAGCGCCAGTTCGGCCCGTGCCCGGAGCCGCGTAATCGGAGTGCGCAGATCGTGGGCCACCATGTCCACCGTATTGCGCATCCCATCCACCAGGCGTTCGATCCTACCCAGCATCGCGTTGATCACATCCACCAGTTGCTTAAGCTCGCGCCCGCCGGTGCCCTGCTCCACCCGGGCATCGAGCCGGCCCGTGTCGACGATCTGCCGTGCCACCGCGGTGACGCGGGAGATCGGCCGCAGCGCCCGGGTGGCGGTGACCAAGCCCACGCCGAACCCGGCGAGCGCCACCACCGCGGCGATCACGAGAAAGTTGCGCTGGAAGAGGCCCATCAGCCGCTGGCGATTCTGGTCGGAGAGTCCCAGTTGCAGAAAGTACTGCTCCGAGAGCCAAATCCCGGAGACCTCCACGGTGTAGTCGTATTCGTCGGAGCGCAAGACGCGAATCCGGTTGGGCTCCAGCTCCATCCGTTCCAGCCGGTCAAAGTTGAAGCTCTGCCAGACGCGGGGATAGCTGAAGAACACCGTCTCGTTGTCGGTATCGGCCACACGCACAAAGAAGGGGCGCTCCCCCACCAGCAGGTTGTCCACGCCGATCTCATCCCGCAGGAGGTCCACGCCGCCGGTCTGAAATTGGGCCCAGTAGCTGAGCAGTCGGTTCTGCATCTCCCGCATGTCGTCCTGTTGGAGCGTGCGGTAGAGCGAGAAAAACGTCAGGGCGAAGATCGCCACCACGCTGAAGATGGAAATGCTGGTGTAAAGCAGGGTCAGCCGGAGGCGGGTGGTCAGACCGAAACCGCTGCGCGGTGAGTGATCATCGGTCATGCGGGGCCTCTGCCTGCGATGGGAGTTTCGGCGGGAGTGTCGGCGGGAGTATCGGGGCGATAGGCGTAGCCCACGCCGCGTACGGTATGGATCACCTTCGGTTCGAACTCTCGGTCCAGCTTGGAACGTAGCCGCGACACCAGTACATCCACCACGTTGGTTTGCGGATCGAAATCATAACTCCACACGTGCTCCAGAATCATCGTCTTGGTGAGCACCTGCCCCGGGTGGCGGAGGAAGAGCTCGAGCAGGGAGAACTCCCGCGGCTGCAGCTCCAACACCGTTCCCTGGCGCGTTACCTGCCGGGTGAGCAGGTCCATCTCGATATCTCCCACCGCCAGGTGAGTCACCTGCTGACCGGCGCCGGCGGATGCCGCGGTAGCTCCGCCGCCCCCCTGGGCGTCGCCGGAGAGATGGCTGCGACGAATGAGCGCCTCAATCCGGACCTGTAGTTCGGAAAAGGAGAACGGTTTTGTGAGATAGTCATCCCCACCGGCGCGGAGGCCGGTGACCCGGTCATCTACCGACTGTCGCGCGCTGAGAATCAGGATCGGCGCGGTCATGCCGCGGCCCCGCAGCTCCTCGATGAGCCACAGCCCATCCTTGCCGGGAAGCATGAGATCCACCACCAGCGCGTCATAGCGCTTGAGGCTGGCGGCACCCAGCGCCTCCTCGGCACTCTCCAGGTGGTCCACGCGGTATCCGCTCTCCCCCAGCCCCTTCTTGAGATACTGCGCGATCTTGGCGTCGTCTTCTACGATGAGTACCTGCACGGATGATAAGATACCACATTCTCCCGCACCGGGATCAATCCAAATTTTTCGATACACTCTACGCACGGCACCGTAGCTGTTGAGTATAGTAGAGGGAGAACCTGGTCGAGCAATGGGGAGGTGAGTGATCAAGTTAACGGTAGGAGTAGACGGAATTCCCAGTCTGGAAAAAGCGTACGATGTCCTCGACGGGGTCAGGGGACTCATGCTGGCTGTTTCAGATGCGGGCGCGGATCAGGCCAGCGGGGAGGGCCGGGCCGGCGGGCAGGACCGGCCCGGCGAGGAGAACCAGCCCGGCGGGATCGTCCTGGAAAACGCCGTGGTCCGGCGGCGCGGCGCGCAGGACTGGCATATAATCTTCCACGCCCACGGTGACCAAGGGGTGCTGACCTACGCGTTTGCGCACACCGCGCCGCGCCATCCAGAGCTTTCAGCCACAACGATCGCCTTTGAAGAGGGGCACTCAGTGACCGTGGCGCGCCATGTCCCCGGTCACACCGAGCCGGTCTCCACCGACCGCTATCCCCTGGAAATGTACGATACCCTGGAAGAGGAGTTTCGCTTCCAACCCACCGACGCCGAAGCGCTGCTGCTCTTCCCCGCCGATCTGGAGGTGATCACGCTGGAAATGCTTCACCAGCGATTCGGAGACTGAAACTAGAGGTGTGTCGAGCATCCTGTTGCACACCGCTACTGGTCGGTGAAGATCAGCGTGGCGAAGTCCGGACTGGCTACGCGGCCACTGATCTCTTGGGGATTGACGATGCGCGCCTCCTCCCCGGAGCCGCTGGTACGGCCGTAGAAGAGGCGGATCGAGTCTCCCGGAGCGGCACGATAGGGCAGCGTAAACGCGCCAAAGGCGTCGGTCACCGCTACCCTGGAATCCGGCAGCCGGCCCACCCGCGGGTGGGGAGCCACGGTTATGCCGGAGAGGGGCCGCCCGAAGGCGCTCACCACGGCGCCGGAGATCTCGCGCTGCCGGTAGACCGCCGCTGAGCGGAGGGTGAGGCGCACCGGCTCCCCCGAGGAGAGCGGTACCCCGATTGTCTCCGGCCCTACGCTGTCCAACGCCATGGGCTCGATGGTGACAGCTCTGATTGCCACCGTGGCGCCCGAATCATAGGCCAAACTCCAGGCGCGCTCCGCATCAGCGCGCACCACAAACGCATCGGCGGCATCGGCTGCATCGGCCGAGCGGAACGATCGCTCCTGAGTAGGCAAGTACCGCGGATAGGCGAGTTCCGCCAGCGCCCGCGTGAGCGAATGGTCCCCCGCCACCAACGCAGCTCGCCAGAGCGTATCCGTCTCTTCCATCACCACGTAGCCCTCGCCGCCGGGGGCGTGGATAGAGATGTCGGCGCGGGCGCTGCGGGAGGGCTGCAGCACGAGGGTGAGTTCCGCCGGTATGGACGCGTCACCGCCCGCCACATCGTACACCAACCGAATCCCCGGCCGAGGAATCATCACCTCGTCCAACGGAACGCCTGCGGGGTCGATCGGCGTTGGAAGCGATGCGGTATCGGTCTCGGCGGCGCCATCAGCCGCATCGGCTGCACCAGCCGCATCAGCGGCATCGGCCGCGTCGGCCCTGTCGTCCCTGTCGTCCCTGTCGGCGGATCCTACACTATCGGCGGATCCTGCAGCGTTGGCAGCGTCGCCGGCTTCGGCAGAGCCGGATGAGCTGCCGGAGTCGGGCTGTACCCCCCTATTACCTCCATGTGACACTTCCCGGGTGGCACAGCCGACCAGCGCCACGGCACACAGCCCTATCACTATCGTTCGCACCAGCATACAGAACCTCCACGTAACATTTTACCTATCGGTGACCTACGGGACGAGCAGTATACATGTTTTGCAGAGCTTAGTGACAGACTGTATAAGAAACTCGAATAGTGTAGCGGAGCGGGCGTCCAGCACCTATCACATGGCACGGAAAAAACTCAAAAAAGCTGGATTACCGACACGACAACCGCCAGGAACGCAACCTCACCAAGGACGACCGCAAGAAATCCGTAATTTTTTTGTAGAAGCGGAGCCTTTTGCGACATACCAAGTAAGGCTATCACCATTTTGACGCCATCTCAAGGTAGTTTGGTAGCCGCCGTCCACGTTCAATATTGGCACGCGGCGGTCTAATCACTACACTGTCGGCCTACTATCTTTCCGACTAACTGAGGAACTATGAGCGATCACACCAACGAATCAGGAAAACCGCCCGTTACCGACAACCAGCCTCGCCACGTAGCCCACCCTGATGATCAGTACTACCCACAAGAGGAAGATACGATCTCCCTCCTCGATCTCATCGCGGTGCTCTTTCGTCATAAATGGCTCATTGTTGGGACTACTTTTCTGGCAGCCGCCGGCGTCTTGGTCTATTCCATCATCTCATTAGTGCTCCCACCTGAGGAGTCACCGCTGCCAAACTACTACGCTGCGGAGGCCGAGGTCCTGATCAACGAGGAGAGTAGTACCAATCTGCGATCAGTTCTGGGCAACTCCGAACTCTCGGGGCTGGCCGGTCTTGCCGGAATCGGGGGTGGTGGGGGCACCAGCAATGGAGAGCTGGCGATGTCGCTCCTGGAAAGTCGCTCAGTGCTGGATCAGCTCGTGGACGAGTTCAATATCATCGAACGCTACGAAATCGAAGAATCTCCCAAAGCGCGAAGCCGACAGGTAATACGCGATATGATTACCTCGGAGATCGACGCGGCAACAGGCATTCTGAGCATCTCGGTACAACACATCGACCCCGAATTCGCCCGGGACGTGGCCAACCGTGTCGTGGAAATATTGAATCGACGTTTTCAGGAGCTCGGAGTGGATCAGAACCGGAGCCGCGCCAATCTGTTGGAAGACAAAATAGGTGAGGTAAACCAGGAGATCTCGCGTCTCGAGGCTGAAATCGGTGACTTTCAGCGTCAGTACGGTGCGTTCAATGTACAGAGCTTGATCGAGGAACAGGTTGCCATGCGAGGCCGTATTCGCAGTGATCTGGTCTTGAAGGAAATCGAGATCAGTACCTACGAAGACTTTGCCACCGTAAACGACCCGGCTCTGCAACGGCTCCGCGCCGAGCGGGACAATCTCCGAGAACTCCTCAATGAAATGGATCAGGGCTACAGTCAGTTCAGCAGCGGCATTCCCTCTCAGCAGGAACTCCCCGAACTTGCTCAACGATTCGGGAGACTTCAACGGGAAGCACAGGTACAGGAGCAAATCTACTCGACACTGCGGCAGCAATATGAGCTTGCCCAGTTATCTTTAGAAGGTGAAGAACGCACGTTCCAAGTACTGGAAACCGCGGAGGCCCCCGATCAAAAAGCCGGCCCCAGCCGGGCGATGATTTCGATTATCACGACGATTACCGCATTCTTCCTGAGCGTGTTTTTGGCGTTCGTCCTCGAGTACTTCTCCCGGGTCAAGGAAGACCCGGAGGAGTCCCAGAAGCTCGATGAGATTCGCAGTCACATGCCGTTTATGGGGCGGCGCCGCGGCACACGAGGCCGATAGTGACCGTGGCCGTGGCAGAGACCGCAAGCGGGGAAAACCTCCGCTAATTCGCGATTGACAAGAAAAGGGCAATCGTGGATAGGACTGTGGAGGCAACACCCAGGATCGGTGAGAGATGGTAGATCGGATTGGTGGAGGCAAAGAAGATGTCATCCTCCGGCTCGATCACGGCGCTATCGCGCTTCCGCTCACCCCGAACATCTCGAATCCGTGGATTCTCCCCAATATGCCGTTGTGGATCGGTCCCACCGGCTAACCCCAAATAGTACTGGTATCCCCGGTCGGGGATGTAGGGGTACTGCCCGGGGTTACTGACCGCTCCGCTTACCGACACGAAGTACTGCCGGAACGGCACGACGATACGGTCGTTGCGCTGTAGTTCTATCGTCTCCGGGATTCGCTCCGCGTAGAGCATAGACTTCACGTCCAGGGCAATCCTCTCACCATTCCGTTCCAAAAAGGCGCGGTCAAAATCTGCGGTGGAAAGAAAGCGAGATTGTACCGCCCGCACAGCCTCCGCCGCCGTTTCGCCCGGTCGAAACGTGTAGCGGTACAGGTCCGACTGACTGGTAGTTCCCTCAACCTCTTCATCTGCTGAAACTTGACCGCGAATAGCTCCCTCAAACACGACTACCGGAAAGGTATCCACTTGGCTGCGGACGATGATCGTGTCGCCATCTACTAAGGCCGTATTCCGTAGCAACTGATCAGTGAAATCGACTCGCTCCGCTTCGCCGTCGTTAGCTACACGCTTGATCTCAACCCGATCGCGTACGGCTAGATCAGTCATACCACCGGCGTATTGAGTTATCGTATCCTCCAGCGTATCCGATTCGAGGAGTTCATACCTCCCAGGGAATCGCACCTCACCGCGCACCGTAACTTCCCGCAGGCGAGGGTGGAATTCGATCCGGTCACCCGGACGCACCAGCGGGTCCTCTTCCAATTCCCCGCGTCGCGCACGAAAGAGATCATACGTATTGCTGTCGCCATCATCCGAGAAGATGGTCACCCGCCGCAACGACGCCTCCGAGGTATCGGCTTCCCGAACGATCTCACTGAGTGGGGTGAGGCCCCAGGCCTGCTCAGTGCGAGCATCGGGGATCGACCCGGTGAGTCGTACGCGAAAGAGCCCGACGGAAACCAGTTCTAACCGGGGGAAACTGCTCGGATACGCATCGCTCACCGCGTTCTCGATACGCTCACGCAGTTCCTCCTGCACCAGCCCTTCCACCGAGAAGGAGCCTACCGGTCCCAAATTGACTTGGTAGGAGCCGGGAACGGAGAATTCGATCTGCGACGTGCCTCCCGCTCTTTGAAAGTACACCCGGTACTGATCTCCCACCGTCACCGGGTATTCGCTTAATCCGCGGGCGATCACCAACCGGTCGTTGTCACGGCTCTCCTCGTCACGGCTCTCCTCGTCACGGCTCTCCTCGTCACGGCTCCTTTGGTCTGCCGACTGCGCAAAGACTGCAACGGTACTCACGAGAAGAAGTAAGGCCAATATCGCCCTCCGGCGACGCGATTTCACAGTAGTCATTTCCCCGCAACACTACCACATGACCGCGCCGTTTGTAACTATCAACGTCATTCTTGCGTCGAGATTGCGAGACTCCCGAAGCACCGTGTCTCACCCGTAGGTATTACCCCGTAGAGGACGCAGAAATGCGGATCACGGTTTTGTGCATAGGAGGTAGCCATGCACAAGGTAATTTGGTTAGTGGCGGCCATGGGAGTGGTCGTCGGGGTGTCGATGGTACCGGCGGAGGAGTCCGAAGCGCCGGCGGTGGCGGACGAATTTGCAGGAATCAGAGCACCGGAGATGACCTCCGGCGAGATGGATGAGACGGAGGGGGCGCTCTTTGCGCGCGGTGCCCGTAGGAGCAATCGTACTCGGCGGCACCGGTGGCGGAATCGCGCCTCTCGGCGGGATCGGGTGCACTGCGATATCCTCGCGCGGAATCGCGCTGAGAGTCTCGGGCGGAGCACGTCCTCGCCAAGCGGGTCGTTTCGAGATTACAACAACGTCACGGTGAGCCAGATCTACAGCGCCCACCGGGGAAATCGCTATTCCACTCCGCCCCGGGGTACGGCGGGGTACATCTTCACCGGAGGGTCGAGTGGCAAGACGCACCTGCAGGTATATGACAACCGCCGTGGCGGTAGTCGGTACACGCGCTACTCCAACCGTAGCTATCCGGGAACGGAGTCGGTGAACCGGGTTCGCCCGGGGTATCGGCCGAACCCGACTACGCGGCAGGTGTTTGTGCCGCTGCCCCGTCGCGACCATCGCACAGTGTGGAGCTGGTAATGGCGCACAATCATTGCAAGGGAGCACCGCTGTCGCGGTGCTCCCCAATTGCACGAGGAATCGTGGTGTGCACCGTGATCGTATGCGCCACTATGAGCGTCAGCGCTGAGGCGGATGCCGGAGAACCACGGGGTCCCCTGGAGCTGGTGGTGACGACGGCCAACCGCGAGCAGGGCCGGATCGAGGTCGCAGAGGAGTGGGATGCCGCCACGCCGGAGCGGGCGCCAGGCCCAGGCCAGGCGGAGGCCGCCCGAGAGCACGAGGGGGTCCCCCGGCGGGCGGCGATCACCGTGTGGAATATGTATGAGGCGGGGCTCCCCTCCCGCGCGCGGATCGCGGAGATTGAGCGCACTCCCGTGACTGAAAGCATCCGCGAGCTTCACCTGTGGAACCTGACCGAGCCGATGGAGTGGTCGATCCTCGAGAGCTTTCCCAATCTGGAAGTGTTGACGATTACCGGTATGACCTTTGAGCGCGGCCTCTTGTTTGATCAGGGAGCCCCGGTGGAACAGTTGGTAATCCAGGAATCCGAGGGGTTGGGGATCGCTCCCACCTTCTCCCTAGCACGCTTTCCAAAGCTGCGGGAGTTCGCCTACTTCGTGTTTGATACCGAGGAGATTCCCCTGTTGCAGGACGTGCCGCCGTCTCTGTGGCGGGTGACGTTTCTCTTCTCCTACGAGGTCGAACTGCGGAGCGTGCCGGAGGCGCTGGAGGTGTTGCACTCCGCGGCTTCGGTACAAGAGATCAACGTGTCGCCGCTGCGCGCGCTGCCGGCGGTGTTTCGGCGCGTGCCCGAGCTTCGAGACGATCTGGGAGCGTTCCAATGAGCGGGGTACTGGGTGGCCTAATGGGGATCATGGTGGCGACGATAGTTCCCATGGAGGCGCTCCTGTTTGTCGCCGGCAATGAGCAGCAGACCGATACCGACTGCGCGCAGGCGGTGGTGGAATCAATTGCGGCGGAGTTCTGGCACCACTCGCTGGCGGCACCGCGCGAGCCACGGACGAACGCGGACCCGGGGGCAGAGGACTTCAGTATGTCGGTGGCGGAGATCCACGAGCTGCTCTCGGAAAACGAGCTTCCCAACCGGGCGTTTTGGATGTCCTGGGAAGAGGTGGCTGCGGTTACCGCAAAATACGGGCCGGTGATCGTGCATTTTGAGGAGCCCGCCGGGCACTACGCGGTGGCGGTGGGGGGCGTGCCCGGCGCGGAGGCCGGAGCGGGCGCCGACAGCCGACCGCGGCACGCGGCTCGCCCGCCCGTCCACCACCTGCTGATCGCCGATCCCGCCCGGGGCGACGTCATCGTCTCCCAAGCGTGGTGGAAGCGGCATGCCTCGGGGGCCACGGTGGTGGTGGACACTGAGTGGGATCGCGACGCCCGCGACAAACACGTGGAGGTGGCTCGCAAGCGGCTCAGGCGATTGGAGGTGGCCCGCGATGATCTGGAGCGGTGGTAAAGGCGGCCATTGCGCGAAAGTGCCGGCGGTGGTGCTGGTGGCGGTCACCGCCATGCTGGCTGGTGCGATAGGTCCCGCAGTGGGCGCCGATGAGTCCCGGGACTACCAGCGCGTGGCGTCGCATACCCGCACGCCGGTAGAGATCTTGCTGGAGGGAACGCTCCTGGCGCAGCCGGACTCCCAACCGCGGGTGATGATGGGCGGCGCGGAGCTGCAGGTGGCGCTCCGACTTTGGAACCGGTGGGATATCGACATCACCGGCCGTTTGCCGGTGGACGTTATGGCGGAGGCGGGTAAGAAATACCAGGTCTATCGCTCCAATGAGGGGAGCGTGGTGGCGGGTACCGCCTACAGCTTTGGCCCGCCGCACCGGCGGCACCGGGTGGGCACCGCCTGGGAACCGCGGCGGACGTGGAGCGCATCCTACGTGGTGGCGTCGGTGCGGGATCCCATGGTACAGGGCGGCGGCGTTACCGTCGAAGTGAACCGGGGCCCTACGCGGGAACGGGAGGTGGCCGTGCGCGTCCCCCTATCGGCGGCGCTGGTGGTAAACGACGTCACATCGGTGCGGGCCGAGCTCACACCGGCGGTGAGTAGCGTAGCGCGGCGCCCTCGGGGAGCGCTATCGGCGGTGATTTCGGTGCGCTGGGCGTGGGAGCGGTTCAACATCGGCTCGGCGGCCCTCTTTGGCGAACACGGAGCGCCGGGAGGTATGGCGCTCTCAGGAGGTTGGAAGTGGAAACGAGACGAATGAGGTGGGCGGCTCTACTCGCGATCCTGGTAGGTATCGCGGCCGGGTGCGAGCTCGAACCGGAGGAGGAGCCGGCGGGCACGGTCACCGTGGAAGACACGCTCGCCAGTGAGTTAGGAACGTGTCAGGTGGTGCTTTCTGTCGAGAATACCGGTGAGGTAAAGATCAGTGAGCTGGACATCGTGTTCTCCATCAGCACCGACACGCGCCGCTACTATCGGCGCATCGTGGAGGGCGGCTCGATCCCGCCGGGGGAGACCGCGGGCCTGGTGGAGGAGATCACGCTGGACTCCCCGGAGGAGACGGTTGATCCGGACGCCACGCAAGTAGAATGGAGGTTTTTCTCATGATGGTAGTTCAGATTATTCGAAAGACCGCGGCCAAGCTCGTGGCGACGGTGGTGGTATTGGCGCTGGCGGCGCCGCTGGCGAGCGCGCTTTTGTCCTGTGGGAGTCCCGGTGACGGCGGGAGCCCTAAGAAGGATGGTGGGTCTCGCGACCCAGAGCCCGGGCTGGCCACCGGCGAAGGGACAATTCGGGTGGAGTTGCCCGCGGAAATCCTCGGGGACGAAATCGATGCCGCCGCCGTCGACACGGTGGGGGCCCAGACGGACGCGGAGATCCTGGAAATCCTCGTGCTGGAGGAACGTGCGGCGGGAGATCCCGGCAGTGACACGGAACTCACCGTTGGTGATCAGCCGACGGTGGCGGCCTCGATGAGTGTCGCCACCGCGGACATCGCGGAGGATCTTTCAACCGGATCATCGGTGCCGTTGGATATCTCGGTTGCTCCCGGCACATATCGACTACTGGTACTGGCCGGCACGGCGTCCGGGAGCACCAGTTGCCTGCTGGCCTCAGGGTATACCACAACTCCGGTGACGGTAGAAAACAAGCAGACCTCACAGGTCGACGTCGATCTCACCACGATCGCCCATGAGATTACCGTTCCCGGAACGATCCGCGCCGGCGAAACCTATACGATTACCGCCTCCGGTGATACCCATAACTCGGTGCTCACCGCCGATTCGGAAGGTTCCACCGATACCTACCGCTTCCAAGCGAAGTTCGACACTGAGTCGTCCTTGGGGGTGTTGGACGCCGACTTCTCCGGCACCGGGTGGACCGTGGACCACAGCACCACTGCCCCCGCCTCAGAGCAGGACGAGAACTGGTACAGTGCGTGGATGTTCGCCGGACCGTATATCACCTATAAGGACTCCAACACCAGCGCCTGGATCGTCTTGGACGGCGACCTGTCGCGCAGGTGGCGCTGGCTGAGCTACACCGTACTGGGTCACAGTGCCGAACTCTGGCCGGAGGTTGCCGCACCGGTGACGCTGCAGCCCTCCACCACCGGCGTGGCGCTTGAGGTTACGTGGTCGTGACGCCCGAGGAGGCGCGTCGCCACCGGTACGGGCCACCGGTGACTCGCCGGTGACTCGCCGGTGACCCGTGAAAGATCATCGCAGACCGTGGTATATTACCGGTATTGTGACGAAGCGATTTCGCCCCAGACCACGATCCGTATCTCGCACATGGCTATTGCCGGCAGTGGCGCTCTCGGTCCTTGCTCTATCCGGATGTCCTTCACCCGTAGATTGGAGTGAGTATCGGGGATTCAATCTGATCGGGGAGCGCGGCTTTGGGGCGCTCGACGGGGAACCGGAGGAGCCGGAGCCGTTCTGGCAGCCACGCGACGGAACTGATGGATATCTGGTGTGGGAAGACGCCACTGAAGAAGGCCCCTACCCCGCTGTTCCCGATGCACTAGCCGGCAGCCCGGTATACCGACTGGAAATGACAAACATTCTGGCCAATGGTGATTTCGAGAACGTGCCTGAGGGAGAGGTGCCTGTCGGGTGGCAAAGTGTGGGTGCCACAAATGCGGAAGTGATTACCACGGCTGACTTCAATACCAGTGACCGCGCCAATGGGGTTGACCTGGCGTCGTTGCATGGGGACCAGGTTCTACTGCTGAACTATGAGTCACCGCAAGAACGGTTCTTCTTGGATCTGAGCAATTCCGAAGGTCTTAGTCCTACGGTGTCGCCGGGGGAAATCATCGCCGCGGGCGCGTTGGCGCTTTTCGTGGACTTTCGTATTCCTGTGGACTCGTTTCCTGTTTCACTTAACGATGAACCCAACGCGGCGACTGATACACAGAATCAACTCGAGATCACTCGTGGTCCGGAGAATAACGCTACCTACCAGTATCCAGAGTTCGAGGACTCGCCCCGAAACCAGCTGACCGTTGATGACGATAGTAGCTACTCGTCTTTGTCTATCGGCGGCTTCAACTCAGACACGGAGACCCGCACGGACGGCATCATCGACAACCTCCGCCTCACCCGAAACGACCTCAACCATGCGGTGTTTCTCCGAGTGCCCTACAGCGATCCCCTCGCCCCCGATCGGCCCAGAATCATAGGCGGGGGCTCGTATACCGTGCGGTTCTGGGTTGCCCAAGACACCACCTCCGGCAGCAATAACCGCTTCACGCCGCGCTATATGACGGTATCCCTTGTCAAACCTGGTGATGACGGCGATGACGGTAACGACGGCGCCGATGGCAATGAGGGCGATTACGGGGGCGCATTTGCCACTCAAGAGATCTTCCTGGAAGACGACGCCGTAGTTGATCAGTGGGGAAGTGGGTGGTCCCAGGTGGAAGTTGAGCTCCTGGGCCCCCGGTCGTTCTCGTCTGATCCGGGTTCCACCTCCACTGCCTTTGAGTTGGAGTTCCGTCTCGGTGGCGCTGGCGACAGCGCCAAGCAATACCCGGGATCGCTGATGATAGCCGCGCCGGAGCTGATCTTCTCACCGTAGTAGCGCCGCGATTCCGACACCGCGGTACCCCCGACTCAGTCTCTGGCAACGATTACCTTGCGATATTCATCGACCCCCGGTGCAACGACCCGCAGGAAGTAGATTCCCCGAGCCACCGGGATACCGCTGTTGTTGCGTCCATCCCACGCAAGTCGATAGGTGCCGGTTGCCTGGCGTCCCCGCTGAAGCGACCGGATCACGGATCCGTCCAATCCAAAGACGGTAACGGTCACCAGGCCGGGACGTTCGATCTCGTACACCAGTACCGTGCTTTCATCATTTTCTGGATAGATAACGTTGTTGAGAATCGTCACGT
The DNA here is from genome assembly GCA_964419735.1 of uncultured Spirochaeta sp. Classification (GTDB taxonomy): domain Bacteria; phylum Spirochaetota; class Spirochaetia; order DSM-27196; family Alkalispirochaetaceae; genus Alkalispirochaeta. The sequence continues at coordinate 31,872 of CAYQRW010000003.1, forward strand.
TGGCACGCTGTTCAATAAAGCCGGCACCTACGGAGAAGAGCCACGGCGCGAGCGTCCGGGGATCGTTAATCTCGATGAGCCGGGCGGCGTTCAGGTTGCCCACGGTAAACTGGAACTCCACCTCGCCCCCTTCCTGGATCTTCTCATCACTACCGGGGATCATGAACGTCCGCAGCGGACCATCAGAATCGATCGGCGAGAGCTGCCGCGCCTCGGTGTGCGGCGTGTCATCCAGACCGAAAATCGGAACCGGCGTCCAGTATTCTCCCACCTTGGCTGAATCCGGGACGTCCAGATCGTAGAGCAGCGTCACCGGAAGTTGCGGCGGGATGCCATCCACCAGCCGGCTTTGCAAGGTAATATCCGTTCCGGACAGCTCGTTCGCGGACCCGTCGAAATCCCGAATGGTACGAAAAAGCCCCGCACCACCGGCACCACTCACGTCGAAGGAGTCGGTCGCCCACACCGGTTCAATCACACCCAGCGCGATATCCGACAGCCGCCGACGATCATTGGCGGGCATCGCGTTTTCCGCCTCATCGAAGACGGATTCCCCATCCGCCGGCGCGATATAGGTGCTAAAGGCATCACTGGCTTCAATATCGCGGTCGAGTTCCAGGAAGAACTCCGTACCCCCGGCGCCGAACCCGTTCTCCCCCTCGGAGTTGAGTCGCTCAATACCGGTTGGGGTGTATCCCTCTACCAGTAGGTCGTTCTCGCTGATGTTGGTTTGCTGGGTATCAGTTCCAAATACCGGTTCGGTGAACTTGAGATACACCACGTTTGATCCCACCCGAGCCAGCGCTAACTCAATGCGCGGTGGCGTGCGCTCGATCGCTTTCAACGGCAGGTCGGTACTGGGAAGGAGATTACCGGCGAGGTCGGTAAGATACGCCTCCTCCTCGTTGTAACTTACCCACAGTTCCGTCAGGAGTCCCCAGGGATGCCCGGAGTCCTGCAACTGGAGGGTGAAGTACGAGTCGTTGGCCACATTGGCAAATCCGAACTGCGAGTTCTCCACGGTCGTATCGATGCCGGTGTTGTATTCGTTTACCAGCGGTACCAACGGCTCACCGGTGTCGACGTCTTCCACAATCTCCTCGACGCGAAACGCAAGGTATTCCGTACGCGGTGGGTCTTCCAAGCCGTCGGGATAAGACCAACTACTATCCCGAATCCCCTCATTTACTCGAGTGTTGGGATGCGTCAAGGGAGACGGCGTATCCGGATCAGTGGACAGGTTGAGGGGATCCCACACTCCATCCGCTTGGGGATCAAGTCCCGGATCGCCGGCATTTGCGTAGTCGAGGGTAGCGTCATCCAACACGTGGAACTCAATACGGTTTATCAGACTGGTGAGCGTGGTCGCCCGGGTAACGATCTCATATCGGTCGGTCTCATTGGGGTCAGCCTCAAAATTGACCTGGTAGCTCGAGAACGTGGGCTGCCGATAGTCCCAGCCTGCCAGCCAATCGGTACCGGGGAAACCACTGGGAGCGCCCGCTTCGGTAACATCTCCGATTGAATCGTCCACCGTAAGGCGATCCCAGGGTTCAATGAAGGCTGCATCAACCGCTCCGGCATCCGAAGCGGTGTCCGCCACGCGATCCGTGTACTCGATCGCGTTGCCTGCGGCATCGGTGAGCACCGGATTGTCAGGGACCTCCGTGATCGCCCGGCCCACCGGATCCACCACGTCGGACATATATCCCGGCCAGTAACGCTGCGACCCCTGGGTCACGCTATACCCTTGGATGAAGAGCGTCGCGCCGTGCTCACCGTTGGGATTCTCGCCGCCGTCGTTACCGCGATACCAGGACGAACCAGTAGGCTCGCCGTCGCGGGTACCAACCTGCATATCACCGCCACCATCATACGACAGCACACCGGTCAGCGATACCGAGCCGTCGGACTCCACGAAATGGCCGCCGGGTTGGCCGGAGTTGCCGAACTCAGCCGAGCCACGCACGTTTTCCGCCGCCTCTCCCACGCCGAGCCCGGCCACGTCGGAGATCTGAACCGGCTCGGAATAGCGCAGATGGAAGAAGTTATGGGCGTCATACGGGCGCAGGTCGGTGGTATCCTCGAGCAGCGTGGACTGAGGGATATCATCCTGATTGTAGCGCGCCCGGCCGGCGGTCACCTGCACCAGGGCCGGTCGCGTTCCATCATCGGTGGAGGTGTAGCGGCCGGCGCTGAGTGCGTCGTCATTCGTGTCGTATTGACCGTAGGTGGCGTACGCGGGCCCGTCGGCGGCCAGCGGCCCCGATCCGGCGCCGGATAGTGCCGCCATCTGGTCCGTACCCAACAGCCGGTTCGCGTGGTGATCGCGCCACAGGGACCACACCGACGCGGTTACCCGGGGGAAGGTGAGATTGGGAACTACGCTCCGGTTCCGCGGTTCCGTGCCGGGGCGTCCCCGGTCGGTACTGTTGGCATCCCCCGGTGAGCTGCCGGTGGCGTCGGTGTTCCAGCGGTTGGCAGGTTCGACGGAGATGTAGAATACCTCTAGGTCGTCTGTAATCCCGTCCTCGTTCTCATCATAGTCGGCTGTGGGAATGGTCGCGGAAGCGTCGATCCAGGTACCGGTAATCGCATGGGCTTCGTCATTGATTCGGATGAGCCCAGTGCCGATCGCCCGGGAAATCTCGTTGTTCGTGTTTTCGATGGGCTTGGAGAACTGAAGGCGGATCACGTTGTCATAGACGGTGTAGGTGCCGGAGCGCAGCAGCACCGCCCGGGTGAAATCGACTCCGGTCGTGCCCCCACCGGAGGCGGTGTTGTTGGCGGCATTCGGGCTCTGCTCCGCGTTACCGTCCCCCGGACCTCCATTGCCGTCGGGGGCATCGTGATCGGCGTCGGTGTCGGTCGCGCGGAAGACGTCATAGTCCGGCTCGGCGGCGGCGACCCAGCGAATATTCTCGGGATCACTCCCCTCCCCGTCGGAGACGGTAACGTTTGAAATCTCACCGTAGTAGAACTCCGCAAACGCCTCCGATGCGTCGGCGGGATCGGTCTCAAGCACGAGGTTCCACGCCCCGTCTCCGATGAGATCGAGGCCGTTGGCGTAGAAGTTGTTCCCCACAGTGATCGTGTTGCCGTCCAGACCCGCCGCGGCCATGGTACCGGCGTAATCGGAATCCGCAGCGGAGGAGGTTTCCGGACCGGACCACCCGTGCCACAGCGGATCGATCGCGCCGATCTCCGCGTCCTCTTCGGTGACGATCGTCTCGGGAGCTCCGGGAAGCTCCGTGATCAGCGTTACCTCCGGATTGGCGTACGTATCGTCGGCCAGGCGCTCCGCCGCGTCGTAGCGGAAGAAGCCTTCACCGGCGGCGGGAGTTGCCGCCTGCAACACCGGATCATCCGGGGTGTAGCTGCCCCCGAACAGAACCAGATCCGTAACGACGTCGACGTTCGAGCCGGCGAGATCCATATCTCCGGCATAGAGGACCAGCGACTCCAGATCGACGCTGGCGGAGCGCAGCGTAACCGGGGAGCCCGGGGCGTAGATCGTGAGCGGCACGGGGGCGTCTGCGTCTACGGGTCCCACCGCCGCGCCTCCGGCGTCGATCGTTACCGTGCCGGTGGCGGCGTAGG
>CAYQRW010000004.1:0-35440 GCA_964419735.1 uncultured Spirochaeta sp.
GATATGCTCACCCTCCTGCGCTACCGGATTCCCCGCGGGCTCGGGGAGAATCCCGCCACGGAGCAGCTTCTGAACCTGGAGGCGGAATACCTCCTGCGCATCGCCGACTGGGTGGTGCTGGATGCCACCACCGGATCGTACACGGTGCAGAACCGGCCGGTGGCGGGGCTTGCGGAGTTGTCCGGGGCGCTGGATCATCGGCTGGAGTGGAGCACGGCTATCGGGGTCCGCGCGCCCTCGCCGTTGTTGTGGCGAGTAGGCTACCGCGGAATTGGGGAGCGCGCGCTCCCGGACGGGGAGCGCGCCTACCGCGACCTGTGGACGCTAACCCTGGAGTTCAGTTACTAACGGTTAGCGCCTGCCGGCCAGCGCCACCTCCGTGGCCTTGAGAATCGTCTTGCTGGAGATCGTGGCGCCGGTGACGGTGTCCAGTTCCAGTGATTGTTCTTCCACGATCCGATCGATCAATACTTCCGCATCGCCGCCGCGCCAGGTGTCGTGGTGGAGCAGGGTGAGTGCCGCGATCGTTCCATCGGCAACCACCGCCTCCACCTCGGCGGAGACCATTCCCGCTTCATAGGAACCACGGTAGGTGCCGGGGGACAGCTCAGCCAGCGGTGGAGTCGTGATCTCGAGTTCCCGCGTCCGATCCGCCGCTTCTATCGACTCCGCCATGTTGCAGCCACTCAGTCCAGTGGCGAGGCCGGCGGCGGTTACCAATACCAGGAGTGCGGCTCTCATCGTGCTACCGTCGCTGCCACCGTCGTTGCCAGTCGGCGCGCCTCATCCCACCGCAGGGTATCCATATCGTCGTGGCGCTGCATGATCTTGCGGAGCATGCCGCGGACCAGAACATTGTGTTCCGCGAAGCGAATGCGTCCGCCCAGCCACACCTCTTCAATCGCGTGAGACCGAAGTTCCTCAGGGAAGCTCCGCTCAAACGCGCCGGGAAGATCGTCTTCCCGCAGTGCCGACAGAAACAGTGCCACGGGCCGTCGCTGGAGCTCCTCCAGATTGTTGCGGCAGAACTCACCCACCGCCTTGTGAACCGTGCCGGCATACACCCCGCCGCCGATGATCACGCGGTCGTAGCGGGTGATATCCACCGGCGGATTCTGTCTGAGATCAACCACCTCCGGTTGGACCTCGTAGCCCCCTGACCCTACCTGCGCTGCTGCCTCAGCCATCGCCTGCGCCAGTTCCGAGGTGGCGCCCTTCTTCCCTGCATACGCGATCAGTACCTGCATGTTTCTCTCCTACTTCTTCCGTGTTATGTGTGCTCCGCGCGTTCTCGCCGGACTCCGGCGATGGTGTACGCGATAAAGCTCTCGATGAGTTGCGCGCGCTGCTCCGCGGTGAGGTGGTCGGTGACCGTCACTAAAGAGCGGGTGAATCCGCGCAAGGTGGCAAACACGATCATGAGATCCGCCTCGATCTGTTCCGCTGTGTCGTGCGCCTGCGAGGAGAGCTCTCGTAGATCCTCCCGCGCCTCGGCGATCACCGCCTGTTGCGCGGGGCCTGGGGGATAGCGCTTGGTCACAAGAATCGCCACCACCGCCCGATAGAAGTTAGGATCCGACAGCGCCGCCTCGATATGCTCCCGCAACCGCCGCCGCACGCGCTCCTCCGCCGGAAGGGAGGAATCCCAGGGCGTGGTGCCTCGTTCCTCCAGGGTCCGCTCAAACCCCGCCTCCACAATCGCCCGCAGGAGATCGTCCTTGTCCTCGAAGTGCAAATAGATCACCCGCGGTGAGTACTCGATCGCCGCGGCGATCTTCCGAATGGTGAGCTGCTCATGGCCCTCCCGGGACACCACCTCGGAGGCCGCGGCGATGATCTTGCGCCGCAGAGCCTCCTTCTCCCGCATCTTCCGTTCTGCTGAACCCATGTTTATAAAGTAAACGCTGTTTACACAAGCTGTCAAGTGATCTTTAGAATGGTTGCCTGGTCGATTGGCTGCCGAGTCTTTTGGTGCCGGTGGTGGGTGTCAGTGATGTTCTGGTTGGCAGGCAATACACTTGTTCAATCGCTCAACACGGACCCACCCGGTCAACCCAAAAAAGGCCACCCGAACTGGGTGGCCAATCATCAAGAGAGCAGGAGACTTCTAGAAGAATGCTCGAATCTGGAAGATGAGTTGCTGCGTTTGCGTATCGTTCTGTCCCAAGACCGGAATGTTGTAACTGGCCTTAAGCTCGATAGGCAGGGGCATAGCCGTGATAAAAGTTCCGACCGTTGGCTGGATAGCGAAGTTGAAACTGGGATCGTCCGGTTCTACGGAGCCGCTCTTGTCGAGGTCCGACGCGCCACCAGAAGTAGTCTCGATCGCTTGCCCTTCGGTCGACAACTCGGTCTTCGTTTCTACCTCCTGCGGCGTCGAAAGGGAAAAACGCCCAGTTGCACTCAAGTCAAGACGGAGCGATTCGGCCACCTGATAGCTCGCACTCGGCTCCATTCCAATCTCCCAAAGCACATTTGGACCATAGGTGATTTCGTAGGAGTCGTAAATGTCTTCGCCGTCGTAGTTAGCTGCTTCGAGGACAGTCTGACCGCCGAGCGCTGGGTTTGCGGTGTTTAGACCGGTATTCGCTTGAACCCCGGCAATAGTCACAGGATTATAGAAGTCACCCACGTCGAGCGTGCGACCCAAGCGATATCGCGCTTCAGTGAACAGGTTAACTTCATATTGGTCAGTGATCACATAATCCAAGTTCAAAAGCGCGCCCAGTTGGAATTCACTCTTATTGACAGAGGGCGGGGTCAGAGCGTCCTTCTGAGCGGCAAAGTCCTCGCCGGCGGATTTCCAATCAGTGGTTTCTGGGAAGGGAATTGCTATGCCGGGGGTAACGGAAAATCGAAAGTTGTTGTTCGTAACATATCCCTGTTCTCCAAGAATCTGAATCTCTGCACCAACATCGATCTGCTCAAAGCCACCGGTCAAGGCATTCTCCTGTGCTGCATCCGCTGTAACCGGAAACTGGTACGCCGGTGCCCACTGCAGCCCTAAACTAATCTGTTCAGTGAGCCCATACTCGTATGCAAATCCCAACAGAAAAACCACATCGTCGGGCAGACTGTCACCTGCGTCATCCTTATTACTGGTAAGTTCACCATCCGCATCCCATGCACCCTGCACGAATCCAAGAACTGGTGCAATGGTGACGCGGCTGATACCCTTCGGCAACACCAGCGCATCGTCCGCAAACACCGGCGCGATCAGGCCGGCCAGAAGCAACAATATCAGTGCCTTTTTCATGTAAAACTCCTCTTGTGTGTTCGGTCTCTGACCGATCTATTGGCTATTTTCATTCGGAAACGATGATCTGTCAATCAATTCAACGGCTTTATCGGTTTGGAGCCGACGAAAGTTCCTTGGCTCCGAGGGTGTGGTCGAAGTACTTTGCAATCATGAAATATCGAACCCAGGGCTTTGCCGTCGCGTCGTCTCCCGGTGCCGTCGTCCTATACCTCGTTGCAGGGGTGGGGATGCTCGCTTCTTGCGCGGGAAGCCCGGACAATCGTGCTGCTGCCGCCACCGACCAACCCTCCGACTTGAGCGCCGCCGCCGCCCAAGCCTTCGCGGAGGCGGCGGATGACGGCACCGCGGCGTTCTGCGCCCCCGGGCGGTACACGGTGCACACCGCGGAAGGTGTTGATTTTGCCATGGTCAGTTGGGGCAACCGGGTGCAGCTCACGCTGTTGGATACCACGGAGGGCCGCATTGCGGCGGAGGCGCCTGATCTGGCGGGGCTTTCCGGCGATCCGCCCTCGATAACGCTCAGCCACGTGGAGTCGGCATCCGGCGCCAAGTATGTCGGCGGGCCGGACGGTGAGTATCTGTTCTGGTCCAAGGGTGACCGCGCCACGATCCAGGTAGGCTCTCGGCAATTCGAGGAAGCCCGGGTGCGCCCGCTGGCAACCGGCCGGTAGTTAACTGACGACCGGCCGGTAGGTCCCTATCCCCCGGAGGGTTGGCTGGACCGCCCCAGGGCTCTCCAGGGGCCACCGCGTGGGCGCTCAGTTCACGTCACTTCAAGGCGTAGCGATACTGCACGGCAACGCGGTAGAAGTCCCAGTAGCTGCCGACGGTCTCTCGCCGTTGCGCTCCCGCGTTGAAGATCGTTGTTTCGCCGACCAGGCGATTGCGTTGAAACTGGGGCAAGACCGTCAGGGAATGGCGCTGCTCGTCTCCCAGCGCGAAATTCGCCAGAAGCGCCAGTCGATCGGTCCGAAATCCCGGATCGAAATCCGCGGGAGCGGCCGCCCGAGCCCGATCTACGGCATCGCCGATTAGCCGGTCCCCTTCATAGAGGATCCCCACGATCGTCAGCGCATCCCCGGGAGGCTGGTAGCCGAGAACCGCGGTAGTTTTGAACTTCCATCCTCGATAGTTCGTTCCACCATCCGCCTCAAAAGCCCACGCGCGGTCGCGGTCGGCTCCGGTGAGTGTACTGTACGTCCATAGAGGTGAAAACGCGGTGATCACGTGGTTCCATTCACCGGGGAAAATCGCCGCCAGATCAAACTGAAACGTCCCCCCGGCGAAGCCGCGAACCACCGCCCCCTCAAAGGATGATGAGTCGACGCTCCCGTCGGTCATGTTAACTTCGCCGAGGCCGTCAAAGGTCTGTAGGCTCCAACCGGTGCCAATCGAACCGCCGGCAGTGAACTGCAGAAACGCGATCGGTGTAAGAATCGCCTGCACCTCTTGGGTCACGGAAACTGGACTAACCCCGGTGGTCGCCCGGACCGTGACGTTGTTGCCCGCGGCCACCGGGCCGTCACTCCATCGTAGCGTCGGCACGATCCAGGAGTGCTGGTAGTACCCCTTAAGCTCAACGCCGCCCCAAGTAGTTCCCAGTTCTCGCTGGTCGTCCGCGGCACCCCCGTCCGGCTCCACCGTGGTGTAGCTCAGCGGTGCAAATCCACCGTCGCTAACGTTGTAGCCCTCCTGGTCTCCGGGGTAGTAGGCAAAGTCAAAGCCAACCGAACTGGTCTGCTCTATCCGGGGGGCTTGAGCGGTCAACGGCACTGCCACCATAATCGCCAACAGTGCGCCGCTGATCCGCCATGCGGCGATCCTATGCACGCGGCTAAGAATTCCCATAATTGGGGACTATAGTCCGCCCCTCCGAGAATAATCAATCAAATTGCACACGGCCGGCAGTCTGTATTACATTATTACTATATGGCGTACATATCACTCAACGGACTCGACCAGGTAGAATTCACCGACGTGGAGGGTGAGGGGAGCAATACCGATCCCAGCGCAATTCGCATTATCGCCTTAACCAAGTGTGGGCACTGCCATCACGCCATGCGGGTGCTTGAAAAGCGCGGTGTGGCCTACGGTTACACCTATCTGGACAAGCTTCCCTCGGAAACTCGCGGTCCGCTCCTGCGGGCGCTGAAATCTCACGTGAGTCCCGCGGCACTCATGTTTCCCATTCTGCTAACCAACTGGGGCACGTTTATCGCCGGCTACAACTCCGAGGTCTGGGCGGAGGCGGGCGTGGATACCGGCGGTACGGCGGAGGCCTAAATTGCAGAGGCTATGGTGCGTCTGCCGTAAGCAGTGAGATCGACCGAGTATATCACCTGTGTAACTGTTCACGAGCGCTGCGGAGAGCTTGATCCGCCAAAACTGTCCGACCGACTTGCTCGTCATCAAGGCCGGTGTTCACCGCGGCGTATAACTCGTTGCGGCTGGTAAGCTGCTCATACAGCTCGATGCTCATGACCGCCAGATCACCAGTTCCGTTTCGGGTGATAAAAACCGGCTGTTTCTCAGAGTGACAGTACTCTGAAATCTCGATGTATCGATTTCGTAGGTCCGCACTGGGACGTATCATCGGCATGATATCCTCCTGATACCTTAAAGATATCAGGTAGCGGAAATTCGATCAACTCTCTTATCATCGCTGTGTGCTTCCAACCGCCCAATCCGCTCCTTCAGTAGCGATACGTACGCCGTCCGCGCCTCGTTGGACAGAAACGATTCCTCCACCGTAGAAACGAGTGTCTCCTGGTGCCCGGCCACCGCCGCGATAATGCGTTGTACCGCTTTCGGATTCACCCCCAGGCTCTCTCCCAGTGAAACCAGATCGGTCCGGGTAATCCGGCGCTTCTTGCCACTCAGCGTTAAGGCCATCTCTTCCCGGTCTTCCGGAATCACGAGCGTGGTGGGAAGCAAATCGTACGCCGGGGACAAAATCCAATCGGACTCAGGACAGTACAGGGAGAAGTTCTTCAGGTGCATGTCGGAGTTGCCGGTGACGAAGGAGAACACCAGCAGAAAGAAATAATCACTGAGATCCAGTCCGGGTCGCGAGGAGTATCGGGCGATGACTTTGCCCACCTGTTCATACGAGCCGCGATACTTGTCTTCAGTGAGCCGTTCGGACAGCTGACAGAGGTCTTCCATGGGAATCCAAACCTCCGGAGATTTCGTCCTGTCAACGCGGCGAGTAATGTAGGCTCGATCCCGATCGCCAAGTTCAATCAACCCATGGGGCACTACCTTGAGACCGATGCGCTCCGCCATACGCATCGTGGTGTGTTCCAGTTCAGGGAGCTCCGGATACTCGCTGGAAGGAGGTTTCAGAATGTAGCCCGCGGGATACCCCACCAGCGACAGACGGCGCGGTGTTTCCGTATCGGACATATGTACCGACAGCTTCTTCTGTACTCCGGTGACCGCCTGTCCCGCCTGGATAGATCGTTGGGCCAGTTCCTCGAGTCGGGCACGAGTTATCGCGACTTCCGGTACTTCCGGCCTACCGAAGAATCGCCGCGCGCATGTTTTATGCCACCCGCCGGTGCTTTCGGTTGCACTCAGGGGGGCACCGCACCCGTGGCAGCGCATCACGGGGCATCCTCCGAAAACACCCTGACTGCGCCGATCGGATCGCGGCAAACGCTGAGGAGGAGTCCCATTCGATCTCGCGAATCCAGCTTCCAGGTGCGCACCGCGATGTTCAACAGCCATCCCTCAGGAATCAATCCGTCAAAGAACGGGAACATCGTCGTGGAGTGATACGGCTCCGTACGCAGGGGCAGCGTCAAACTGACGGGACGGGCGTCCGCTCGTGCGATCCACTCCTCGGAGTATGAGAACTGGTATCCCGTATCAGTCTCTCGGATACTTCCTGCCCGGTATTGTCCAAAGAACACCGCCCCCTGCCGATTCACCGTGGCATCCTCCCGGGAACCGCGTGATAGCCAAACATCGCCAGCGCCTGATTGACTTTGTCCAGGCGCACCGTCTCCTTGCCTTGCTCCAGATCACGAATAAACCTGAGCCCCAGGCCTGACCGGAGCGCAAACTCCTCCTGGGTGAGGCCGGCAGCTCGTCTGTGTTCCTTAACAAATCGCCCGAGCGGGTTGGTATCAACCATATGAAAGCTATGATATACCCGTTCGGGTGTAAACGCAAGCCGTAGCACGTTACTATACCTGATATGGTATAAAACTATGTAGTTAGCCATAATTATACCCGTTTAGGTATGTTCTCTCCGACGTGCATCGCCTATCGCACGGTCTACCGCGTCACCGAGAAGCCGGTCTTCTATGGTACAGGATTCCCTCGCGAAGGTTATGGACCGTCTGCGGTAACGTTTCTGTCTCCTCATCAATTACTGATACAACATTAACGCCAATCTCTTTTTTAACTAACGCTGCTTTAACGGACTGCGCCGTACGCTCTCCCCCAGCGGGAACGGCCCGCGGAAAATCGACGAGGAGGAAAACGATGAGTAACAAGACAACAATGCGCTTGTTCATGGCTATGCTGGCGATTCTTACGCTGACAATGGCCGGATGTGCCAACCTGTTTGGCAGCGATGATGATGATGATGACGATGGTGATTCCGCCGCTCCGACTTTGACCGAATGGGAGGTCATAAGCGAGGACAGTAGCGGTCTGGGATCTATCTCCGAGCGAACTGCCACGTACAACGGCGTACAGGAAACGCAGCGTCTCGTGGTTGGTACGCACTACGATGACGTCGAATTCACCAACGACGCTGTGTGGTACCTCGGCGGTGCCGTATTTATCGGTAACAACGCGCAGGATCCTGATGATGCGACTGGCAACACCCTGACGATCGAGGAGGGCACCACGATCCGCGGAAACACTTCCGCCGGTGATCCGGGGGTCCTGATTATCACCCGCGGGTCGGATATTGAGGCAGTAGGTACGGCCGACGATCCGATCACCCTCACGTCCGCCAATCCGATCGGCGAGCGCGCATCCGGCGACTGGGGTGGACTCATCATCAACGGTTACGCCCGTGTCCAGGGCAACTACGCCGAGGGTGAAGGCGATACCGGCGAGTACGGCGGTGGCGCGACTCCAGACGACGACGACAACTCCGGCACTATCAGGTACGTGCGCGTCCAGTTTGCCGGAACGCTTTTCAGCCCGGACAACGAGCTCAACGGAATCGTACTTCAAGGTGTCGGTAGCGGCACGACTATCGAGTACGTCCAGGTGCACAAGAACGCTGACGATGGTATCGAGTGGTTTGGCGGGAGCGCCCAGGTCAAGTACTACGTGGGTACCGGCAACGAGGACGACAGCGCTGACGGTGACGACGGCTGGAACGGCTCGCTGCAGCACGCGATCCTTCAGCACTATCCCGCGACCGGCACGGGATCTCTGATCGAAGCCGACGGCGACGCGGACGACGTGTTTCCTGCTTCCACCGCGATCTTCGCGAACATCACCGCAATCGGCAGTAGCGAGACGGGCATCGGGCTGCGCTTCAAGAGCGACGCCAACTACGACATGTACAACAGCGTGATCGACGTTCAGGCGAACGATGACACCCCAGGTTACGTCGACGCCGGTGGTGCCACGATCGACTACTTCGGCACGCTTGTTGTCGGCGGTACTCCCAGCGACGATTCCGACAACGCCGATCTCGAGACGCCCAACAACGGCAACGAGCTCCGCGAAAGTGGATCCGGTATCGAGGACGCGGTTGCAGTCCTCACCGACGACGTATGGTCCGCCGACTTCGATGTAGCGCCGACGATCGGCGATGTTGAGGTGGCGGATGTTCCGGCTGCGGACCCCGCAGGCAACACCCTCGATGACACCGACTACATCGGCGCCTACGACGGCAGCAATGCGTGGTGGGAAGGCTGGACCGAGTTCCCGGCCAACTAATCATCGCTTCAGTTAGATAGTCACAGTTCTTTGTATCCGGCGGCGGCAACGCCGTCGGATCGTTTTCATGGCGGTCGCCCGATCGATCCGGGCGGGCGCCATGCAAGCGAAAACTTTCAGGTGGTATTGATGAGATTTATTCGAGGAATGGCCGGTTCATCCGCATCGCGATCCGTTCGACGGGATGCGCCGTTTTTCATGGCCGTGATCATGCTAGTGATAGCCGTACCGACCCTCCTGCTCGCTCAGGATGGTGACAACGGTGCGCTCCAGGCGCTGGCGCAGCGCATTTCGGAGAAGCGCGCGGAGCTCGAGGAGCTCTCCGATGAGTTGGATCTGTCCAAGACGGAATTCAACGAGCAGTTGCGGTCCCTGTCCACGCAAACCGCCGACGTGGAGGCGCTCATCAACCGTGAGGAACTCCGGCTGGCGCAGGTGGAAGACGACATCGCGGAAGTTCAGCGGGAGATCGAGCGGGCCCAAAGCGGCTCTCTTGATGTCTCGCCGGTAGTAGACGAGCTCACGGGGCGGGTCAGGAGTTACATTGAGGCGGGCATCCCCTTTCAAAGGAGCCAGCGGCTGGAAACGGTGGCAACGATTGAGCGGCTGCGGGCCGACGGCAGTCTCGGTGATCAGACCGCGCTGACGCGGCTATGGAACGTCGTTGATTCGGAGTTTCGACTGGTTGGAGACTCCGGCCTGTATCGGCAGACGATCTCTCTCCAGGGAGAGGAAAAACTGGCTGAAGTGGCCCGGTTGGGTATGGTGTTGCTGTATTTTCGCACCCTGGACGGCCAGGTCGGCACCGCGATCCCCGTAAACGGGTCCTACCGCTATGAGACGGTCGCCGATCCCGATTCCCGCCGACAGATCGAGGAGCTCTTCGATGCGCTACAGAGGAATCTCAGGCAGGGCTTCTTCACGGTGCCCAACCCCTACCGGCAGGAGAACTAAGCGATGCGTTCTAGATCACGATTACCACACACGGGCCTCTTCGCGGTACTGCTTCTCCTGGCGGGGGTCTGGCTTCCCTCGAGCGTCCACGCCCAAGACGGGGAAGACGGGCCGGAGTCCGGGTTACAGAGCCTGCAGGCCGCCTACCAACGGGAGTTCACCTTTCTCAACAATGAGATTCGCGTCCTGGAGGGACGGCTCAGTGAGGTTAACGAGAACGGCGAGCGGCGGGTCACCGCCGCACGCAACGAGCTGGAGCAGCTGGAGTCGCGTCTGCTCTCCTTGAGAAACGAGGTTGAACAGCGCCAGCAGGAACTATCCGTACTGCAGGAGGAATCCGGCGATACCCGCAGCACCGACGACGTGGTCGACCAGGTTGTGCAACAGGCGGAATCTCGACTGGAGACGTTCGATGTGGAGTCGTTTCAGTCGGACGCCGAGGGAAATGACCGTCGCCGGGAAGAGTTACAGTACGTGATCGATAGTTCCTTCCAAGTATTGCAGCGCAACTCCCGGATCTATACGGAAACCGGGTCCTTCTTTCTCGAAGATGGTACCACCACGGAAGGCGAGATCGTACATATCGGGCGGGTCGCCGCCTTTGGTGTGGGAAGCGAAAACGCCGGGACGTTGGCTCCCGCCGGTGACGGCATGCTCCGTTTGGTGGAGCGCGATACGGCGGACGTTGCTCGGGAAATGGCCGCGGACGACGGTGTCCGTGAGATCGCGCAGATTCCGCTGTTCCTGTTCGAGTCGCTGCAGGAGTTGGTGGAAATCGAAGAGGGCCAATCCTTTGCAGATACGGTGGAAGCCGCCGGCATTATCGGGCTGGTCATCCTGGCGATCGGCGCGTTGGCGCTGGTGCTGATTATCGCGCGGATCGCGATCCTGGTTCTCGTGGCTCGCGGCAGCCGCAGCGCTCCGTCGGCAGTGGCGGAGAGTGTTCGCACGGGCGACTTGGAGGCTGCCGCCAAGCGGTCCGCCGCGGTGCCCGGTGCCATGGGCCGGGTGCTGGCGAGCACCGTGCACGGTTTGCAGCACAACGCCCAGGGAATCGAGGATGTGATCTCCGAGGCGGTTCTCAACGAGCAGCCCAATCTGGACCGCTTTCGCACCGTGCTCGGCGTGTTCGCCGCTGTAGCTCCCCTGTTAGGACTGCTCGGAACGGTTACCGGTATGATCACCACCTTCGATGTAATTACCCAATTCGGTACCGGGGACCCAAAACTGCTGTCCGGCGGTATTTCTGAGGCGCTGATTACCACCGAGTTTGGGCTATCGGTGGCGATACCGACCCTGCTGGTGGGCAATCTGCTCTCCTCCTGGAGCGACCGCATCACCTCAAGTATGGAGATTTCCGCATTGCGGTTGGTCAACCTGGCCAATGATGCTTCCACCGCGGATACCAATGGCGCATCGGGAGATGAAACCGCATGAGCTGGGTGGATACGCTTCTCGGCTACATCTCTCAGGGTGGGTTCGTCATGTGGCCGCTGCTATTGGCGGCGCTACTGTTGTGGTTTGGGATCGGCTATCGATTGTTCTTTATTCGCCGCGGGAGTCGCGCGCCGGTGCGGCTGCTGGTCAGTAGGTTTCGATCCGCCGCGCCGCCGGAGGAGACCACGGGCTATCTTGACGAGGCGGTCCGCCGGGCGCTGCGTATCGCGGACCAGCGTCCGGCGAAGCTGAAGACGGTCCTCGATGACAAGCTCTTCTCGCTTGAGGAGGACCTCGGACGCTATCGGACGTTGGTGCGCACGATCGTGATCGTGGCACCGCTGTTGGGATTGCTGGGCACCGTAAACGGAATGATCGAGATGTTCCAGTCGCTGGGAACGCAAACGTTCTACTCCCAGTCCGGCGGCGTAGCGCAAGGCATTTCTCAGGCGCTCTTCACTACGCAGTTTGGTCTGGTGATCGCGATTCCCGGACTGATCGTAGGGGGGCTCATTGACCGCCGCGAGCGACAGATCCGGGAGGACATCTACCAGTTGAAAGAGTTGCTCATTTCGGAGCGCGCCGCATGAAGTTCTTGCCGAAGAAACACGAAGTAGAAGACCTCAATATTTCCCCGTTGATCGACATGGTGTTCATTCTGCTCATCTTCTTTGCGGTTTCCACCACCTTCGTACGCGATATGGACGTGACCCTGGACCGTCCCAGCGCCGCCTCGGCAACTACTTCCGAGTCGGATACGGTGCGGATCTATATCGACCGTGGTGGCCAGATTTACGTCGGTGAACAGGCGGTCAACTCCTGGATGGTCCAGTCGCGGGTGCGAGAAGAACTGTCGATCGCCTCCTCGGAGAACGTATTGGTAATCGCGGATCGGCTGACGCCCACCGAGGTACTCATCGACGTAGTGGATCAGGCCAAGCTCGGCGGCGCCGGCGAAGTCGGTGTTGCTACGGAGCAGCGGGCTCAGTGAGGTATCCATGGATCGCGCGCTAAGAATCATCGGTGTCGCGGTTGTGACGCTCAGCGGGTTTGCGCTGGTTGTGACCTCTCTGGTGGTGATGAATCGACCAGCGGAGAACCCTGAGCGTCAGGACCGGGCCACGTCGATCGATTTCACCGTTCCCACGCCACCCCCCGAACCACCACCGGAAGAGCCTGAAGAACGCCCGCGACAGCAGCAGCGGAGCGACAGACCTCAGGTGGCTCCGGCGCCGAGTTTGGGGACTGGGCTTGCGGGTATCGCAGTCTCGGTTCCCGGTTTTGAGGTGCAGGGGATCACTAGCACGCAAGAGTCGCTGCTGGGTGATTTGGATAACGTCACGTTGAGTGACGACGCGGTAGATACCAAGCCGATACCGCAGAGTCGCCCCCTGGAATACCCCGACCGCGCCCGTCAGCGGCGGATCGAGGGACGCGTGGTGGTCTCGGTCTTGATCGACACCCAAGGCAGGGTGCAGGAGGTACAGATCCTCGAGGCGGAACCGCCTAACGTATTTAATCAGGCGGTCTTATCATCGGTACCCAATTGGACGTTTGAACCGGCACAGTACCGCGGTGAGCCGGTGCAAACGTGGGCGCGGATTCCAATTCCGTTTCGGTTGAATTGAGGTGGGCGGTATGAGAGCAGTGGGAATACACCTGCGCACGGTCACCCTGAGCGTACTTCTGGCGACAACACTGTCCGCCGCGCTATTCGCCGCCGGCGGTCAGGAGTCGGAACGTGAGGCCGGCGAGGGCGGACCCGACGTCGATAATGTTGGGATCGCCGCGGTAATGTTGCGTGACGGCAACCTGTCACGTGCCCGCTCCGCTCTAGACAGGGTGGATGTGCAGGACGACGATGTTGATCTGGCCCGCTATTACACGCTCCGGGGTCTACTGCTCCTGCGCACCGGCGAAGAGTCGCAGGCGATCGATGCGTTCGAAAACGCTCTGGAGAATGGCCAGGAGGACCCGTCGATTTACGCCTACATCGCGCAGGCCAACTTCGCGGTGGAGCGCTACGACCAGGTGATCGATGCCATCGACCGGGTACCCAACCGCCGGGATTTTCCCGGTCTGTATGGGGTGCAGGCGGCGGCGCAATGGAATCTCGAACAATGGCCGGAGGCGATGCAGACTCTGGAACGGGCGGAACTCCTGTTTCCGGATCGGATCGATTTCACGCGACAACGCATTACCTACCTTCTGGAACTAGGTCTTACCCAGGAAGCGGCGGACCAGAGCCTTGAGTTCCTTGAAGATGCACCGGATGAGCCGGATGTGTATATCACGATCGGCGAGGCGCTTAGGAGAGGTGGTCAGCTTGAGGCGGCGGCGCAGGTACTAGAAGGCGCGCGCATCCAGTTTCCGGAGAATGAACAGATCAAGCTGATTCTGGCGCAAACGTACGTAGAACGGGAGATGCCCCGGGCGGCTGCCGCCCTGATCGAAGAAGCGGCGGCTCGCAACTTCGCCCTGTACTACGAGGCGGCCGAGCTCTACCGCCGCGTGGGGTCGCTGACCAAGGCGCTGTATTTGAACTCCCAGATACTCGATGCCGACCGCAAAACGCGGCAGCGGTTCAACTTGCTCCTCGAAATGGAGCGTTTTGAAGAGGCGGCGGCGCTCGAGCCGCGGCTGGATCAGCTGGGGGCAACCACCAATGACAGCGTTCGCTACTCGTTGGCGTACGCCTACTACGCGAACGGTCAGTGGGAACGTTCCATCGAGTATCTCCGGGGGATATCGGACCCGGAGGTCTTTAGTAGGGCCGTACAACTGCGGGACATCGTGGAAACAACTCGAGAAAGGGAAGGATAATGAACGGACGTATTACGAAGAGTATGCTGGCGATCCTCGTCGGTCTGCTCATTGCGCCAATGATAATTTCTGCGCAGAGCAACCGGGGAGAGGTTCAGATATATGTGTTTTCCGATACGGGAGAACCGCTCCCCGGGGTGGAGGTGCGCCTCGAAGATGAGACGATCGTCTCCGATGAAGACGGCTTAATCAACTTCGTGCACCCCCCCGGGTCGCACCAGTTCGACTTGTACTACCAAGATGAGGTAGTCACCGCGGTGGACGTGTCGGTGCGACAGGGCAGCGTCACGGAAGCGATCGTTACCGCCAGTGGTGGCGGGCAGCAGCTCGGTGGCGGATCGGACCCGGAGCCAACGGAAGATGGTGAGTTGCAGTTCGATCCCGACGCCGAACCCGGCACGATCGTCGGTACCGTTACCGGCATCGAGGATGGTGAGCCGGTGGCGGGGGCCACGATCGTGTTTCGTGGGCTAGAGTCGGAAACCACCACCGATGACAACGGTCAATTCGATACGGAGGTTCCCGAGGGTACGCATACCTTCTCGGTGATCCATCCCGATTTCTCGACGCGCACGGTGGACGAGGTAGAGGTGGTCGCCGATCAGGAGGTCGCCGTCGACGTGGAGTTGACGCCCCAGGCCGTGGCACTGGCGGAGCAGGCGGTGTTTGCCGTCGAAGAGGTACGGGTAGAGGGTGGTATCGCCAAATTGATCGAAGAAATGGCCGACTCCGACGCGGTGGTGAGCTTCATCGGTCAGGAACAGATCAGCCGTAGCGGTGATTCTGATGCCGCCGGGGCACTGCGGCGCGTCACGGGATTGACGGTGGTTGACGGCCGATTCGTGTATGTACGCGGCATGGGAGAAAGATACTCCACCTCCTACCTCAACGGAGCGGTACTGCCGAGTCCTGAGGTAGACAAGCGCGTTGTCCCGCTCGATCTCTTTCCGGCGGGGATTGTAGAGACGCTTTCGGTGCAGAAGACCTACTCGCCGGAACTGCCTGGTCAGTTTGGCGGCGGTGGCGTGGGAGTAACGACGATCGGACTGCCCGATGACCAGTATCGGCGCCGTCTGCGAACGGATATCTCCTTCTCACTGGGCTACAACGAAGGAGTGACCTTGGAGGATCGTCTCTTTGATCAAGGGGGATCTCTCGATTTTCTCGGCATTGACGACGGAACACGGGCGCTTCCCGATTCGATTGAGGACAGCGACGAGCTGATCGGACCGGAAGATCCAACTTTTGGCGGTGGATATAGTGCGGATCAGCGCGAAGATTTCGGCGAATCCTTCTCCAACCCGTGGGAGCCGGCTTCACGCTCGATCCCTCTCGATTACAGCGCCAGTATCTCGATGCGGGACAAGATCGAGTTGACGGACACCCGGAGCTTTGGCTTCACCGCCTCGCTGAGCCTGAAGGATAGTTGGGACTCCAGTGAAGAGGGGCTGACCATCTATGAGCCAGCAAACGAGGGCGTTCGACCGAATCTTGATGTCGAGGTTGAGCGCACCACGCGGGATGTCGATCTCGGAAGCCTGGTGGAACTGGTCCTCGAGGATCAGCGACGGTATCGCATTGAGTCGGCAAGCCTCCTCGTGCGCACCACCGACGCTATGACGGAACAGCTGAACGGCTTCTATAACTCCGAGGGGTATGACATCGAAGAGACGGAGGTGCTTTGGCGCGAACAAACGCTTTTCAACCAGTCTGTTCGCGGTCGTCACCAGCTTTCCGGGCTGGGGGGCACGGAGTTTCGGTGGAACTACAATCTGTCTCTCGCCCGTTCCTACGAGCCCGACCGGAAGTACTACATCTACAGGGATGAGATCCAGGATGGAGTTTTCGACGAGGAGGACTCCTTTCTCATCCCGGACCAATGGTCTAATCGACGGATCTTCACTGAGGTGGACGATACGATCCATGACGGGGGAGTTGCGGCATCGGTCCCCATCGGCTGGTTCGGCAACGCATCGGCTGACTTTCTCGACTTTGGCACCCAGGTCTCCTATCAGGCACGGAGTTCCGACACGCGCCGCTTCGGGTACATTTACGATAGATTTGCAGAGCCAGAGACCTTTGACCAAGATATGGATTCCATTTTCACCGACGAGAATATCGGTCCAATCATAGACTTCGAAGAATTTACGGAGCCAACCGACAGCATTAGCAGTGACCAGCTTGTTATCGCGGGGTACACCAAGGCCGACATTCTCGTGTTCGGGGACAGCAGACTATCCACTGGAGTCCGGGCCGAATGGTCACGGCAGACGGTCACTCCATTCGACCTCTTCACCGGTGAAGAAGCCGAACCGGAGGAGTTGACGCCGGATACGATCGTCGACACGCTCATGCCGGCGATCAACCTCACCGTTCCCACCGGAGACGACGCGCAGCTGCGGTTGGGTGCCAGCAGCACCGTCAATCGGCCCGATCTCAACGAGCTCTCACCGCAGCAGAAGTACAGCGGTACCCCCGGCGCCGGGACGTTCAAAGGTAATCCCCTGCTTTCTATCGCGCGGCTCTACAACGGCGACGCGCGGTGGGAGTGGTACCTGGCGGAGCGAGAGTTCCTCAGCCTCGGTGGCTTCTACAAGTACTTCGAGGATCCCATCGAGTCCTTTCAGCTTAACAGCGGCAGTGAGACGGTCACTACCTTGGCCAACATACCCAGCGCGCAGAACCTCGGTGCCGAGTTGGAGTGGCAGGTGACCGGACGGTACATCGGTGACGCGATCCGCCGGTCGGTCGTCAATATCCAGGGAGATTCGTTTGAACAGACGCTCCGTCGTCGCAAGCTGGTCGGAGGAATCGCTTCGGTCTTCCGTGACCTAACGCTCAGCGGCAACTTCGCGTATATCTGGTCGCGAATCAGCCTTGGTGACGAAGGGGAAGATTTTAGATTCGAAATCCGGAACTCGAAGACCGGAGAGGCGGAGCTCAAGACTTTCGCCAACACCAGCACGGAGCGACCCCTCGAAGGGCAGTCCCCGTACGTCCTCAACCTGTCCCTGGGCTACCGCAACACCGTCTCTTGGTCGCAGGACCGGGAACAGCACACATCGGCGTTTTTCAACTACAACGTTTTCGGGCCGCGGATCGTAGCCATCGGGACGAATGGTGTGCCGGACACCTACGAACAGCCGGTTCACAGCCTCAACTTCGTGCTGCGGCAGAGCCTGTCGGAGTATATCTCGATCGGTTTCAGTGCAGACAACCTGCTTGACCCGCTCGCTGAGACGACTCTCGGTGATGAGCGCAGAAGTGACGGAAGCAATGTCGTGGAGTCGTTGCGTAAGGGAAGAAGTTACAGCATTTCAGTGAAACTCTCACTCTAAGAACATACAGGAGATCTAAGATGAGTATACGAAAGAACAGAACGGGAAGCCTCCGGGCGTTGGCGATCTGCATTCTCGTCGGAATGGGCACCGCTGCAGTCTGGGCCGGCGGTGAGCAGGAAGCAGGCGGTGGTCTACGCCTGTCCATGGGCGGATCTACCACGATGGATCCGGTCATGAGCTCCGCAGTTGAGCGATATCTTACCGATGTAGAACCCACCGCGGAGCTCTCCTACGATGCTCCCGGGTCTACCGCCGGGATTCAGGGCACACTGAATGGCGTCTACGATATTGGCGCGGCAAGCCGAGCGCTGTACATCCGTGAGCGTGAGCAGGGACTCACGGAGATAGCAATTGCGGTTGATGGTCTGGCGGTGGTCGCCCATGGCACCGTGCCGGTGGACGATTTGAGTCTCGAGGACCTTGCCGCGATCTTCGTCGGCGAGGTACGCAACTGGCGCGAGTTCGGCGGTCCGGATGAAGAGATCATCGTGGTTCGTCGTGACCAGGCCAGTGGAACGTTCGGCGCCTTTATGGAAGGTGTTCTGGTACGCACCTACGGCGATGATGCTCGCTACATACGGCGATCCTTGGTGACGGAGAGCAACGGTAACATGGCCACCATGGTAACGCAGACACCCTATTCCATTGGCTACGTTTCCTTGGTAACGATGCGTCGGGTTGAGGAGCAGGGGGGCAAGGCGATCTCCGTCAACGGCGTAGAGAACTCGATCGAAACGGTTGCTACCGGGGAGTATCCGATTACCCGGCCGTTAAATATCGTCACGGTGGGGGATCCCACCGGTCCCCGCAAGGTGTTTGTTGACTATCTGTTGAGTGACGCCGGTCAGTCTCTCGTGCGCGACGTGGGGTTCCTTCCCGTCCGCTGACGGGGTGGAATACGGGGGTGGCCGGTGAAACTGCGCACAGTGTTTGAGACGATCGGAAAATGGATGTTTCTCTCCAGCGCCGTGCTCTCGGCGCTGAGCGTCCTGTTCATTACCGTGTTCGTCTTCCAAGAGGGACTACCACTCTTCTTCCGTTCCCTGGACGGCCACACGCCGCCATCGCTGGTGGAGTTCCTGTTTGGCACGGAGTGGTATCCGATTGGGAATCCTCCGGACTTTGGCATCGCGCCGTTTATCGTAGCCTCGCTCATGGTGACCGCGGGCGCGTTGATCATGGCGGTGCCGATCGGCGTCGCGGTGGGAGTGTTCATTGCCGAGGTGGCCACCGGACGGTGGCGGGAGATCCTGCGCTCAGCGACGGAGGTGCTCGCGGGGATTCCTTCGGTGGTGTACGGATTCTTTGGGGTGATGATGATCGGGTTCTTCCTGCGGAACGTCTCCGATCCGATCGTCAACTACAACGCGTTTTCGGCGATGTGCATCTTGGCGGTGATGACCCTCCCCACGATCATCAACATCACTGAAGTTTCGATCCGTTCCGTCCCCCGGGAATATGTGGATGCCAGCACCGCCTTAGGCTCCACCCATTGGCAGACGATCTCCCGCGTGCTGGTCCCCGGGGCACGGCGCGGAATCATCACCGGAATCTTGCTCGGTACCGGGCGAGCAGTGGGGGAGACGTTGGCAGTGCTCATGGTGGCCGGCAATCAGCCCACCCTCCCTACGAACGGCGTGTATTCGCGCGTGCGCACCTTGACGATGGCGATTATCAACGACATGGGGTACGCCGCCGGGGATCATCGAGTGGCGCTGTTTACGGTGGCGATCGTGCTATTCATGTTTATTCTCGCCATAAACTCGGCGGTTCAAATCATCATGATTCGCTCAAAAATGAGGGTAACGTAGTGAGGGGCCAAGCTGTTACCCGGAGTCGCCATACCGTGGTGGTGCGGCGCTGGAATCGCATCGCGAAAGGTGTCTTATGGATCGCGGCGGGACTCACCCTGACGATGTTGACCCTCATCATTGGATATATCCTGATCAATGGCTTCTACACCCGGTCGATTGAGCAGGAGCCGGTGGCCTCCATATCGGAGGAATCGATCGGAATTGGCGGCGCGTATCCGGATATCGAGTTCTCCGTGCTTGTGCCTAGGGCTCTCCGCCTGCGGGACATCGCCTATGACGACCTCCGCGCTATGTACGCCGGCGAGAACCGCTACTGGGGGTTCCTGACCGGCCAGAATCAAGCAGCTATGCCCGCGGTCTGGTCCGGGGAGCGGCGCTTCCCCGACGCCCTGGCGGAGTATCTGGTACTGGATGATGCCGGCCTTCCTGACACTATCGCGCGACTCAACTCCGTAGAGCAGGTGGAGCGCTGGTTCTCCGAGGAGACCGGGGCGGTGGTACTGGTGCCGGCGGAAATGGCCGATTCCTTCGCCGATGCCAAGATCGCTCCGGTGCGGCAGATCAGCGTTGCGATCAACTCCTCGGTAACCGAACTGGTAGCCGGCAGACGCGTTCGAAGCGTTGATGAAGCGCAACTGCCCGCGCTCCTCCGGGGAGATATCCGGTCGTGGAACGAACTTTCCGGGAGCAGCGATACCCCGGAGGGAACCTCAGACGACCCGGGGAGACCGGATGCTCCAATATCGGTAGTCCGGTTGTCGGAGGATGCCTCCCCCGTGGCGCGCTCCGCTCAGGAGGCGTTCGTCCAGGACTCATCCCCCCAGGGATCGCGCACGGCGGCCTCAGTCGAGGCGGCGGCACGATTCCTTGCGGAGACACCGGGGGCGGTTGCCCTCCTGCCACGACCGGAAACGGTGCGGCGGGATATCCCCGTACTCGACGTGCGGTTTGTCCGGCACTCCGCCAACCTGCGGCCCTCATTTCTGTGGCGGCCGCCCAGTCGCGCCGGCGAAGTGGGCGGCATTAGCACGATCATCCTCAATACTCTGGCGGTGATCGCCTTCGTGGTTCTCATAGCTACCCCGATAGGTGTGGCGGCGGCGATCTATATCGTGGAATACGCCAAGCAGGGTCGGTTCCTAATGGTCCTCCGGATCGGTACGGATACACTGGCGGGGGTGCCGTCGATCATTTTCGGGTTGTTTGGCTTGGTCTTTTTCAGCCAAGCGCTGGGACTTCAGACGGGTCTCCTGGCCGGGGCATTGACGCTCACCTTGATGATCCTTCCCACCATTGTGAGAACCGCGGAAGAGGCGTTACGCAGCGTGCCGCAATCGCACCGGGAGGGGAGCCTGGCTCTGGGTGCTACCAAAATGCAAACGATATTTCGGGTGGTACTCCCCAGTGCGCTCCCAGGAATCCTTACCGGCGTCATCCTCGGCATTGGGCGGGCGGTTGGAGAGACCGCCGCGGTACTGTTCACCATGGGGAGCAATCTGGCCCTGCTGAGCAGTCTCAACTCGCCCTTGCGGGTACTGTCCGTCCATCTCTATCTACTGGTTCGTGAAACGATCTCGATTCCCAACGCCTTCGCCACCGCAACGATTCTGGTGCTGATCGTACTGATCATTAACACCACCGCCAGACGCCTCATCAATCGCATTAACTCAGGAGTTACACCGTCATGACATCCGCGTCACCCAAAGTGGATACGGGCACCGCGCCGAAGATGGAAGTCGCCGAGCTGTCACTGTTCTATGGTGACTTTCAGGCGTTGGATACCGTCTCTCTCAAGATTCCTACCAACCGCGCTACCGCGCTGATCGGTCCGTCGGGATGCGGGAAATCTACCTTCCTGCGAGTCCTAAATCGCATGAACGATATTATCGAATCGGTTACGATCAATGGGCTCGTCACGTACGACGGCCACGACATATACGCTGAATACGACGTCATCGAGCTCCGTAAACGGATTGGAATGGTTTTCCAGAAGCCGAATCCGTTTCCCATGTCCGTGTTTGACAACGTGGCGTATGGACCTCGGGTGCACGGAGTGCGTAACAAGGCGATCCTACAAGAGACCGTCGAATCGAGTCTCAATCTCGCCGCACTTTGGGATGAGGTGAAGGACAGGCTGGATGAGCCCGCATTGGGGTTATCCGGCGGGCAGCAGCAGCGACTGTGTATCGCCCGGGCGATAGCCGTAGAGCCCGACGTAATTCTTATGGACGAGCCCACCAGCGCGCTTGATCCAGTATCAACGTCAAAAATCGAGGATCTCCTGTCGGAGCTGAAGAACGACTATACGATCGTGATCGTTACGCACAACATGCAGCAGGCGGGACGCGTTGCGGATCAGACCGCGTTCTTTCTGAATGGGGTTGTTGTGGAAGCCGGTGAGACCAAAGACATCTTCTTCAGCCCGGAGAATCCCAAGACTGAAGCGTACATTTCCGGCCGGTTTGGATAGGCAATAAGGAGGGTGGGATGACCGATGCAGGAATCGCCCTCGTAGTTGCCCAGCGGCCTGATATCCAGTCGCAGGCGATGGAAGAGCTGGATCGTGCGGGGTTTACCGTGTGCGTGGAACAGTCAAGCAGCGCCGCGATCAAGTTTCTCGCGGACCAGCGGGTCTCATTAGTGATCATCGCGCATCCCCTCGGCGATGAAAGTGGGATTGTTCTATACCGCACCACCAAACACCTCTTGCGGGAAGCGGGAAGCGCGACTACGCCGGTGGTGGTCTACGTCGATCATGACCACAAAGACGAGGTCGTTACCGCGCTCGAATCAGGAGTTGATGATTTCATTCTGTATCCGGCGAGTCCCGGCGTGCTTAATTCGCGAGTACGCCTGATTCGGAGCGACGCGGGATCGTATCTGAGCCGCGGACGCGTGCATCACGGCCCGGTCACTATCGACCTTGGTCGGCATGAGGTGTATTGCGGAGACAGACAGGTCAATTTGTCGATGACGGAGTTCTTCATACTCACCGTGTTACTGCGCGATCCCGGCCGGGTTTGGACGCGCCGAGACCTCCTAAGAGAGCGATACGGTGGTGAGGTGGTTGCCACCGAACGGTCGATTGACGTTCACGTCCGAGCGCTACGGCGTAAGCTTGGCGCCTGCACGTATATGATCGAAACGGTTCGTGGAGTAGGGTATCGTGCGTCTACAAGATCTACGCTTGATACGAAACTAACATGAGTATGTAAGGCTATCACTATGTTGTCAGTCCGCGATTACGCGCGAGTCCGCGCTGCGATAACAAATGGTTCTCATATAGCTCTCAAGACCTCGAGTTATTCCGCGCGCCATCGAGAGCACGTGGATCAGGTGCTCTCCCTGTACTTGTACAAGTTGGGTCTGGTGCATCTCCACAACAACCTGGCGTTTTGTGTGCATGAACTGGCAGGGAATGCCCGAAACGCACTGCTGAAGCGCCTCTGGTTCGCGCAGCACGGGCTGGATCTTGCCGATCCCAACTGTTACCGGGAACACATTGGCCGGTTTCGGGCGGACATTTCTCAAAATCCCAGTTACTACCTAGAGCTTCTGGAGAAGAGCAACTACCACATACGGTTTCTATTTGCCCACGATGACCAACAGAGTTGGGTAGTGGTAGAAAACAACACCCCGCTCCTTCCCATTGAGCGCGAGCGAATTGAGCAGAAGCTGTCCGTGGCCCGGGAGTTTCAGACGATGGCCGACGCCTACGCTGCGCTCAGCGATTTCTCGGAAGGAGCGGGGCTCGGTATCGCTATGGTGATCGTGATCCTGAGAACACTTGGGCTGTCGCCCGATTCCCTGGTTATGGGGGACTGCAGCGTAGATGAAACAGTCACTCGGTCGACCATAATCATTCAGCGCTCCGGCATACGGCGTACACCTACAACAGCCGGAGAGACGGAGAGATCATCATGAATCAGGATTCAGATACTGGAACCAGCGATACCCGTGAAGTGGGTGTGATAGAGTGGCTGCCGGAGCGGCGGGTTAACGACCAGTCGGTGGTACGCATCGCCTCCAGCAGCGCCTTCGTCCGAGCGTCGGCGGAAATCCATGATGTGTACGATGCGTTAACCCGGGAACCGTCCCTCCAGGCTGTGGCGGTGGTTGATGCGGAAGAGATGGTACTTGGTATCGTGGTGCGCCGAGATTTTTTCGCCACCATGGCGCGCCCCTACGCTCAGGATGTGTTTCGGAACCTTCCGGTTACCGAGGTCATGACTATAGCCCGGACATTCTCGGGCGATAGCGACATTTTCACCGTTTCCGATGATATCGCGGAAGAAATGCGCGAGCCCACGGTTCAATACTATCTTTTAACGTGGTCCGGCCAACGGTTTGGTGGCATCTTCTCCTCACAGGACATGCTGGTCTACTTGTCGCAGATTACGCAGCAGGACATCGAGCTCGCTCGTAAGCTGCAATCGCGAATCGTCCGTGAACGAGAGATCGCGGTGGGGGAGCGACTCGAGTTAGTGGCCAGCTCCCACACCGCTAAAGGCGTGGGCGGAGATTTCTACAAGACTACCCAGTATGCCCCGGGAAAGTGGATCGTCACCGTCTGCGATGTTTCCGGAAAAGGTGTGGCAGCCTCCATCATAACCTCCGTGTTGTGGGGTATGATGAGCATCTACGATTTCACGCAGGGTGTAGTTCCGTTTATCAGACAGCTAAACGATTATCTGGTGCAAACGTTTGAGACGGAGAAGTTCGTCACCGCCGTATTCCTGGACTACGACGAAACGGCCGGTACCGTTACGATCTGTGACATGGGGCATTCGCACATCTTTCTGTATCGCGATCACATGCTGCATGCGTTGAAAACCAAACAGAACAATTTGCCCTTGGGGATCGTCACCGGTATCGAGCCGAAGGTTGACACGTTTAGACCGCGGGAGACCGATCTCCTGTTTCTTATCACGGATGGACTCATCGAACAGCCCGATGAACAGGGGGTGATGTATAACCTCAGCCGGGTGACGGAGATCTTGCGCGAGTCCGAAAACGACCCGGTCGAGTCACTTTCGGACCGCATCTTTAAGGATTTCAACCAGTTCCGCGGGCGCCGGCCCTTGGGGGATGACATTACGTGGAGCTTGATGCGGTTTAACGAACAAACGGTAATTCTCTGAGCTGAGAGTGTTTATGCTCTCGCCTCTTCTTCAAACGAGCGCATCACCGCCACGCGGTTACGGGCCTCGTTGAAGACTACCCCCTCGTTCCAATACTCCACCGCAGCCATCATCGCGTTTCCTCCATCCTCTTGACCGCTGTGTTCCGTCCGAAACGCCAGGTAATTCATCATCGTCTCAAAGTCTTTCGCGTGGTACGCTTCGATTTTCTTGCGGTAGAACTCGTTCCACTCCTCTATCTTCTGAAATCCCGGGCCCTCATCTTCTACGATCAACCGCGCCGATTCGTCGGTGAACTGAAACCACACGGCCACCGCCTTGCTCGCATCATTCCCGTTGCCGTGTTTGACCGCGTTCTTCAACAACTCGCTGATCTGTTGTTCAAGAATGTTAATATCGCGAAGGTGATTGGGAGCTTTCTGGGCGATCAAGTTGGCCAACCTCCGAACTTGGCTTAAGTCCAGGTAGAACCGCTTGTGGTACATGTTGCGAGTATCGAGCAGGGGACTGTGGGAATCCACGATGAGTTGGCGGATTTTGCCGTGATCAGCCTGCTGCGATGTTTCGGATGGTGCTAACGCCTCTATTGAGCGTTCCGTTGAGGGCTCCATGGGCAGAAACCCGTCCAGTTTCGTGAGCTCAATCACTTTCATGACGGAACCGGTTGCGCCGGCGAAGGTAATGCGGTTCCCCCGCTTCTGGCTGGAGGAGTACACGGCGAGGAGTACCCCGATACCGCTGGAATCAACATACTCTAATTGGGAAAGGTCGATAACCAAACGGGTGACCCCATCGTTCCAGAGTTGGACCACCGTTTCCTTCAACGTGTTGGAGGAATACAGATCCATTTCACCGGTCAATTCGAGTATGTGAATTCCGTGGCGATCTTCACGTGTGTCAATTTTCATGTGTTCCCTTCCATGGCTACTGCGTGACGAAATTCAGAGCAGCATCGACGCTGTCTTTGATCGGGAGAAACCCCAGGAGACTCGTGAGCTCGATTACCGTACGGACACTGCCGGTAACGCCGATAAAACACACGACTATCTGGCGCGCTTTCGATTGAGTTACGGTGTATAGGAGCGCGCCGATTCCGCTGGAGTCGATATAGCTGAGATGGGACAAATCGATGATGATCGGTGCTGAATCAGAACTCAGCAGCGCCGCGATCCGTTGCTTGTAGTCCTCGGCGTTGTACAAATCCATTTCGCCTTGAACTCGCAGTAGTCGCGGACCATCACGTAACGTTTCCGTGGACAATTCCACCGTATTCTCCTCCTTTAATCTTCCCGTCAGGTTGAAATGATGAGATTGAGATTACCGTCGCTGCGCCCGCCGCGAGCGAACGCCCGGAGGCCCACACCGACGCGGCGGCATGAGTCTTGCAGGAAGCCGAGATAGTACAATCCCAAGTTCTCTTGGTCCGTGTCCGCCGACCGGTAGAACTGCTCGTACGTTTTGGTCCCACCGTCGATATGGGGAGCAATCTGGTCCAGATCGGCTTTGAGCGCCGCGTATTGAATATCCCCGGTGGCGGCCATCATATGCAGTTGATGGGTGGGGTGCGACTGAGCTCCGGCACTTAATCCCGCCCCGTTAAGCTGAGAGAGCAAATGGACCTCCGGTACCGAGTCACCGGAAGTGGGATGTTGCAGATACCGAACCAATTCTACCCACACCAGTGCCAGGTAATCGGCGAGCTCCGCCTGAGTCACCAACCGTCCAATAAGCTCAGTGAGTGCGGTGAGGAGTCGTGGCGTATCCGGGTCGCTCCGTTTGTGGATAATCAAGTTCCACGCCTCCCCGGGCACTGCGGCCAGAAATCGTGCGATGAGTATATCCGTTGATGCGTCATCCGGTGGTCGCTCATGATTCGCGTGGACGTGGGAGCGGATGTTGCGGGTGAGAAGCTTGGTGAGTTCTCGGCGCTCGCGGTCATCCGTGCGTAGCACGGCGATCTTGGAATGGGGGGTGCGCCGGTACAGGCGGGAGCCGGTCAGCATCGTCTGCACGCGGTAGGTGGCGGTATACGCGAAGAAACCCAAGGTCACGGTTGTCACGTAACTCATCAACGCCTTTCTATCGTGCAGTACATCCTGCACCGGGTACTCCAGTTTTCGTATCAGGCCACCACTGATTAGCTTGTCCAAGGTGTGAGGGTCGTAATCGCGCAGCCGCAGACCAAAGTCCTCCCGTCCATCCGCCAAACGAAATCGCTGAAGCCGTTGATTTCGCTCAAAGAAGTAGGACGACCCTGCCTCAGTCAGGATCATGGTGGTGGAATTTGTCCGGGGTATGTCTCCCGTCGCGTGCATGCCGAACCCTCCGACCTGAAAGATACGATATCCACATGAAAATCTTATGAGCGTGTCGCGTGGAAGCCGCGCATTCTCCCCGGGGAGTGGCCGACACCCTCGACCTCAAACGGGGGCTGCGCTATCATGGCGAGCTATGACGCCGACGCTTCACGCCGCCATGGCAGGCCTCAACACCGCCCAACGCGAGGCAGTGCTGCACCAGGACAGCCCGCTCCTCATCCTCGCCGGCGCCGGCAGCGGCAAGACGCGGGTGATCACCGTGAAGATCGCCTGGCTCATCGGCGAGCAGGGCGTGGATCCGCGCTCCATTCTGGCGGTAACCTTTACCAACAAGGCCGCCGGGGAGATGCGCGAGCGCGCCCTGTCGCTGCTCAACGACGCCGGCCCCGAGGCCGGCCCCGACGCCGGCCCCGAGGCCGCTCACGGTTCGCCTTCCGCGGTGGGGCCCCCGCCCGGCCAGATGGGCCCCACCGCGTCCCCAGGCCCCAGCTCATCCTACAGTTCGGCCCCGCCCGTAGACCCCCGCGACCTCACCCTACGCACCTTTCACTCCTTCGGGGCGTGGATGCTGCGGCGCAACAGCGAGATCGCCGGGCTTCCCCGGGGCTTCAACATCTACGATGATGACGACTCGATTACGCTCCTGAAGGCGCTCTACCCGGAGCAGAAGCGCGGCCCCCTGGCGCGCTGGTACCACCTAATCAGCCGCGCCAAAGACTACTGCCTGACCCCCGACGACGACCTCTCCGACATCTCCGAGGATCCGGAGTTTGTATCCATCTATCGCACCTACCAAGCGCGCCTGGAGGAGATCGGTAACGTGGACTTCGGCGATCTCATCATGAAACCGGTGCAGCTGTTGGAGAATGAACCGGTGGTGGCAGAACGGCTGCACCGGCGCTTCCGCTACATCCTGGTGGACGAGTACCAGGACTCCAACGTGGCGCAGTACCGCATGCTCCGGGCGCTGGCCGCCGCGGACACCTTTGTCTGTGTGGTGGGCGACGACGACCAGTCGATTTACCGCTTCCGCGGCGCCGAGGTACAGAACATTCTCACCTTTCCGGAGATCTTTCCCGACACCAAGGTGGTGCGCCTGGAGCAGAACTACCGCTCCACCGCGCCGATTCTCGATCTCGCCGGGGCGGTGGTGGCCAAGAACCAGGGCCGCCTGGGCAAGCAGCTCTTCACCGACCGCCAGGAGGGTGCTTTGCCGCGACTCCTCCTGCTTCCGGACCAGGCCGATGAGGTCTCCTTTGTGATCGATCGCGTCCGCGCCGCCGACCGCGCCGGCGAAGGGGGCGAAACCGCGGTGCTCTACCGCACCAACGCGCAGTCCCGCGCCTTTGAGACGGCGCTCCTCCGGGAGGAGATCCCCTACCGCATCGTGGGAGCGGTGCGCTTCTGGGATCGGGAAGAGGTCAAGGACGCGGTGGCGTTTCTCAAGTTCCTCGCTAACCCTCGGGATGAGGTCAGCTTCCGGCGCATTATCAACAAACCGGCCCGCGGCCTCGGCGCCAAGAGCGTGGAGCACATCCTGGAAAAACTGGCCCCCGCCCGCGGTGATCTGGCGGCGGCCGCGGACTACGCGATCCCCGAGGTGAGCAAGAAAGCGGGCGCCGCGTTGCGGGCGTTTGCCCGCCTCACCGAACGGCTTCAGGATTACGTTGAACGCGGAGCGACGGCAGACCGCCCCAACCCCGCTGAACCCGCTACGCTGGCCGCCGTGGTAGAAGAGATGCTTGCCGGCAGCGGCCTCAGCCAGTACCACCGCGAGCAGGATGAGGTTGCCGGTACCCAGAAGGTGCAGAACCTGGAGGAGCTCATAAACGCCGCTTCCCTGTATCCCGCCACCCGGGAGGGGCTTACCGAGTTCCTGGAGATCATCGAGCTGGACAGCGCCCGGGAGCAGGAAGACACCGTGGACGCCAAGGTGGTGTTGATTACGATGCACAACACCAAGGGCCTCGAGTTTGACCGGGTGGTGATCACCGGTCTGGAGGAGGGGCTCTTTCCCCGCGATGACGATCCGGAGGAGTTGGAGGAGGAGCGGCGCCTCTTCTACGTGGCGATCACCCGCGCCCGCCATGAGGTTACCCTCACCAGCTGCCGCTACCGCCGCCTCCACGGTAAGCTTACCGACTTCCTGCCCTCGCGCTTTCTCACCGAGATTCCCAAGGAGTTGGTGCAGGTGGATGCCGACGGATACAGTGGGGGCTTGGGCGGCGACGGGGCCGGTACGCTCTCCGGACTGCGCAGCGGCCGGGCACGGGGCGAGAACCATCCCTGGCCGCGGGGTACCGCGGTGTACCACGACAACTATGGCAGTGGGGTAGTAACCAAGGCGTGGCACGCCGGGAGCGAGGCGGTGGTGCTGGTGCGCTTTGAAACTGGTGCCACGGCGCAGTTCATTCCCAAGTACACCCCGCTGGAGCGGATCGCCGGCGATGACCTGGAGGAGGTATGGTGACGACTACCGAGGAGCCCCAGCCGCTGCGCAGTTACCTGCTTCCGTCGGGACGCATCGTCCGCCGCGCCCGAGAGTGGTGGCTCTACGATCAGGCGGGAGATCGTTATGTCGACTTCTGGCAAGCCGACGGCGGAGCGTTTCTGGGACATCGGCCGCGGGGCATGGGGCGGCTCGTGGAGGCGGAAATCGACCGCGGCCTGTGGGCGCCGGTGCCCACCGCCTGGCCGGGGCGCCTCACCCGCGCCCTGGCCGCCCTGGCGGCGGCGGCGGAGCTTCCCTCCTTATCCCCGATCAACGGCTCACTCCAGGCCGCTCGCCTCGCCGCGGGGCGGTGGCTGCCGCTCTGTGATCCCTCCGACCGCCCGGCGGCGGGGGAAGCACCGACGGTGGTGGTGCCGGTGCCCGGCGCAACCCTCGGTTCAACCATGGAATTCTCCGAGATATCACCGATGGTGGTGGCGGCCCTGGCGCGCATGACGATGGCTCTGGCCGAGTATCTCACCAGTGATGCCGGCCGGCTGCGACGGGAGCAGGCTGACGCGCTTGTGGTGCCGCCCGGGTATCGGCGGAGCGGGGTGTGGATGCTGCCGATACATGAGTGCGCCCAACCGAATTGGGATAGCTGGCGGATGAGCGCCGCGGAACGCGGTATACTGCTTCCGCCGGAGGGGGTAACGCCGATGGTGATTCCGGGAGAGCTCACCCGGCGCGATGTAGACCGCTGGAAAGGATTGGTAGATGACTGGCCCCGCTGAAATGAGTGTGCTCCTGACCGATCTGTTTCTCAGTGGTATCGCGGCGTTTGCGGCGATTATGCTGTGGTCCCTGACCCGGGAGCCTGCGTGGATGTTAATTATCATCGGTTTGATAATCAGATTTGGGGATGTGGCCTTCCAAATGTTGGACCGCTTTGGTATTATCGCGGTCATTGAACTGCGGGTATACGACATTCCGGTCTTCTGGGTGCTGTTGCGCGCAATTCCGTTACTTTTTATTATCGCCGGTGTAATCGCGATGATACGACGCTTACGTGTTTAATGAGTAAATTGCTTAATGGAGGAATTTTAGATGGGTGCACTGATTGTAGGAATCGTCTTTATACTTTTTGCGGTCTATTCCATTCTTCCTGCTTCGCTCCCGTTTGCCGTGCTGAACTGGTGGGAACAGGTTAAGGTTGTTCTGGCTGGGGGGATCCCGCTGTTGGCGGTGTTCATCGGTCTGATCGCGATCATGATCGGTATCGCTGATATCAAGGATAAGATTGAGGCGAAGAAGGAAGAGGAAGAAGAGGCTCGCGCTGCTGCTGAGGCGGAGAAAGCGGAGAAATCGACCGAAGCTGACAGCAGCGACAAGAAAGAGGAGTAGCTTCCGACTGGTTGTTCCGGAACCTTGACAATTTCCTCACCGTATGCAATCGTTCCGGCTCACTCAGAACCAATTGGCAGAGTTATGACCATGAAAACGATATTTGTGAAACCGAAAGAAGTAGAGCGCAAGTGGTACGTGATCGACGCCGCCGGACAGCGGCTCGGTCGGGTAGCCGTGGAAGCCGCGGATATTCTCCGTGGCAAGAAGAAGCCCGAGTACACTCCCCACCAGGAGGTTGGTGATTACGTGATTATCATCAACGCGGACCAGGTGGAAGTGACCGGCCGCAAGGCGACGCAGAAACAGTACTATCGCCACAGCGGCTACCTCGGTTCCATGACGGCGGAGCCCTTCCATAAGATGCTCGGGCGCAAGCCTCAGTACCCGGTGGAGCACGCCGTGCGCGGAATGCTGCCGCACAATCGACTGGGCCGCAAGTTATTCACCAACATGAAGGTGTACGCCGGTCCCGAGCATCCGCATGCGGCGCAACAGCCGGAAGCGGTGACCATTCCGCCGGTGAAGGAGGCGTAAGCGTATGGAACAGTATCAAGGTACCGGTCGTCGGAAGACGGCGGTAGCGCGGGTGTATCTTCGTCGGGGGACCGGCAATGTCACGATCAATGGTCGCCAGGCTGATGAGTTTTGGCATCGTGCTGAGAATAAGATCAAGTACTTGCAGCCGCTGACGGTCACGGAAAAAGAGAGTGACTTCGACGTCATCGTCAAGGTTCAAGGTGGCGGTGAGACGGGCCAAGCCGAGGCGATTCGCCACGGGGTAGCCCGGGCACTGGTCAGCTTCGATGAGACGCTGCTGAAGACGATGCGGGTCAACGGGTTTATGACTCGAGACTCCCGTATGGTGGAGCGCAAGAAGTTTGGTCAACGTGGTGCGCGCCGCAAGTTCCAGTTCTCCAAGCGCTAAACATATCGCACCGGATTATCCGGTAAAGATCGATTCGATTCGCCCGCACGCATCCGTTGCTGCGGGCGTTTCTGTATGTGCGTGGTGGGACCCCCTGCGGGGATCCGGTTCCAACTGGGATCCCGCCGGGCGATCGGAAGACTTTGAGCGGCCGCCGCGCAACAAGGAGCGGCCCCGCGGTGAGCGGGTGCGATTGTTCCGATTTGATATCGACCGGAGCGTCTGGAACGCTGCACGCAATCGTGGCGAGCACAGCCTGAGTGAGGGAGATCTTACCCGCTTTGGTGTTTTGCGGGAGCTGGTGGAGCAGAGCCAGGAAACGTTCGTGGTGGCGGCCGCCGCGGAGATTCTCTCTCGCCGGGAGCACAGCGCCGCGGAGTTGCGGCGCAAGCTCCGGGCCAAGGGATTTGGACCAGCGGCGTGCGCGGTGGCGCTGGACCGGCTCGAGGAGCGCGGGTACCAGAGTGACGACCGGTTTGCCGAGATGTGGATTCGCACGCGGATGCGCGGAAAGGGCGTCAGCCGGAGTGCGCTGCACCTGGCTCTCGCGGACAAGGGAGTCGATCGGGAGACCTCCCAGCGGGCGATAGAGGCCTATGAGACCGCTCATCTGGACTGTTTTGAGGCCGCCCTCCAGGCGCATATCGAGGCGTTGCCGATGGATCCGGCGTCCTTGGAGCGGGGGGAGCAGGATCGGTATATACAACGATTAGTTCGGAAGGGCTTTCCCTTTTCTCAGGTAAAAAAATATTTCGCTTGACATTAGTGGAGTTTTTTGACTACACTAATGTTAGACTAACGGAAGGAACGTAGGTATGGCAAAGGCAAAAAAGAAAAAGCGTGTTTTCTCTGCTCATGAGGTCGCCAATTTTTGTGACGTAGTGAACCAAACTGCGATCAATTGGATTCGTCAAGGGCACTTAGATGCGTATACCACCCCCGGTGGACAGTATCGCGTATACGCGGATGTCCTCGCTAAATTCATGCAATCGCAGGGAATGCGGCTTCCGGAAGAGGTCCGGGAGATTCTCGCGGAGCAGGCGAAGATCGAGGAAGTACTGGTTGTTGATGATGACCAGGAACTGAACGATCTAATTAAGCAGTTCCTCGATAAGCGCTACCCCGATTTCAAAGTGAATCAGGCGTATGACGGGTACGATGCCGGCAAAGCGATCACGGAACACAAGCCCGACGTGGTGCTCTTGGATATTAATCTCCCCGGGGTGGATGGCTACAAACTGTGCCGGCAGATCAAAAACGATGAGAACCTGTCTCGGCCGATCGTGATCGCCATTAGCGGCATTACGGAAGAAGGGGTGCAGAAGCGTGCCCACGAAGCTGGGGCGGACGCGTTTGTCGGCAAGCCCTTGGACCTGGAAGCTCTCCCGGCGCTGATTGAAGAGCTGGCGGAGAATCGGTCTACCCGGCGCGAGTAGTCTCGGCACTCATGTCGGATAGTTCGGTTAGGTCAGATGCGCTGGAGACATCGGACGAATCTCCCACCACGATTCTCCTGGTAGAAGACGAGGATGCAATACGGCTCACGCTGCGGGATTACCTGGAGCGCAAGTCGTATCGGGTTCTGGTGGCATCCGATGGGGTGGGGGCGATTAAGCAGCTCCTGGACCACGAGGTGGATGTCATCGTCACCGACTACCGCATGGAGATTCTCGGCGGAGACTACTGGCTACGGTTTCTCTCCCGCTTCTGCAGTGAGATGACCGTTATCATTACCAGTGGTTTCCTGCGCCCGGAGATCCCCATTCCCTTTGATGTGCTCTACAAACCGTTTGACTATATGGAACTTGCGGAACTGATCGCGCAAAAGCTCGGAAGGTAAGATGGCCCGCTCCGCATTTACCGCCGAGATCCATGGCCGCGTGCAGGGTGTAGGCTTCCGCTATCACACGCAGACCACCGCGCGTTCCCTGGGAGTATTGGGCTGGGTCCGCAACCGTCGCGACGGGACGGTGGAGGTCCGTGCGGAAGGTGAGGCAGGGGCGTTGGCGGAGTTCCGACGCTATTTGCACCAAGGCCCGCCCACGGCCCACGTGGAACGCGTGGAGGTCCGGTCCGTAGAACCCACCGGGGAGCACCGGTCCTTCGTGGTACGCTAATTTGACACGGTATTCCCCCCTCCCTATAGTACATATATGAAACGGATGATAGTCCTGATCGGTATGGTACTCGTGGCGGGGGCTCTCGGTGCGCAGGATTGGCAACTACAACCAACCTACGGCGAGACTGAATTAACGGCAGGTTTTCAACCGGATCCCTTTGAGCAAAGCGTAGTTGCCGGCGGATCCATGGATCTCTCGGAGCTGGGGTATTACGGCTATGTGGCGGATGCTCCGGATTTTGACCTGCGCTACACCTCCGGAGAGTATCAGCTCACCATCAAAGTTGGGGACACCAAAGCCGATACGCTCCTGTTGGTGAACGGCCCGGACGGTCGCTGGCACTTCAACGATGACAGTGACGGCCTCGATCCGGTGATAACCTTCTCTCCGCCTCAGGATGGGCTGTACGATATCTGGGTAGGCACCTTGGATGGAGAGTATGCTGAGGCTACGCTGGTGATTACCGAGCGTGACTAAGAGGGGGCGCCCCGAGGCGCCCCAATTTTTTCCGTCGTTTTTGTAGTGTGACGTCTGCGGCGTTACGCCTGCGTTACGTCGGCCGAGTTATTGCTACTTGCGGCTGATCGAGTAGAACGCCTTCTTCCCAGGATACTCAGCGCTGCGATCAAGCATATCCTCGATGCGCATGAGCTGGTTGTACTTGGCCAACCGATCACTGCGCGACAGGGATCCCGTCTTGATCTGACCCGCTTCGAGTGCAACCACCAGGTCGGCAATGAAACTGTCCTCCGTCTCACCGCTGCGGTGGCTGACGATCGCCGTGTAGCCGGCGCGCTTCGCCATTTCCACCGCCTCAAACGTTTCGGTGAGGGAGCCAATCTGGTTCACCTTGATGAGGATGCTGTTGGCGATACCTTTTTCGATTCCCTGGCTCAGGCGCTTGGTGTTGGTAACGAAAAGATCGTCTCCCACCAGCTGTACGCGATCGCCGATCTTATCGGTGAGGATCTTCCATCCATCCCAGTCGTTCTCATCCAGCCCGTCCTCGATCGAAATGATCGGATACTTGTCGGCCCAGTCCGCCCAATAGGCGGCCATTTCCTCGCTGGTCAGCTCGCGGCCGTCGCTCTTCTTAAAGATGTAGCGCTTCTTGTCCGCGTCGTAGAACTCACTGGAGGCGGGGTCCAAGGCGATCATAATGTCCTGCTCCGGCTTGTACCCGGCCTTTTCCACCGCCTTGAGGATCACTTCCACCGCTTCCTCGTTGCTCTTGAGGTTGGGCGCAAACCCGCCCTCATCACCGACGGCGGTGCTGTATCCGCTGTCGTGGAGGATCTTCTTCAAGTTGTGAAAGACCTCAGTGATCATGCGCACGCCGCCCCGGATCGAGTCCGCACCCACCGGCATGACCATGAACTCCTGAAAGTCCACACTGTTGTCCGCATGAGATCCGCCGTTAATGATGTTGGCCATCGGTACGGGGAGGACGTTGGCGTGATACGCGCCGAGGTACTTAAACAGGGGAAGTCCCAGGTGATCCGCCGCGGCCCGGGCCACCGCCATGGAGACCCCGAGAATCGCGTTGGCGCCGAGACG
>CAYQRW010000005.1:0-35321 GCA_964419735.1 uncultured Spirochaeta sp.
TCGAGTCGATTTCCGATGCGGTCTCATCGGCGCGGGAAAACGCGGAGCTCAACGGCATTACCAACGCGGTTTTCGAGGAGGGCGAGGTGGAGACGGTGTTGCCGGAGGTGGTCACGCGCCACGGGAGGCCCGACCTGGTGGTCCTGGACCCACCCCGGGCGGGGCTCCATCCGGGGGCGCGCAAGACGTTGCGGGAGATCGCGCCTCAGCGGATTCTCTACATCAGCTGCAACCCGCGGACCCAGGCGACGGATATAGCCGAACTGGCCGACCTGTACCGCGTCACCGCGCTACAGCCGGTAGATATGTTCCCGCAGACGCGGCACGTCGAGAACATCGCGGTCCTGGAACGACGGGAGTTGCCGGGAGAGCAGTGAAGCTTTGCCGTGCCGGGTGGACGCGCCCCGGCGGGCGGCGCGTAGCGTAGCGAGTGCGTGGCGTGTTGACACCCCTTCGGCGGGACCGTACGCTATTTCCCAATGAATCTCCGAAAAGTCCTGTCTCCGCAGGTTATGTTTCCCGCGCTCCAGGTGGCGGACAAAAATGAGGCGATCGAGACGCTGGTCCGCAGGCTGGCGGCTACCCGTAAGATCGACCACGTGGACCCGTTGATCGATGTGGTGATGCAGCGGGAGCAGAAAGATAGTACCGGCCTCGAGCGCGGTATCGCGGTGCCCCACGGCAAGACCGATGCCGTGGATGACCTCATCGCAGGAGTTGCCACCCTCTCGGAGGGTGTTGACTTCGGCGCTCGCGACGGCAAAGCCTCCCGCATTCTGGTGATGACGATCTCCCCGCTGAAGCGCACCGGGCCCCATCTGCAGTTTATTAGTGAGGTGGTACGTCTGCTCCGAGATGAAGCGTTGCGGGAGAAGTTGCTGGCGGCCACCTCCTCCCAAGAGATGTACGAGGCGCTCACCTCATGACCCACGCCATGACGGTGCTGATCCTCCAGCTGGCGGTGCTCCTGCTCTCGGCGATGCTGGTGGGACACCTGTTTGAACACCTCTTGCGGTTGCCCCGCGTATTGGGTGAGCTCAGCGCCGGAATGCTGGTGGGACCCTTCGCCCTAGGGCAGTTCCGCGTGCCGGGCCTCGAGCAGGCGCTGTTTCCCGCCGACGTGGGGGGAACGCTCCCGGTGACCCCCGAGCTCTACGGCGTGGCGGTGCTGGCCTCCATAATTCTGTTGTTCCTCGCCGGATTAGAAACGGACCTTCCCACCTTCCTGAAGTTCTCCGGCGTGGGGAGCGCCGTGGGCATCGGTGGGGTGGTCTTGTCGTTTATAACGGGTAGCTATTCGGCAGTTCTTTTCTTGCCGAGTGTCACCGACTTCCTTGATCCGCAGGCGCTGTTCCTCGGTACGCTCTCCACCGCCACCTCGGTTGGTATTACGGCGCGGATCCTCTCGGAGCGGCGCAAGATGTCCAGCCCCGAAGGGGTCACGATCCTGGCCGCGGCGGTCCTGGACGATGTTCTGGGAATCGTGCTCTTGGCGGTGGTGGTGGCGTTGGCCCGCGTTCACGACGGCAGTGTTGATTGGGGGCAAATCGGCCGGGTTGCGGCAAAGGCGTTCGGGTTCTGGATCGGGTCTACCGTGATCGGCGTCCTGGCTGCGCCGCGCCTGGTGAAGGGACTGAAGCGCCTGCACTCGCTGGAGGTGATCTCCGGGGTGAGCCTGGGGCTGGCGCTGTTACTCGCGGGGTTTGCCGAGACGGTGGGGCTGGCGATGATCATCGGGGCCTACGTGATGGGACTTGCCTTGAGCCAGACCGACATCGCCGATGAAGTGCGGGACCGGCTCCACGGGCTGTACGCCTATCTCGTGCCGATTTTCTTTGCGGTAATGGGCCTCATGGTGGATTTTGCCGCGATCGTACCGGTGTTCTGGTTTGGGATGATCTTCTCCGCTGTGGCGGTGGCGGGCAAACTGATCGGCTGCGGAATCCCGGCGCTGATCTTCGGATTTAACCTGAAGGGGGCGTTTCGCATCGGGGCGGGAATGCTCCCCCGGGGAGAGGTAACGCTCATCGTGGCGGGAATCGGCCTCTCCGCCGGCGCCATCGGTGCCGATCTTTTTGGCGTGGCGATCCTGACGCTGTTGGTAAGCAGTATTATCGCGCCTCCAGTGCTGATCCAAAGCTTTCGTGGGGGTAGCGGCTACCGCCGCGAGGACCGTGACGGCGATCACGCTGCCAGCCGCGAGGTGAAGCTGGAGCTGCCCTCCACGGCGGCGGCGGACTTTGTCCGGGGCCGCATCGTAAACGCCTTTCGCAGCGAGGGATTTTTTGTGGTGCGGGTGGATATCAATTCCCGCATCTATCGCATGCGACAGAACGAAGTCAATATTACGATGGTACAGCGTGAGGGGGTGATTACCCTCAACACCCCGGAGCAGCACGAGCAGCTGGTTCGTCTGGTGCTGCTGGAAGAACTGGTTGAACTGAAAGAACTCATGGGAAGCCTTCAGGCGATGGGCGGAGCCGACAACCTGGGCGACTCCCTGGTGGACGGACTGTTCGAAACGACGGAGTCGGAGACGAGAGAGTAACGGTATGGAGCATGATGCACACCCACCCCGTCGCGGCAAGGGCCCGCTCCTGCGCCGGATCGCTGCGCGCCGGGGGCCGGTGGGACTGGCGCTGGGCGGTGGTGGGGCGCGGGGGATCGCCCACTGCGGCGTTATTGAGGCGCTCGCCGAGTATCCCGCGCTCTATCCGCGGATCTTCGCCGGTACTTCGGCGGGAGCGGTGATGGCGGTACTGGCGGCGGCCGGGGTACCGCCGGAGGAAATTCGCACCTTTTCGGTTGAGCTGGACTGGTTTAAGCACATCATTCGCGTATCCGACATGATCGACCTGCGCAACGGCAGCCGGGCGGGGATCTTTCCCAACACGCGGCTGGCGGAGGTGGTGCAAGAGTATATCGGTGATGTGGGTTTTGACGATCTTCCCTACGATGTGGCGGTGACCGCCACCGATATCGAGCACCAGCGGCGGGTTATCATGACCTCCCGCCGGGTGGCGGCGCGGATCGATCGTCGGGAACTAGAGCGGTTCTTACCTCCGCCGCGGGGAGAGCTCCCCGGTGCCGACACGCTGGTGCTTTCCGATGTGAGTATCGGCTATGCGATCCGCGCCAGCGCCGCGGTGCCGGGATTCTTTCG
Source organism: uncultured Spirochaeta sp. (assembly GCA_964419735.1). Lineage (GTDB taxonomy): Bacteria > Spirochaetota > Spirochaetia > DSM-27196 > Alkalispirochaetaceae > Alkalispirochaeta. Next base: position 3,164 of record CAYQRW010000005.1, read on the forward strand.
GCCGGTGAAGGTGGGGGATATGGATCTCGTGGATGGGGGGTTGGTAGACCAGACGCCGATCGATGTGGTGCGTGCCATGGGAGCCTCCTTTTCGATCGGGGTGAGTCTGGCGCTGTCCTTCATGCCGCAGAAACTGGAAAGCGCCAAACACGCCTTTAGTGGCACCATGGGTATGCTCGGCATTCAGCAGTTGCGCAAAAGCCTGGAACTGGCGGATATCGGCTTTCAGGTTTCCGGTATCGCGGGGCGGAGTCCGGTGAAACCGCACCAGACGGACCTCATCGATATCGGCCGGGCGGATATCGAAACGCAGATCGGCCGCTACTTCGGCGTCCGCGGCGCCGCGCGGTTGCGTCGTTCCCGAGGAGCTCCGCGCTTGACTCCCCGGGCTCAATCGTTACCTTCTGGCTGAGGGAGGCGCAAAACATATGAATGAACAATCGATCATCCTCGGGGGAGGGTGCTTCTGGTGCGTGGAGGCAGTCTATCGCCGCATTCCCGGGGTGATTTCGGCGGAGTCCGGCTATGCCGGAGGCCACGTGGAGCATCCCACCTATCAGCAGGTCTGCACGGGGCAAACGGGTCACGCGGAGGTGGTGCGGGTCACCTTTGATGCGGACCAGGTATCGCTCGACGAGATCCTGGAAACCTTCTGGAAGGCGCACGACCCCACCACCCTCAATCGGCAGGGTGCCGATGTGGGTCCGCAGTATCGGTCATCGATCATGGTTTCCGACGAGGAGCAGCGGGCCGTGGCGGAGCGGAGTAAGGCCGAGGCGCAACAACACTTCTCCGATCCCATCGTCACTGAAATCGTTGCGGCGGGAACGTTCTACCCGGCGGAGGAGTACCATCAGGACTTCTACGACACCAATCCGCGACAAGGATACTGCCGGATGGTGATCGAACCCAAGCTGAAGAAACTGGGGTTTGACAGTGCTCCCATCTGAAGAGCCGCAGGAATCGGAGGCGCAGTTCGGGCGGACGCTCTTCTTTCAGAACCAGCTCACCTCGGAGGAACTGCGGCACCGCCCGGTGCCGCGACCGGAAGACGAGCGTGATCTCCGGGGACACTTCTTCCGGGACACTACCGCCATCGTCCACAGTTATCCCTTCCGCCGGATGAAGAACAAGACGCAGGTGTTCTTCGCTCCCAAAAATGACCATATCTGCACGCGCATCGAGCACGTGATGCACGTGTCCACGATCGCCGCCACCATTTCCCGGGCGCTGAATCTGAATCCCGATCTGGCGTGGGCGATCGGCATGGGCCATGATCTGGGACACACCCCGTTTGGCCATCTCGGTGAGAAGATCCTCTCCCGCCTGCGCGGGGTAGACGGCTTTCGCCATGAGATCTACAGCTTGCGGGTGGTGGACAAACTGGCGAACCACGGCCGCGGGCTCAACCTGACCTACGCGGTCCGCGACGGTATCATTAACCACTGCGGTGAGAAGTTTGAGCAGGAACTCACTCCCGATCACCTCGTTAAGGATCTCTCGGCGATCACCCGGCGGGACCAGCTTCCCAGTACGTGGGAAGGGGTAGCGGTGCGCATGTCCGATAAGATCGCCTATCTGGGACGGGATCTAGAAGATGCGATGCAACTGGGACTGGTGCGGCTGGAGGATGTTCCTCCCATCGGGCGGCGACTGCTGGGGGATAACAACTCCGAGATTATCGACAGCTTGGTGAACGATCTCATCGCGCATTCCCTGAGAACGGGGGCGATCGGTTTTTCCGACGATGTGTACCAGGCGTTTCTCGAGGTGAAGACCTTCAACTACGAGCGGATCTATGCGAGCCCTCCGCTGCAGAACTACCATCAGTACTTTGAGCGTATTCTGGAAACGCTGTATTACTACTTGGTTGAGATTTTTGAGCGCTACGGTACCGAAGAAGCAGCGTACGCCGCGGAGCGAAATACGCTGGCCGCGCGGTTTGGCGATTACGTCTGTAAGATGCAGCCGTTCTACGAGTCGGAAGCGGGCAAGCCGGAGCAGGTGGTCTTTGACTACATCGCCGGAATGACCGACGACTTTGCGATCGACAGCGTGGGAGAGATCATGGTGCCCAAACAGTTCTCGGTGCAGTTTGACCACTTGGAATTAGGTCTCGGTGGCGCTTCGGTGGAGCGGTAGCGGTCCGGGCGCAGCGGTCCACGCCGGTCCACGCGTAGCGGTTCAGCCGGGGCGTGGTGCCCGGGCAACCGGACCCCGCGCCGCGGGTAAACCGGCGTGCCCGCTTACGCGTCCCGTGATTCGGCGGCCCCCACGGTGAGGGTGATCTCGCCGGCGGGGTCTTCCGTTCCCAGGCTCTTCACCAGGCCCAGAACAACCTCCTGAAACACGTCCATCACGTACCCGTTGAGTTCGACCGGCGTCCCATCAACCTGGAGCGTCACGGAGCGGTCGTCTCCCCGACGTTGCACGGCGTGTTTTCCTGGCATTACTTCCCTCCTGTGCTGCGGCAGCACGATTTGTGTACTCAGTGTGGCGGCGGTCGATGCAATTTCGTCAAACGACCGGATCACCACGTCCTGGTGGTGTGGAACGTACTTATAACGGCTGGTCGTGGCAAGGTGGACCACGCGCGCTCCTGGAATGATCCGCCCCTCCACGATCAGCAAATCGGTGGCGGTGAGCGCCCGGTGGATCTCACCGGGGAGTAGCCGCTGCCACGCCTCCCCAAATGACTCCCGCCGGGGGAGCGGGATGGCGTACTCCCGGTGACCGTCGGTGAGGGCTGCATCGATACCTCCCTCCCACCAGAACACCGCCGGGTCCGCGCCGGCTTGCGCCGCGCGGACACTGTCGGGGACGGTTTCAACCGACTGATGCGTGCCGTGACGCCGCCCCGTCTTCAGGACCGCCACCTTGGCGCCGGCGGCGATGGCAGTGCGGATTAGCGCTAGGACAAAGGTCGTCTTCCCGGACTTACCGTACCCCACAACTGAGACGATCATCGCGCTTACGCGGGGGCGATCGGAGTCTTGGTCTTCTCCACCAGGTGGATCGATCCGATCTCCATGGAGGAGTCCACCGCCTTACACATGTCGTAGACGGTGAGGGCGGCCACACTCACCGCCGTGAGCGCCTCCATTTCGATTCCCGTCTTTCCCGTGCACCTGGCGCTGGCAGAGATCCGCACCCCGTGGTCTTCCAGGTGCAGATCCAGATCTACGTGCTCAATTTCGATGAGGTGCGTCAGAGGTATCAGATCGGAGGTGCGTTTGGCCCCGCCCACGCCGGCGATTTTCGCCACCGTCAGGACGTCCCCTTTGGCCAGAGAGTTTTCGCGAATCAGGTGCACCGTTTCCGGCGCCAGGCGGATGAACCCTTCGGCGGTGGCGCTGCGCACTACCGGGGGTTTGGCGGAAACATCCACCATCCGGGCAGTTCCCGTTTCGTCAACGTGGGTCAAATGATCCTTGGTGGCCACCCCTATCCTCCAATCTCTACCATGGAGCGATTGTTGCAGACCGTACCGCGCTCCGGCTTGAGCATGACCGCGCGCCGCAGGGAGCCGGCGATATCGTTCCAGTCGATCGGCACTTCCTCGTTGGAGTGCAGGCAGGGCTTCAGATTCCCGTTAGACAGCAGGCGGATCCGATTACACTCGGCACACGGCAACGGCCGCTCCACGCCGATCGCATCGCGCTTCTTCTCGGACAGACTGTACTCGGCGATGCGCTGCAGGTGAAACCCGTGCCGCTCACAGAACTCTCGCAGGGCGATCTCATCGTCCCGGTCCTGCGGATCCCCGGTGACCACCTTATTGATCTTGATATCCCGAAATCCCACCTCCTGGGCGGCGAACACCCCGTCCAGCGCCGCATCCAACTCGCCGCCGCGGGTGATGTGGCGGTAGCGCTCGGCATCGAGGGAGTCGATCGAAATATTCAGACTCGTGAGTCCCGCATCATAGAGCTCCTGCGCCACGGGCGGCAGCAGTATGCCGTTGGTGGTCATGCCGATCTTGGTGAGCGTCGGAATCCCGCCGAGGCCCCGCACCAGATGGAGTACCCCTTTGCGTACCAGGGGCTCCCCTCCGGTGAGACGAACCTTGGTAATGCCCAGTTCCGCACCCACCTGGGCGACCTGAAGGAACCGCTCAATGGCAAGGACCTCACTGTGGTGACGGAGGGGAATCCCCTCCGCCGGCATGCAGTACCGGCAGCGAACGTTACACTTGTCGGTAACCGAAATCCGGAGGTAGTTGATCCTCCGGCCGAACAAATCGTGCATAAACGGTGTCTCCTGCGGCCAGATCGGTGACACCGCGGTCGACGCGGAAGATGAGCGTCGCCGACGCCAAGGCGCTGATGTGTCCCGATCCGTGATACTCGATCGTATGGATCGATCCGTCGCGGTAGTACCCCGGCACAAACTCGTGCCGGTCCGCTTTTGATCGTGAGAACGTGTGTGCCAGCGGCAGGTGGGCCTCCCGAGGCTGGTAGGCGAGTCCCTGCATCGCGTGCAGAGCGGGGGCGATAAACATCTCACATTGCGCCCAGGTGGAGACGGGGTTGCCGGGCAGTCCAAAGATCAAGGTGTTTCCCAGGGTGGCATACAGAGTGGGGCGCCCCGGTTTCATCGCCAGGCCGTGGAAGTGGGTCTGTGCTCCCAGCGTCTCCAAGGCGGCGGGAACAAAATCCAAATCCCCCATCGAAACTCCCCCGGAACAGATTACCACGTCGTGTGTAGCGGCGGCGGTACGAATCGTCTCGGTGATGCGGTCCTGGTCGTCTCCGACGATCCCGTAGTTGTGGACGGTGGCACGGTTCTCCCGAGCCATCGCCTCTACGAGATATCCGTTACTGTTGTAGATCGCGTACGCCGGAAGCTCAGGCTGTTCCGGGGAGATTAGTTCCGTCCCTGTGGAAACGACTCCCACCGACGGTCTGCGTACAACGGGGATGTTCCAATGTCCCTGGGAGGCAAGGACTCCCAGGTCGATCGCGGAGAGCCGCCGCGGGGTCAGTAGCGGATCACCCCGGTGGAGGTTTTCCCCGCGCTCGGCGATATTAGTGAGCGACTCCTGTTCCCGATCCCGAACGCGCTCCGCCGTGGTACTCCCGCCCGGATCGGAGACCTTGTCGGTGGACTCGAAACGGATCACCCGTTCGATATCGGGGGGCACCACCGCTCCAGTCATGATTCGCAGCCCTTGATCGGTTCGTAGGGCCGCCGGTTCCTCCGGATCCCGGGAGTCTCCGGCGGCGATCGCGCCTACCACCTCAAAGGGACGGTCTCCCTGGCCGGGGCCCACCGCGTACCCGTCCATCGCCGCTTTGCGGAACCGCGGCTCATCGCTTCTGGCGTACACGGTAGCGGCCAACGTCCGGTGAAGGCAGTTCGGCAGAAGTTCCTGATCCGTTTCAAGGGTGTGGACCTGAGCAAGGACGATTTCCAGCGCCTCCTCCGGTTCCAAAAAGGTGTACGGCCGCATCATGACCGCTGAATTGTAGCGCCATTCAGCGTAATCGTCCAAGGGTTTTCGATCTTTTTTGAATTGCTGGGCAGATTTCATTATGTCCTATTGAACATAACGCGAGCTATGGCTACATTTGCGAGCGAAGGAGATCCTATGAAACTGAGTGCACGTAACCAGCTGTCCGGCGTAGTCAAGTCAATCACCCCGGGAGCGGTCAATTCTGAAGTAGTTATTGAGGTAGCGCCACACGTGGAAATTACGGCGGTGATCACCAAAAGCTCGGCGGAGCGTCTCAAACTGTCCGCCGGGTCACCGGTCTATGCGGTGGTGAAAGCGTCCAACGTGATGGTTGCAACGGACTGACGTGGCGGACCACGGCGAACGTTGCAGCAATACCCTCCGAAAGCATCTGCGGGTGATGCTTGAGCTCTCCGATGGACTGGAAAGCGGCCGGAGCGGCCGGAGGAGCCGTGGGCGGTCGCTCTCCGCGGATGCGCTGGCGGTGCTTCTTAGGGATATCTCGCGCGGAGCATCGTTGAACGGCGCCGCCGGGCGGGCCGGGGTCTCGTGGCGGCACGCCTGGGAGATCGTTCAGCGTGCCGGAGAGATATTGGGTGACGCGCTACTGAGCACCACCATCGGCGGTAAGGGCGGCGGCGGCAGCGTGTTGACCGACACCGGAGCATGCGTACTGGAGGAGCTGGATCGAATCCACGGCTCTATCGATGCCACCGTTTGCACCTCCGAAAGCTCTCAAGACCTGTTGTACGTGGCGGCCACGCTGGAGTCGGTGGAGACGGGATTACTGGATGCGGTGACCACCGCGTTTCGTCGGGAGCGGGGTGGCCTGATCGGAGTTGTCGCCGCGGGAAGCGGGGCGGCCCTGAAGCTTGCCGGGAGCGGTGCGGTTGATTTGGCCCTCACCCATGCGCCGGAGTTGGAGCAGGATCTTGTTCGGGCGGGGCTGATTGAATCTGGACTGCCGATTATGCACAGCCAGTACGTCATCGTCGGTCCCGTTTCCGACCCGGCCGGGGTTCGCGCGGCGGCAGCCCGCAACGACGCGGTGGAGGCCGTGCGGCGCATTGCCCGCGCTGAAGCTGCGTTTCTGAGCCGTGGCGATAACTCCGGTACCCATATCAGAGAGCGCGCGCTGTGGCGAGCGGCCGACATAGTTCCCCAAGCTCCGTGGTATCGGTACGCGTCCGGGTATGGTAACCGCGCGGTTCTATCTCAGGCGGCGCAAGAGGACGCGTACGCGCTGGTAGACCAGGCTACCACCAGACGGTGGCCACTGGGTGACAACCAGGCGGTTCTGTACCGCGACGGCGGTATATCGGGAGCCGGCATTATGGCTGATCGGTTCTCCCTGTTCCGGGTGGGAAAAGGGCGAGGACCTGCTGGTGGTGGCGGATACCTCCGGGCGGGAGAATTCCTGAACTGGTTCGCGGACAGAAGGGAAACACTAGTGACAACCGGTGCCGTTGGCATCGATGGCGTTCCGTTGTTTTCGCCCTGGCGGTCGGAAACGGCAGACGATACAGACAGCACGTAGCCAAAGGAGAGAGCAGTGCGTAGGAATCACATGATGGGATTGATGGTTTGGGCGTTGATGGGTGTAGCGGTGACGGTGGGAGCAACCGGCACGGCGGAACGGGAGGATGCGCAGCGGCTCCTCCTGGCAACAACTACCAGTACGGAGAACAGTGGGCTCCTGGCAGAGCTGCTTCCTCCCTTTGAGGATGAGAACAACGTAGTAGTGGATGTGATCGCCGTCGGCACCGGACAGGCACTGGAGATCGGCCGGAGTGGTGACGCCGACGTTCTGATGGTTCATGCTCCCGACTTGGAAGAGGAGTTTGTTGCCGAGGGGTACGGAATCGAGCGGGTGTACTTCATGTACAACGACTTCATCGTCCTGGGCCCGCCTGATGATCCCGCCGGTGTTACTGAGGCTGACAGTGCTGCGGAGGCGTTTGCGGCGATCGCGCGGGAGGAAGCCTCCTTCGTGTCGCGGGGTGATAACTCCGGTACGCACGTGAAGGAACTCTCTCTCTGGAGTGCCGCCGGAGTGGACGATGTGACGGAAGCCGGCGCGTGGTACCGGGAGGTTGGCCAAGGAATGGGAGCGGTAATCACCCTTGCCAATGAACAGCAGACGTATACCCTGGCCGATCGCGGGACGTACCTCGCCTATCGTGGTGACATCGATCTGGAAATCGTGTTTGAGGGGGACCCGGAACTGTTCAATCCGTACGGCATTATCGCGGTGGATCCCGCCCGTCATCCCCACGTGGAGGCGGAGTTGGCGCAGGCGCTGGTGGACTACGTCACCTCTCCGGAAGGACAGAGCATTATCGGAGACTATCAGGTCGCCGGGGAGCAGCTCTTCTTCCCCGATGCCGATTGATGGTATAAGGGGCGCATGAATCGCGAGGCGTTTCTCGAGGCGGTACACCTGCTTGTGGCGTTGGATCGTGAGCTCGTGGCGATTACCTTCAATTCTCTGCGCTTCGCCCTTGTCTCTACGGCGATCGTCACGGTTATCGGTACTCCGTTAGGCGTGGCGATCGCGTTCCATGATTTTCCCGGAAAGCGGTTGCTGGTATCCGCCACACATACGCTTATGGGGTTCCCTACGGTGGTGGTGGGGCTGCTGGTGTTTTCGTTACTGTCTCGGTCGGGTCCGCTGGGAGGCTTGGGACTCCTGTTCTCCCCGGCGGCGATCGTCATCGGTCAGTCCGTGCTGGCGCTACCGATCATCGTTTCATTGGTCTACAGTGGACTTTCGCGCCTTGATCCCGAGTTGCGGGAGACCTTAATCACGTTGGGGGCGTCTCCGATCCAGCAGACGCTCAAGATCCTCCGGGAGGGTCGCATCGCCGTGGCATCTGCGGTGCTTACCGCCTTCGGCCGGGTGGTGGGAGAAGTGGGAACCGCGATGATGCTGGGTGGGAACATTCGTTGGTATACGCGAACGATCACTACCGCCATCGCCTTGGAAACGCAGAAAGGCGCGTTTGCGCTCTCCGTGGCGTTGGGAGTGGTGTTGCTGGTGGTGGCCTTTGGGGTCAACTTTGGCCTGAACTATCTCATCCGGTTTCGTGGGAGCGCCGCGTGACCGGTGTCCACGCGAGCGATCTCTCCTTTAGCTACCAAGACCCCCGGACCACGTCGTTTCTCGATATTCCGGAAATCGTGTTCTCTCCCGGATCGATCTCCGTGCTCATCGGAGACAATGGGTGCGGGAAAACTACCCTCCTGAAACTGTTGGCGGGGCTTCTGGTACCCACCGCCGGATCGATCGCGAGCGGCCGAGCAGCGCCGGTACTGGTGCACCAGCGTCCATACCTCTTCGCTGAGAGTGTGCACGCCAACGTTGCGTGGCCGCTCAAGATTCGTAGAGTGGCGCGAGATGCGCGCGATGCCCGCGTGTACCGCGCATTGGAGCAGGTAGGGCTGACCGCGTTTGACCGCCGCTGGGCTCCCTCCCTCTCCGGCGGCGAGAAGCAGCGGGTTGCCATCGCTCGGGCGCTGGTCTTGGAACCGGCGGTCTTACTGCTGGATGAGCCCACCTCCAACATAGATGCGGCCTCTGTGGAAGCGATCGAAACGCTGCTGCGGAGCTTGGCGAACGCCGGTACCACCGTCGTTATGAGTACTCACAACCACGCCTCGGCGTATCGCCTCGCGGATACACTGCTCCCCATGGCCGCCGGCCACCTGGTGCCGCTCCGCGCAAACGTTTTGGCCGGTGAGCTGCTGGAACCGGGAGATGCACATATCGGGTTGTTTCAGGTGGCCGGGGGACGGCAGATATTCTGTCCGGCTTCGACCGGCCCCTACACTCGGGCGGTGATCCGCATGGAAGATATCATTCTCTCTGCCCATGAGATGGCCAGCAGCGCGCAGAACCATCTTCCCGGTACCGTGCAGGTGGTGGAGGCGGTGGGAGAAGAGCTGGTGCGAGTGGATCTGGAGTGCGGGTTTCCGCTCTCCGCGCTCATTACGCACCGCTCAGTGGATGAGCTGGGAATCGCCCCAGGGGCTCAACTGTATGCTACCTTTAAGGCGTCGGCGGTGCGCCTATATTGAGGTCAGTTCGGCACGGGTAACGGCGTACTATCCGGAACACTACCGGCTTGCTATCCGGTCCGCCGGCATGGAGGTGAGATGATCCACGAACAATCAGCCCAGACTGAGGATCGGTATCTGCGGCACCGCTCGCTGCTGGACCACGATGCGTGGCACCGATTGACTACTACTGCGATTACGATCGCCGGCGTGGGTGGACTGGGAAGCCACGTACTCTCCAGCCTGTCTCGCCTGGGCCCGCTCCATCTCGAGCTGTGGGACCCGGGTATCGTCGACGCCCCGGACCTGAACCGGCAGATTCTGTACACCCCGGACGGTGTGGGGCGTTCCAAGGTTGAGGCCGCCCGGGAGCGGCTGCTCGTGGTGAACCCTGAACTCAGCGTCGGTATCCACGCAGCGCCGATCACCGGCGAGGCGTACGCGGAATCGATGCACAGCTCAGCGACACAGGTGGTCTTCGACTGTCTTGATTCCTTTTCTGCGCGCGCCCAATTGGAATCGATTCGCCGGTCCCGAGGGGTACCCGTGTTTCACGGAGGTGTGGAGGGGTTCTTCGGGCAGGTGACAACGTTCCTTCCGGAGCGCCTGGGCTATGAGGATCTCTTTGGCCCCGGATACGAGCAGATGCCACCGGCGCCCAAGCCGATTCTCCCGCAAACCGTGGCGGTGGTGGCGGCGTTGCAGGTGGGCGAGTTTATCCACTGGTGCGCCGATCCGCAGCAGACGCCGCTGACGGGAACGATGCTTCTCTACGATGGTCGCACGATGCAATGCGACCGGGTCGTCGTGGCGGCATCGTGAAGGTGTGACGTTAGCGATTCTTGGGTCGCGCGTGACCCGGGCGAAACGCCTCCACCCGGGCGGGATCGGTCTCCAGGATCGGCCCCCCGGCCAGTTCGATCGCGTAGGGCACGGCGGCAAACACCGCCGCCAGGCAGTCTGAGATCGCGCCGGGGTTACCCGGTAGGGCGATAATCAGGGCGCTCCCGCGGAGTCCCGCCTCCTGGCGCGAGAGAATCGCCGTGGGGACCACCTTGAGCGAGGCGCGGCGCATCTCTTCGCCAAACCCAGGAAGCATCCGGTCGCACACCGCCGCCACCGCCTCCGGCGTCACATCCCGCGGGGAGGGGCCGGTGCCGCCGGTGACGCACACCAGGGCACAGCCCTGGGCGTCGATCAGATCTTTCAGGGTACCTTGGATCCTCTCCCGGTCATCCGGTACCACGCGATATTCCGGGTACCAAGGAGTGGTGAGTACTTCGCTCAGCCACTGCTGAGCTGCCGGCCCGCCGCGGTCTTCGTAGGTGCCGGCGTGGGCGCGATCGGATACGGTGAGAATGCCGATCGGTACCGGCGAGGCTTCGGAAGAATCTGTCATAACCGAGTTGTAATTGTCGGGGACCGCTCCGTCAAGGGATTCCGTACCACCTGCCGTCACCAAAAATCGTAAGAATTGTGTGAACGGCAAAGTTTTGTTTGACAGAGAACCGGACTCGTGGGAGAATTGTAGTGTCTTCTCCGAGCCTGACCGCCTACGGAACGTGTTCGTTGAGCATAGTTCTACGGTTGAAGGGCCGTTAGGGTACTGACGGAAACGTCCGTGCCTCCCGTACTTGGAAAGGAGAGCGTCTCAATCCAACGTACCGGAGGTACAGCTATGTCCTACATGGGCACTCTTATTCGCGTCAATCTCACATCGGGAAAGATCTCCTACGAAGACACCCCGATGGATCTCGCCCGCCAGTATATCGGAGGCCGAGGTCTCGGTTCTCGAATGTTCATCAACGAGGTAGATCCTCAGGTGGACCCCTTTTCTCCTGAAAACAAGCTGATTTTCATGACCGGCCCCTTGAGCAACACCACCGCTCCCACCGGTGGCCGGTACATGGTCATCACCAAAAGTCCCCTCACCGGAACGATCGCCTCTAGTAACTCCGGCGGCGTCTGGGGTGCCTATCTCAAGAAGGCCGGGTACGACGGTATCATCTTCGAGGGTGCCAGTCCGAAGCCCGTCTTTCTCAGCGTCAGCGAGCAAGGGGTAGAGCTGAAAGACGCCGGGCATGTCTGGGGTAAGCGTGTGGAAGACACCACCAACATCCTCGGCGGTGAGACGGGGCAGAAGCGCGTGTCCGTGTCATGTATTGGACCGGCCGGGGAAAACAAGGTGCTCTACGCCTCGATCATGAACGAAGTGCACCGGGCCGCCGGTCGCAGTGGTGTCGGTGCGGTGATGGGCAGCAAGAATCTGAAAGCGATCGTAACCTGGGGCGACAAAGAATCTCCGATCGCCGCCGGGAAGGATGACTTTCGTGCGATCACCAAAGACAAGATCACAAAGCTCAAGGAAGGTGCGATCACCGGCCAGGGGCTGCCTTCCTTGGGAACCAAGGTCCTGGACAACATCATTAACGAGAACGGCATGTATCCCACGCGGAACGCTCAGGAAGTGATGTTCGAGGGCGTGCAGAACATGTCCGGCGAGGCGCTGATCGAAAAGGGCTACCTCAAGCGCAACACCGGCTGTTACATGTGTCCCATCCAGTGTGCCCGGGACGTGGAAATGCCCAACGGTCGTCGCGGCGAAGGACCCGAGTACGAAACGGGCTGGGCCTTTGGTCCGATGATGGGAATCGATGATCTCAACGCGATCTGTGATGCCAACTTCACCTGTAACGATTTGGGCATGGACACGATCTCCGCCGGCGTCACGATGGCGTGCATGATGGAGATGTGGGAGAAGGGACTGATCCCCAAGGAAGACCTTGCCAACGGTCCGGAACCGAACTTCGGCAGTACCGAAGCGCTCGCCTACTACCTGGGACGCACCGCGTATCGTCAGGGAATGGGTAACCTCCTGGCCAACGGATCCTACCGCCTTGCCGAGAGTTACGGCCATCCCGAGTACTCCATGACGGTGAAAAAGCAGGAAATAGCGGCCTACGATCCGCGCGGGGTCCAGGGCCATGGACTGCAGTACGCCGTAGGTAACCGCGGGGCGGACCACGTTCGGGCGTACCTGATCTCGCCCGAGATTCTCGGTGCCCCTGAGAAGCTCGATCCCCAGGCGATCGAAGGCAAAGCGATGTGGGCCAAGATCTTCCAGGACCTCACCGGGGTCATCGATTCTTCCGGGCTGTGTCTGTTTACTTCGTTCTCTCTGGGCGCCGAAGACTACAACGACCTCATCAGCGCCGCCACCGGCTTTGACATGTCGGTGGAAGAGATGATGCAGGTGGGCGAGCGCATCTGGAACATGGAACGCAAGTTTAACCAGGATGCCGGCATCGATCCTAAGGAAGACACGCTTCCGGCGCGGTTCTTCAAGGAAGCGGTCACGGTGGGCCCCAACAAGGGCAAAGTGCACCGGCTCCCGGAGATGCTGCCGGAGTACTACTCGCTGCGGGGATGGTCCACGGAAGGCCGACCCACGCCAGAGAAGCTCGCGGAGCTGAAGCTTTCGTGAGAGTCGAAGTGAAACTGTTTGCCACGCTCAGGCTCGCGCTTGGGCGTGGCTCGGTGACTCTTGAGTTTGAAGACCCGCCGCGGGTGTCGGATCTCATCGAGGCGGTGAGCCGGGAGGTGGGCGAGGATATCCGCCCCTGGCTCATGAGCGAGGATGGAAACACGTTAATGGGTACGATGATTCTCCTGGGCGGAAAAAACATCCACCATCTGGAAGGCTTGGACACTCCGGTCACCGTGGATACGGTATCGATCTTTCCTCCCGCCGGCGGTGGGTGAGTGGCGCGGGATACGCGGCAGGCGATGCGCTCCGGCGCGGCGTCAAATCAGTTCGCTTCTGATCGGGATTCCGGCCTGCACCGCTACGCTTTTGATCGCCGCCACCTGATCGTTCCACTCATCAAGTTCAACCACCACCTGATAGCTCTTCACCTGCCACAGGACGATCGTCGTCAAGCGCGCGAACGCCGGCGCGCGGCGGCGCACGGTATCGGGATCGTGTAGGCGAAACGCGATCGTGGGACGCTCCAACAGGGCGTAAATTCGGATTTCTTCGATCTCGTCGAACTCGATCAGTCCTAGGGGTAACGCCGGATCCTGGACGGAGAACCCTCGGTCTTCGATCCGAAGCATTTCTACGCGCTGGGAGTAGCGCCGCCAGGCGTAAAAGAACAACCCGGTGAACCCGAGCACACCGCTGAGCCGGACCGTCCCAATTCCGGGACTCCGTTGCAGTCCCAGGACCAGGAATATGGCAACTCCAATCGAAAAGAGTGCCAGGGCGCGATATCCGCGGGAGTGACCGTAGATCGGTGTATTCGGGCTCATCTCTCCCCCAAGATACCGTGCCCCGGGCCTTGTCGCAACGACCGGGGATGCGTACTCTTTGGAACGCATGAAACGAGTCTTGATGGTTGGCGGTGCACTGCTTGTGGTCCTTTTGCTTCTCGCCGGCGGCGCCACCTGGTACGGGTGGCATCTCCTTTCAACTCCCGCACGGGCCGACGCTACCGCGGTTTCACCGATCGTGATCGAGATCGAACGGGGCCAGTCGGTGCGTGGCGTGAGCCGTGAACTGGAACGCCAGGATCTGGTTCGCTGGGCTGAACTGTTTGAGGGCTACGTACGATTGAGCGGTATGGCCGGTCGCATCCAGGCGGGGCGGTACTCGCTGGATCCCGCCCAGACGCCCCGGGACTATGTGGAGCAGTTTGTCTCGGGAGAAGCGATCATTGATGATCTTACCGTCTCCATTCCGGAAGGGTGGAGCCTTTACGATATTGAAGTGTACTTTGAAAATCTGGGGCTCTTCTCCCGGGAACGGTTCCAGCAAGCCGCGGTGATGCAGGAGCGCTATCGCGATTTTCCGCTGCTGGATCATCTGGAGGATGATACGATCCTCGACGGCTATCTGTTTCCCGATACTTACCGGATTTTTCCGGATAGCACCCCGGAATCGATCGTGAGACGGATGATTACCACGTTCCATGACCGCCTGCCGCCGGAGGTGGTGGACGAGATTCGCCGGCAGGAGCGGTCGATTCATGAGATTCTGGCGTTGGCTTCCATCGTGCAGAAGGAATCAGCCTCGGACGAAGAGATGCCCCTGGTGGCGGGGGTATTCTGGAATCGGCTGGAGGGCGGTATGCGTCTGGAATCGGACGCCACCGTGAACTACGTGCTGGGTACCAACAAGCTGCAACCCACCTTTGCGGACACCGAAGTGGATCATCCCTATAACACCTATGAGAACTACGGTCTGCCACCAGGACCGATCGGAAACCCCGGATTACCGGCGATTCTGGCGGCGGTGTCCCCCGCGGAGCACGATTTTCTCTTCTTTCTGCATAAGCCCGATCGAGAGATCGTTCCGACGCGCACCTTCGCCGAGCACCTGCAGGCCAAGGCGCGTTACCTGGATTAGTCGGGGGAAGCTGACGCGTCCGCCTGAAACTGGGCGGTAATCGGGTCGTTGAGACGGCTCCATCCGTGGGGCCCGCGATCCAACTCGGTGTCGGTCAGCAAACACGCTCTAAGATTGCGCATTTCCCGCTCCACCGCCTCAGGAGTACCGATTACGGTAATAGTCTGCCTTCGGTCATCCCACGCACCGGCGGCCATGGCCGTCGCCACCTCCGGTGCATCGGGACGCTCTTCCGGTGGCAGTGCGCCGTACCAGGTGCCCTCAATGCCGATCTCCCGCTGCTCCGCTGCAACGTCAATCACATACACCTGGTTCATATCGGTGGCAAGCCAGGCGAATCCCTTGACCCGAATCACGCCGGGCCATTCGGAATCCAGCCAGTGGTGAAGACGTTCGGGATGGAACGGGCGCACTTCCGTCACCTGACGAGCAACCACCGGATGAAAGCGGGGATTACTGATCACCGGTGATTGGTCGTTTCCGTTGACCGCTTCTGTCCGGGCTGATCGCCGACCCGTGGCTACCATCTCCTCCACCGGAATTCGGCCGAACTCCGCCGAGACAAGTTCACTATGGTGGCTCGTGCGTTTGACAATGCGCAGGGCCGCGCGGCGCATCCAGAAGTTTGCCCGGTCCATCTTATTGAGAATAATCAGGTCGGCGGTCTGCAACTGGTCATGGAGGAGAATCCGCAACTGCGGGTCCTTCCAGTAGAAGTTAAGACTGGTGACGTCGATCATCGTAATCACCGAGTCCAACTCGGCGCGGCCCTGGAGGGCAGCGCTACGGTGAACCTCAGCCGCCAACTCCGCCACCGGGGAGCTCCCCGAGGTTTCCACGACGATCGCCTCCGGGGGTGGGTCGAGCTCAGTCAATGCTACCAACTGTGCCAGCGTCTCGGATTGCTTACCGGCCCCCGCTCGGCCGCCGGAGACGGAGCGCAAGAGCGGTTCATCGCTCATCGCGATATGTTCCCCGCCGTGGAGATAGGCGGAATCTACGCTTGCAGCGGCGAGCTCATTGACGACCACCGCGATACGACGGTCCTGAGTGTTGTCCAGGAGATGTGCGATCAGAGATGTTTTACCGGCTCCGAGAAAACCGGTGACAACCGTAATAGGAATCATGGGTGCAACGTAGCAGAAAAGACGTATCGCGTCTCGGTACTATCGGATATCGGCGAACGCGTTACTGACTGGTCAGCGCGACCGCCTCGACCTCTACTAACGCCTGCTTGGGGAGCGTCTTCACCGCGATGCAGGAGCGCGCCGGAGGATCGGTGGAAAACACCTCCCCGTAGATCGCGTTGAACTGGGGGAAGTCATCCATATCGGCCAGGAAACAGGTTGTCTTCACCACCTGCTCCGGCGAAGATCCGGCGTCCTGGAGAATGGCTACGAGGTTCTTCAGGGCTAATCGAGTCTGCTCCTCCACCCCGGAGGCCAGCTCCCCTGAGGCGGGGTCCATTCCCAACTGCCCGGAGACAAATAACATACCCCCGCTTACCACCGCCTGAGAGTAGGGTCCCACCGGTGCCGGGGCCCGATCGGAGTGTATCGTCGTTCGTTGTGCGTTCATGAGATCTCCCCCTGTTACGATACGGTACCTTGGCCTTCATGCCAACACCTCTACTGCAGTACACTGGAAGGATACGGTCAGTACAGATGGAAGAAAATATGGAGCAGACACTTATTGTGGGAGCCGGTGCGCTGGGGGCGATGTATGCGGAGCGGCTGGAGGCGGCAGGGATGCCGGTTGCGTTTTTGGCGGATGATCCCCGGGCGGAGCGACTGCGAACCACCGGGGTAATCGTCAATGGGCGGCGGTTGCGCATTCCCGTGGAGACGGTGGCCGACCGGAAGGTAGCCGGCCGAATGGGATCCGGACTCTTCCAAGCCGGCCGAACGGGATCCGACCGCCCGGCGCGGCGTCCGCCGGACTATGTGCTGGTTGCGCTGAAGCATCACCACCTACCCGCGGCTCTGCCCGCGGTAGCCGCGGTGGTCGGGAAGGACACTACCGTCTTCTCCGTGATGAACGGAATCGACAGTGAGGCGCAACTTGCCGAGGCCTTGGGTGACTCGCGTGACACCGGCAGGGTGGTTCACGCCATGGTGGCGGGTATGGATGCGGTTCGGGAAGGGGGCGAGGTGCGCTATACCCGCCTGGGGAAGGTGTGGATCGGAGAGCGCACGAACGACCCGCACCATCCGACCGCGCGGGTGCAGCGTCTTGCGGAGCATCTGCAGCAGGCGGGCATCCCGTGGGAAGTTCCGGCGGATATGGAACATATGATCTGGAATAAGTTCATGCTCAATGTGGGGATCAACCAGTGGTCTGCGGTGCTCAAGGCGCCGTATGGAGTGTTTCACCGGCAGGAGACCGCGAGAAGCCTGGTTCGCGACACGATGCATGAGGTGATGGCGGTGGCGGGGGCCATGGGGGTGGAACTCAGCGAGGCGGACGGGGAGCGGTGGTTTGAGATCATCGGTACCCTCAGTCCGGAGGGCGAGACATCGATGCTGCAGGATGTGTATGCCGGACGAAAAACTGAGGTGGAGATGTTTGCCGGCAGGGTGATCGAATTGGGTCACCGGTGGAACGTACCCACGCCCCTCAATACCGCCTTACTCCGGGCGATTCAGGTGATTGAGGCTGAGGGCCTGCGGCAGCGGGGATAACGTGGGCCTCTGCGGCGCGCCTCACGCGCATCGCTCACCCGTGCCGCGCGTCCTATGTGCTATGCCCGTGTTGCGCCTCTCTCCTGATTGGAGGGCGTCTCGGTAGTGGGTGGCCTTTGTAGTGCGGACAGGATCCAGTCCGAGACGAAGGCGACTCCCTCCTTCACCAGGTCAAACTCCCCATCGGAGATGCACCAATCGAGAAAGACGGAGCGGATCGATCGGTTGAACAGGCGCGCTAATCGTTCCGCATCGATGTCACTGCGGAACTCGCCCCGTTCCTGCCCCATTTCAATCGTGGATTGCACGATCTTATACCAGTGTCGGCGCTGGTTGGTGATGATCTTCGAGGTACCCGATTCCAGGGTCTGGTTGGCGTACAGGATCTTCAGATTGGTGTTGCCCACCGTATCTCGGACGTAGCGCATCTGCGCCCGGGTAAACGCCAGCAGCCGGTCCGTGGCGGTGGTGTACCGGCGAAAGTTGCGGGCGGCGTACTCCTTGTAGTAGTCGTCGATCTTCCAGAACTCCGCCACGATGATATCGCTCTTGGTAGCGAAGTAGGTGTAGAAGCTCCCCTTGGACACACCGGCGGTGCGGGTGATCTCTTCCACGGTGACGGCGTCAAAGCCGCGCTCGTCGAACAGGCGGAGAGCGCTTTCAAGGAGTGAGGACTTTGTTTCTTCTGCGCGTTGCTGACGTCGTGTTCTCGGCAAATCAGGTGTGAAGATAGCATACCTCTCGTGCGCCTACAACTGACACCTATCGCTGGTACCGATTTCAGACGACAACTACCGACGCTTTCCGTGACGGATCGTACTCGTGCTCCTACTCCACTGTAGCCGGAGCGGCATCGAAGACGACTCCCGGGTTCAGGACGTTATTTGGATCCAGAGCACGCTTAATCGCCACCATCGATCCCTGCTCCGCGGGAGAGAGTGCCACCGACAGGTGCTTAACCCGTTTGCGTCCGATGCCATGCTCGCCGCTGATCGTGCCGCCCAGGCGCACCACCTCGCGATAGAGTTCGTTCAGCAGGACGGGAATCGTTTCGTCCCACTGGGAGGGAGTCATCTCTTCAGCTTTCATGGGAGTCACGTGGAAGTTACCGTCACCGGCGTGACCAAAGACGGCGATCGTTAGATCGTAGGTGGTGCGCAGGCGTTCCACAAACATCACGAGCCGCGGTACTGCCGCCGGGGGGACAACCACATCTTCCAAGCTATGGTGAGAGCCTGCGTTGCGTTTTACCCACCAGGGCACCTGCTTGCGCAGCTTCCAGGCTGCCTCCATCGTATCGGCCTGGGTCCCCATCGTGTCTGAGGTGCCGCCGTGTTCGGCTACCAGATCGGCGGCCCCCTGGAGTAGCGCCTCCACCACCGCGATCTCCGCGCCGTCAAACTCGATCAGCAGGTACGCCTGGACATCGGGATCCAGGGTTCGGCGATCGGCGTTGCGCAGGCTGTCGTTGGTACGACGGGCGGTCTCCCCATCGATGAACTCTATCGCCGAGGGAATTTCGCTGGACTCCCGTTTCAGGGCGGCGATGCACTTGGTTGCTTCCGCAGCCTGTGGAAAAGAGGCGAAGAGCACACCCCGAACCGAAGGTCGGGGGATCACCCGAATCACCAGTTGGGTAAACAGACCCAGAGTTCCCTCAGACCCAATAATGAGTTGCAGCAGATTGTATCCGGTGACATCCTTGAGTCGCTTTCCGCCCAAATGCAGAATCTCGCCGGTGGGAGTAACCACTTCCGCCCCGAGGACGTAGGTCGCGGTGGTTCCGTACTTCACTGCGCGCCCACCCCCGGCGTTTTCCGCCACGTTGCCCCCGATAAAACAGATGTCTTCACTCATGGGATAGCCGGCGAAGAAGAGTCCGTGCGTCTTGAGCTCGGCGTCCAACGCATTGGTAATGACACCCGGCTCCACCGTGACCATCAGGTTTTCGGTGTCGATATCGATAATCCGGTTCATCTTTTCAAAGCTGCAGACCACGCCGCCGGTGACGGGAATCGCGGCACCCGCGAGTCCGCTTCCCGCTCCTCGCGGCGTCACCGGAGTGCCGGTGTCGTTGGCCCACTTCATGAGCGCTGCCACCTGCGCGGTCTCCGTGGGAAACACCACCGCCAGCGGGGCCTGGCGGTAGTGGTCGTCGCCCACCTGGTCGATACCGTAGCGTTGAACTTTCTTGGTATCCACAAGCATGTTATTTCCGAAAATCTCGGCGAGAGCAGTCATTTCTACCATAGCCGGCCTCCTATTCGACATCTTTTACGCGCAGCACGAGCAGCGGTCCGTCGGGTACCACCGCCCACCGAGCAGCGTCTCCGTGTTTCTCCAGCAGGCGCTCCACCGTCTCTTGGAGGTTGCTCACCGGATACATACCGTACTGCCGAATCGCGTCATCGGCAATTCCTTCACTGTAGAGATGGATCTGATGGTCGCTCATCCATTTGAAGATCTCCTGAGCGCACCACTGATCGTTATAGAAGAACTCGTGCGCCAGGGCTCGCCGAATCCAGTCTTGGGCGGTAGTGAACTCATCGAGCGCCGCTACGAACTCTTCCCCTCCCAGCCCCTCGGGGCAGCGGGAGGCCACGACTACGTCGCCCCCAAGTTTTACCACCGGTGCGACCCCGGCGATACCTTTGGCGGTCTGATACAGGTTTACGTCCAGAGGGGCACCGGAGTTGGTGGTAACGACGAAGTCCAGTGGTCCGTCCAGTTCGGTGGTGCTGTACGGGTCGAGCGCCGCGGCGCCGGTGGTGTGGGCGATCACCGGATCGCCGCTGTACACCCCGGTTACGGCCTTCTCCGTGTTCAAGGTGACATTGACGATGAAGTCCGCCCCGACCCGCGCCATAATCTGCAGCCCCGCCTCGTGAAACGGATTTCCTTCGAGCTTCCCGTACGTCGCGTTGGGGTCAGCCACCATCTCCGGGCCGTGCATGAACTTGAGCGTTTTCACGCTGGAGATTCCTGGTAGAATTGACTTGCGTCCCCCGGAATAGCCGGCCCACATGTGGGGTTCAATAAATCCGGTGAGAATCTTTAGGTCGGCCTCGGCGTAGAGGCGGTTCACATATACCGGGGTGCCACCGGAAATCTCTCCAGCGTGGACCATTTCTTCTTCTCGGCGGGAGTAGTGGTTTACTACCCGGTATCGCCGGGCGATATCGTCTCCGATGAGTGCGTCTAGTTCCGCTCCCTCGTTAGGCCGGTGAATGCCGGTGGCAATGAGAATCGTGATCGCCTCCGGGGCGATTCCCGCCGCCTCCAGGGTGGAGAGGATCGGCGGCAACAGCAGCGTGTTAGGGACTGGTCGGGTGTTATCACTGACCACGATCACCGCGTTACTGCGCCCCCGGGCCACGTCACTCAGAGACGCGGAGGCGATGGGAGTGGCCAGGCTCTCCCGGACCGCCCGCTCCGGATCGGGGAGGGCGGGTTGGTGGCGCGGCTCCAGCACCCCGGCAAAGCCGGGGGTTTCCGGAAGATCCACGTCGAGACCATGGAGGCCGTACTTCAAGGTAATCGTAGCCATAGCTTCACCTCAGCTCTTAGCTCAAGTCGAACAGTTTGCCGGGATTCATTATGTTGTTCGGATCCCAAGCGCGCTTGATTCCCTCCATGAGCTTCAGCTCGATCGGATTGGCGACTTCCTTCAGGTAACTCTTGCGCTTGATACCGATGCCGTGTTCGCCGCTGATCTTACCGCCGAGGCGCGTGGTGAGGGCGTAGAGTTCCCTCAGGCACTCCGCCTCATTCTTGTGCCACGTCTTCATGTCCATTTCTGGATCCTTTACCAGCGTGGCGTGCAGATTTCCGTCGCCGGCGTGGCCGTAACAGGGAATCTTCATCCCGTACTTCTCGCTGAGCCGATCCAGCTCCGGGATTACATCCGGAATAGAGGCGATCGGCACCACGATGTCTTCCAGACTCTGAATCGGACTGTACACCTTAAACGCTTCGGCGATGTTCCGTCGAACGCTCCAGATGCGCTCCTTGGTGGTGGTATCTTCAGCCACGTACACTTCCATGGCGCCGTGCTGCTCGCAGAGTTCCCCGATGGCGATGAGATCCGCCTCTACCTGGTCTGGGTTGGTACCGTCAACTTCGAGGAGCAGCATCGCTCCGGCTTCCTGATAGGGGAGACTCTCGTTCAGGTAGGAGCAGCTGGTCTGCACCGAGAGCTGGTCCATAAACTCGATACTGGTGGGAACGATCCCCTTGGCCATAATCGTGGGAACGACATCGATCGCTTCCCGCGCCGTCTTGAACAGTACCAGCAGGTTGGAGCTAGCCGAGGGAAGGCCGATGAGTTTCACGATCGCCTTGGTGACGACCCCCAGGGTACCTTCGGAGCCGACCACCAGCTGTTTTAGGTCGTAGCCGGAAACATCCTTGGAGATCTTACCGCCCAGCCAGACGACCTCACCGGTGGGAGTTACCAGCTCTATCCCTTGAATGTAGCGCCCGGTGACACCGTACTTCACGGCTTTGCCGCCACCGGCGTTTTCCGCGATGTTGCCGCCGATGTAGCACGACTGCAGACTCATGGGATAGCCGGCAAAGAAGAGCTTTTTCTCCTCCACCATTTGCGCCAAGTCGTTGGTGACCATTCCCGCTTCCACGACGATCACCATGTTGTCGATATCCAGTTCCACCATCTGGTTCATGCGCTCCACCGTGAGGAGGATGCCGCCATGATCGGGGATCGCGCCACCGGAAAGCCCGGAGCCGGCCCCCCGAGGGGTGATGGGGATCAGTTCGCGGTTGGCCAGTTTCACCACTTCCGCAACCTGTTCCGTGGTGGTGGGAAGCACTACCACATCCGGCATGTGGCCGTACTCCTCGGCGTTGGTCTCGTCGTGGGAGTACGCTTCCATCCGCTCTTCATCGACGATGACGTTGCGCTCACCGCAGATTCCTCGCAGTTCACCGACGATCTCGGCGGTGACGGTATTGTATTTCTGTTTTGCTGGTGCTTTGGGTGCCATCTTACTGGGCCTCCGTTTTCTTTGTGTCGAGTCGTCGCTGGAGCTCGGGAACTACCTCGAAGAGGTCTCCCACGATGCCGAAATCCGCGACTTTCAGGATCGGAGCATCGGGGTCGTTGTTGATCGCCACGATCGTCTCACTGGTCTTGATACCGGCGAGGTGCTGAATAGAACCGGAAACTCCAGCTCCGATGTACAGGCGGGGGGAGATCGTCTTGCCGCTGAGTCCGATCTGGTGCGGGTAGGCGATCCACCCACGGTCCACTGCGTCGCGACTGGCTCCCACCTCTCCGCCGAAGTGGTCGGCCATCTTCTTGAGCATCACGAAGTTGTCGGCCTTTTTCATGCCCTTTCCGCCGGCCACCACGACGTCCGCCTCTTCTATATTGGCAAACTCCTCGTCGTCGCGGCGATATCCGAGCACCTTGACCCGGTCGTCGAAGTACCGATCTTCTACCGGAACCTCTACAATTTTACCCGCTCGGGAGGCATCTGCCGGAAGGGGGCGGCTGGACTTGGGCCGAACGGTAGACATCTGCGGACGGTGATCCGGGGTTTTAATAGTGGCCATGATGTTGCCGCCGATCGCCGGGCGGGTTTGCAGCAGATTGCCGGTACCCTCTTCAATCGCCAGCTCGGTGCAGTCGGCGGTGAGGCCGGTGTCGACCTTAATCGCCACATAAGGCATCAGCGTCCGTCCGCTGGAGGTTGCCGCAGCCAGGATGATCGCCGGCTGGTAGGTTTCCACCAAGTCGGAAAGGATGTTGCTGTACGTCTCACAGATGAAATCCGCCAGTCGGGGATCCTGGATCGAATACACCTCATCGGCTCCGCGGTGAATCAGCTCCTGGAGTGATTTCTCGTCTACGCCGTTGCCAATCACCACCGAGGCGAGCTTGGTGTCCAACTGGTCCGCCAGGGCGCGTCCCCGGCTGAGAAGCTCAAAGGAGACCCCCCGGAGCCGGCCCTCATACTGTTCCGCAATCGTCCATACAAAACTCATCATTCGGCTCCTTACACCAGTTCTTTCTGTTCAAGAAAAGTCATCAGTTGGTCAACGGCATCTACTACACCGGCTTCTCCGGAGGCGGGCACAACCGTTCCTCCCCGGGTAACCTTGGGAGTAGCGATTTTCACTACCTTGGTGGGTGAGCCCTTGAGGCCGAGCGATCCCGGATCGAGCTCCATGTTTTCGGCGTTGTACAGCGGAATTTCCTGCGTCTTGGAACGCTTCTTTCCGGAGAGGGTAGGCAGCCGGGGGGCGGCGATTTCCTTTACCACGGTGATCACGCAGGGAAATGGTACTTCCAGCAGCTGGTAGCCCTCTTCCACCAGACGTTCAACTTTCATCTTCTGCGTCGATACACTATCGATGCGGGCGATGTAGGTGGCGAGGGGTAGATCCAACCACGCGGCGATTCCGGGGCCTACCTGGGCGGTGTCGCCGTCGGTGGCGCGCTCTCCGGCGATCACCAGATCTACATCGCCGACTTTCTGAATCGCCTGCGCCAGGGTGTAGGAGGTAGCCCACGTATCGGAGCCACCAAATTTGCGGTCGGACACTAGAATCCCCTCGTCGCAGCCCATGGCGATCGCCTGGCGTACCGCCAGTTCCGCCGGGGGCGGTCCCATCGTCATCGCGGTAACCGTGCCGCCGTGCTTTTCCTTGAGTCGCAGGGCCGCCTCGATGGCGTAGAGATCAAGCGGGTTGATCACCGACTCCACGCCGTCGCGGATCATCGTTCCCTTTTCAGGGTCCATCTTCACGTTGCTGGTCTCGGGGACCTGCTTAATTGGAACAACTATGTTCATCAGTCTTTTCTCCTGTGTCTAACTACTATTTGCTGATTGCCATGCTTAGAACAGTCCCGGCACGAATACGTAGACCGCGAGCATTCCAATGACACCGACGACCACTGAGTAGATAACCGCCGGAATGATGTTAACCCGAATAATTCTGCCCTCGCTGCCGAGCATGCCCACCGTGGTGCTGGCTGCAACAACGTTGTGGACACAGATCATGTTACCCGCAGCACCGCCGACAACTTGCAGTCCGACGATTACCGTGCGGCTAATACCGGCGCTGGAGGCAACTTCGTACTGGAATGGCGCGAAGAGGATATTCGACACGGTGTTACTCCCAGTCATGAACGCGCCCAGCACCCCGATAAAGGGAGCAACCAGCGCCCATACCGAACTGAATCCGGCCGCCGCCGCAGCAGACAGCGCTTCCAGCATGCTCAGCGTTCCGTTGGGATTGTTTCCAGAGAAGCGCATCACGTTCACCATGGCGATGGCAAACACCAGCGCGATTGCGGCAGGGGCCATCTGTTTAATGCTCTTAGACCACGTTTCGCGCACCGTTTGCCGGGGCATCTTGTGGAGGAAGATGCTGATGATAGCCACCAAGATAAAAGGAATCGTTCCCGGTAGGTACAGCACCTGTAGGCTATAACCGAGGGTTGTCCCCGCAATGCTGCTCCAGGTGAGCGTCACCGCGTCGGCGGTAACCAGAGCTTTGATGCCAAACGCAGGTATCCGGGTAATCACCAATAGCAGTGCCACCAGGATGTATGGCATCCACGCGCGAATCGGGGTGATATCACTACGGCCGAGGATTTGGGCGGGCGGCTCCACCACGCCGACCCAGCCGTCTTCCCACTGTTCCTCCCCGGGGAACTGCCAAACATGTTTGGGGATGAGGAATCCGCGGCGCGCGGCAAATACCGTGATTGCCACGCCGATGAGGGCGCCCAGGAGTGAGGGAAGCTCGGGGCCAACGAAGACCGCGATGAGGACGTAGGGCACGGTGAAGGAGAGCCCGGCAAATATGGCGAAGGGGGCGATCTCGAAGGCGGGCTTGAAACTCTTCTCACGACCAAAGATGCGGGTCAGGACCATCACGATAATCAGGGGAATCAACGTACCCATGATCGCGTGGGGCAGGGCAGACCAGATTCCTACCTGTTGGATAAAGCCCTCGAACGTCCAGCCGTACTCCACTACTGACTCGCGGATGCCTGGAGTATCGAGGACCTGCTGGACACCTCCGATAATCGGCGTTCCCACCGCACCGAAACTCACCGCAGTACTGTCTCCAATCAGCGCCAGAATTACTGCCGCCAGCGGCGGAAACCCAAGGCTCACCAACAACGGACCGGCCAGAGCCGCCGGCGTTCCGAAACCGGCGGCGCCTTCCAGAAACGAAACGAAGAGGAACGCCACGATGATCGCCTGAACCCGGCGGTCACTGCTGATTCCAAAGAACGTTTTGTTGATGGTGGTAATTGCGCCGCTGTTTTTCAGGGTGTTCATGAGCAGAATAGCGCCGAATACGATTATCAAGATATTGAGCGCGCTCAAAGCACCGGCAATTGTCTCTCCCACCAGCCAGTTGGCGGGTACCTCCCACACAAAAGCCGCAATAACCAAAGCGACGAGCCATGCCAAGGGCATGACTACTTTGGCGGGCTTGTCAAAACCGACCATGAGAACGATTACTAACAGAATTGGTAGTGAAGCTAATAGGGCAAACATAGAACCTCCTGATTGCGATAACGCACTTCGGGCGCAGAGGGGATTTGAGTCCTTTGCTAATACAAGTGCTTGTCTCTCGACTTGGATATCAGCGTAGACCCGATATTGACCGGGGTCAACAAAAAATTTTGAAAAAGTTGACTATAGTCATTGACCGTGTTCATTTTATCGATATATAATTATCGCTTTTTTCAGTATTCTTTTGTGGTGAAGTGGTTTATGAGATCGAGAACGGTCTCGCTGCGAGCAAGAACGCACGAATTGCGTGAAAAAACCTTGTGCCCTCCCGGTTCCCGTGTAAAAATAACGAACTCGATCTTGCTAAGGAGCCGCTTCTGACGCGCACAGATTCCATGCTGTTTCGACTGACCTCGTCGATCCTCATCCTCATTATCGTGGTGGGGGGTGTCGTGCAGGGCGTGGCGGAAACGCTTCGCGGCGTGCTGCTGCTGCAGCTGCACCCCGCGCGTCTCATCACCGACTTCTCGGTGGTGGCCGGTCCCGGCGCAGCGATGGTAAACGCCGCCCTGGTGGCGGCAATCGGCCTACTTCTGCTCAGGGTCAACCGGATCCAAATGTCCGGCCCGGCGTTTTCGATCGTGTTCACGATGCTCGGCTTTGGTCTGTTCGGAAAGACGCCGTTGAATATCCTTCCGATTATCCTGGGAGTGTTTATCTCCGCCCGTCTGGCGGGTAAAAAATTCAACCAGTACATCCTGATCGCGCTCTTTGGCACCGCGCTGGCGCCGGTGGTTTCCACGATCGCCGTGGAGCTGTCGCTCGGCGTGTTGGCGTGGCCGCTGGCGGTGACCGGAGGGGTTGCGGTGGGGGTGCTGCTCCCCCCGGCGGCGATGGCGATGCTGCGCATGCACCAGGGATACAGCCTGTATAACGTGGGGCTTACCAGCGGATTTGTCGGGCTCTTTGTGGCGTCGATCCTGGTTGCCGGAGGGGTCGAGCTCCAAGGCCTGCGGCAGTGGAACGGTGATCCCGGGCTGATGCTGGTCCTGTTGATTCCGACGCTTTCGCTCGTTTTGATCGGCTCCGGCGTTGTCCGCCACGGCCGCGGTGCGCTCACAGATTTTGTGAAGATCTCCGAACTCAGTGGGCGGCTGCCCTCCGATTTCATGGATATGGTGTCTGCCCCGGGGGCGCTTGTGAACATGGGGGTACTGGGGCTGTTGAGTTGGGGATATGTACTGGCGGTGGGCGCTCCGCTGAACGGTCCGGTGATCGGCGGGATTCTTACGGTGGTAGGATTTGGGGCGTTCGGAAAGCATCCCCGGAACTGCTTTCCGGTGGCGGTAGGAATCCTTGCCGCCACGCTCCTCTTCGGCGCTAATCCTGCCGCCCCTGGGCCGATCTTGGCGCTTCTCTTCGGCACTACCCTGGCGCCGCTCGCCGGGAGTTTTGGGATTGGCGTTGGGTTTGTCGCCGGATTCCTCCACTTTGTAATCGTGATGCGGTCAGGAGGATGGCATTCCGGTCTCGCCTTGTATAACAACGGATTTGCCGGCGGATTGACCGCAACCCTTGTGGCGTCCGTGATGGAGTGGCATCATCAGTCGGAGCGGAGAGCAAAATGAAGCAACGAAACGAACTGTTACTCCACCTGATCGGTGAGGTGGGGCATTTTATACTGGACTCGGATCCCAGCCGTATGGTGATTAACCTGCACTTGGAGCCGGAGGGATTCCACTTGAGCATCCTGGATGATGTGGAGCGCACGGATCAGGAGATCAAAGAGATCAACGAATCTCTTCACGCCACCCAGAGGCCGGAACTTGCCGGCTACTACGGGTCGATGGCCGGAGTGGATATGCTCGGCAACGCCCGACTTAACCTGGTGGGCTGGCAGGTGAAACACGGGGAGATCAAAAAGCGTGAGGGCGGCACCCGGATCGATCTGTGGCTGGGGGATGATCAGTTCGACCCCACCAAGTTCTCGATTCCGGGCTAATTTGGGGTGTGTCCACAATCGTGTTACGGTTCGTGAGCTAAATCCCTGAGGGCCGGTAGGTTAGCTTTTGTAACGGTACCGGCGCCTGCTATGTCTCGATTGGGTAAGGGCTTACCGGCAGCTGTGCAACACGATTCTCGACACAGCCCCCGGATCTACAGCGCGTGGTCTCCCTGGCCGGTGGCCATCTGCCAGTCAAAGTAGGCGCTCAGGTAGTCAAAGACTGCGCTCACGTAGTTGAGGCGGGCCTGTTCCAGACTCACGCGGGCGTCTTTGAGTTCGAGCTGGGTTGCCAGGCCGCTGGCCACGGAGGTTTCACTTACCTCATAGGCGCGCTCCGCGGTACTCAGCGTCTGCTCGGCGGAATCGATCCGTAGCCGGGACTCTTCCAGCGTGAGCCGGAGCGTCTCCAGTTCCGTGAGAATCCGTTCGTCTTCCATGGCGATCGCCGTTCCCGCCTGGCTCAACTCCAGCCGTGCCTGCTCGAGGGACGCGAATCGGCTCCCGCCGTAGAAGATCGGTATGGTGAGATTGAGTCCCGCCGTGAGTACGTCGGTCCCAGCACTCAGATCGAACCCGTCGTCGCTGCCTTGCCAGCCGTAGCTGAGTGAGGCGGAGAGACTCGGATAGAACTTGGCCTGCTCCGCGGAGACGTTTAGTTCCTGCAGGCGGCGACGGTTCATCAGCGCCTGATAGTCGGGACGTTCGCTGCGGCGGGAAAACGCACCATCGAAAGAAGGGAGCTCCGGATAGTCCTCGAAGGACCCCGTCAATTGAACCGCCTCCCCCTGATCGAGGCCCGCAAAGGTGTTAAGATTTTGCAGCGCCACGTTCAAGTTGCGCTCGGCCTGGCTTGTGTCGGGCTCCGTGATCTTCCAGTTGACCTCCGCCCGCAGCAGTTCCAGCGGCGAGGCGATGCCGTTTTCCAACCGGCGTTGTGTTTCCAGGTAGTTGTCGTAGGCGATCTCCTGGGAACTGCGCCGCACCTGGAGCACCTCTTCCAGTAGCAATACCTGGAAGTAGAGGCGCTTCGCCTCGGTGAGTAGACCGTGCCGCTGCGCCTCATAGGTGGAGCTGGTGAGATCGATAAACTGCCCGCTGGCCTCTAGCGCGCGGAACACGTTCAGGTCGAACAGCTTCTGCTGCAGCGAGAGCCCGAAGGAAAACTCGTTGTCCTGGTTGACGTCGATCGTTTGTGTTTGGATCGGGTATATGTTCGTGCCCGGGATCTCCTGATTACTGGTTCCTATCGGCACCTCCTGCTCAATATCGAGGAAGTTGCGGGTGTACCCTGCCTGGCCGGCGATCGTGGGATAGACCTGGGAGCGCACCAGTCGCTCCTGCGCCTCCGCCAGGGAACGGTCGGTGCGGGCGTTGCGCAGCCGGAGGCTGTTGGCCTCCACTAGGGAGAGGTATTCCTCCAGCGCGATCCGTCGCCCCCGGTCGGCGCTCTCCGCTCCGGCCGCGCCATCCGCACCCTCTGAACTGGACGCCTGGGGGAACGCCGCTGTCGGCAGGATTAGGGCGAGCACGACCGCGGTGGTGGCGGTGATGACGGTTATGGCACCGCGGGCTGCAGCGCCGCGGGCTGCAGCACCCTGGGCGGCACCGCTATATACGGCAGCACTCCGGGGGGCGCCGCCATGCGAGCTACCGCCGCCCGCGGCGCCCCGCCTGCCGCCACCAAGCCGCACCTTCAGGTTCTTTGTATGGTTCATGTCGCCTCCGTTCGGTCTGATGCGCGTGACTCGATCAGGTTTTCCAGGGCCGGGATGACAAACAGGGAGAGGAAGGTCGCCGCGAAGAGACCACCGATACTGACGATACCCATGGGCTGACGTAGTTCGGCTCCGGAAGCCCCCAGCCCCAGCGCCATGGGGAGCATGCCCAACATGGTAGCGATGTTTGCCATGAGAATCGGTTTGAGTTTGGTGGGGGCCGCCTCCAGTAGCGCCGCCCGTACGCCCATGCCCCGCCCCCGGAGCTGGTTGGCGTAGTCCAAAATCAGAATCGCGTTATTCACTACCAGCCCCACCAGCATCACGATCGCCAGCATGGACACGATGTTCATCGTCTTGCCGGTAAGCATAAACGCCGCAACCACGCCGATCAGCGATAACGGAACGGTGGACAGGATCAGCAACGGCTGACCGAAGCGCTCGAGAATCGCTGCCAGAAGCATATAGGTGAGCAGAATCGCCAGAATAAAGACGAAGAGGAACTCCTGCACCGTCTCTCCCAACAGTTCCGTATCGCCCCCCCAGCTTAGCTGGTAGGCGTCAGGCATATTGAGCGCTGCCACCGCTTCCTCGATGGGTTCGCTTACCTCACCCAATACAACTCCGCCGGTGAGATCCGCGGTGATCTCCACCGCCTGCACTTTGTCCTCGCGGAGGATCTGGTTGATTCCCTGTCGCACCTGCACCTCAGCGAAATGGCCCAGGGGGAACAGCCCCGCCCGAGTGGGGACCATGATCGTCTCGACGTCATCGGAGCCGCGCAGGTCAGCATCGTTCATCATCACCCGAATATCGTACTCACCGCCGGCGTCGCGAAAGGTGGTGGTGACCATACCTTCCACCGCGGCGCGCATCGCCATCGATAAATCCTGTACCGATAGACCGGCATCTTCGAGTTTGAGGCGGTCCGGGAGCAGAACCACCTCCGGCCGACCGGGTTTGCTCGAAATATCCACGTTGATCAGGCCGGGAATTTCCTGCAGCCGGGGCCGCACCTCCCGAGCAAAGTCCGCCAGCGTGGCGGTATCGGGCCCCTGCAGGTAGAACGTGACCGCCGCGCCCCCACCCATGGCGTTGGCGCCGGTGCCCACGCGGATCCGCGCGCCGGGAATATCCGCCAGGTCCTCCGCGATGCGGGCGGCGATCACGTTGTTGCGATCCCGCAGGCCCTTGTCCACCAGTTCGATATCAACGCCGGCCAGGTTGGTGCCGCTGGAGGTGCCTCCGGAGGAACCCAGGGTCGTCACGATGGTGGTGACCTCATCAAAGGCGGCGGCGCGCTCTTCGATCGTGCGCAGCCGTTGGGCGGTGTTCTCCAGGGCGGTGCCCTGCGGCAGTTCCACATCCACGCGTACCCGTCCACTGTCCTGCTCCGGTTGAAACTCAAACGGCACCGTGCCAAATCCGATCATCGCCACCACGAACAGCCCCACCGTCACCACCAGCAAGACCCCGCTGCGGAGCCGGCTATGGAGAACACGTTCCAAGAGGCGGGCGTACCCCCGTTCCAGTGCGTGAAACCCCGATTCCAGGGCATCCCCAAGGGGATGCTTCTTCCGGTCGTGTTCCGGCAGCAGCCGGGAGGCGAGCATCGGGGTCAACGTGAACGAAATGATCATGGAAAAGATCGTGGCAAAGGAGACCGAGAGGGCAAACTCCTGCAGGAACAGTCCGGCGATTCCCTGCATGTTGGCCATCGGCAAGAAGACCGCGATGTTCGTCAGCGTCGAGGCAAGCACTGCCACTACCACCTCGGAGGTACCTCCCCCGGCGGCGGTGGTGCGGTCGTGGCCCATCTCTTTGTGGCGAAAGATGTTCTCCAGTACCACTACCGAGTTCATCACCAGTACTCCCACGGCGGTAGAAATACCCATGAGGGACATCAGGTTCAGCGACATTCCCAGAAAGTCCATAACAAAGAAGGTAGGAATAATCGACATCGGCATCGCCAGCGCCACGATTAAAGTAGAGCGCAGGTCGTGAAGAAACAACAGCAGCACCAGCGCCGTCAGGCCGATTCCCAGACCGATATTCATGAGCGTATCATTCACCGTATCGCGAATCTCTACCGAGTTGTCACTGGTCACGCGCAAGCTGACTCCCTCGGGCAACTGCGCCTGGATTCCGGGAATTCGCTCGATCACCTCGGCGGCGATGTCCACTGTGTTCCCGTCGGGGCTCTTCACGATTCCCACCAAGACGGTGTTCTCATCCCGCTCACCGGAGGTGGTATCAAAGAAGGTAGTCCGCTCCCGGACATCGGCACCGGTGTCGCGGATCGTGGCAATACTTCCCAGGCGACGAGATCCGCTGCCGGTGG
>CAYQRW010000006.1:0-30801 GCA_964419735.1 uncultured Spirochaeta sp.
TACCACGTAACTTGTTTCGCTGTATATTCTTAGCTGTTGTTCAGGAAGCCCTATCCTACTGAGCGGATGCCCCAATCTGTTTGGTAGCTCTGGTGGCGGTGGTGGAGGCGGTGGTGGCTCCACCGATGATGGTGGGGACGACGGCGGTGGCGGAACCGTGACTCCCGATCCGTCCGCGTCAACCAACCGCAGCGTAGCGGAAGCGGCCCTACAAACAGGCCTCACCGACGCTGGATTGGATGAGGACACGATCGCGGCGATCGTGTCCGGTGCCGTGGGCTCAATCTCCGGCGACACCGACGCTCCGGATGCGGTATTGACCGGTCTGGTGGGCGGTGCTCAGCGGTCCCTCGCGGACTCCTCCATCGCAGGCAATGATGCCGAGCGCGAGGCGATCCTGGATGCGATCGTCTCCAGCGCAGTGGGATCGATCAGCTCCCTCGACGGAGACGTAAGCGCGAGCACGCGCGGACTTCTCAGCGCCTCCAGCCGGGGACGCTTCACCGCCAGCAGCGTCAGTGACAGCGCCGCGCTGATTGCCCTGGTGGCGCAGATCTCTATACAAAACCTGGACGAGGCAGGGTTCTCGGCCGGCGCCGGAACGGCACAGGCCACGCGGATTACCGCGGGTGCCACCGTACGCAGCTTGCGGCGGGCCGGTATCACCGGGCGAGATGTCCGACCAACCTTGCGCGAAGTGAGCTCGCAATCAGTGCGCTCCCTCGGCGGTGCACAAGTCGGTGCGGAAAACGCAGCGAGCGCCGTAGGATTCATCACCACCTCCATAACCGAAAACCTTGACGACGCCAACCTGGACGGCGTCGATCTAGACGGCGAGCTCCCGGCACTGGTGCGAGAAATCTCCTCCGGTGCCACCAGCGGAATCGGCCGTACCGGCATCACCCTCAACGACGCCGGCATTTCTTCTCTGGTGCAATCGATCACGGAAAACACGACGCGGGCAGTGCGCAACGTACGGTTCACAAATACCGCCTCGCTGGAAGCTACGCTGGCCCGGGTGGTGCGCGAGGTAACTTCCGCAACTACCGAGGCGCTCGCCGATGCCAGCGGGGATACCGATTTCGCCTTCGACATCACGATCTCCGTACGAGCCGCGGTGAACGGAAGCAGCCGCGGGGTTAACAGTCTCGCCCGTGATCGCGTTGGCGGTGACGGAATCAACTACGGGACCATCGTCAACGAAGTGGCCCGGGGCGCCTCGGAGGGAACAACGCGGGCGTCACAGCGCAATACGAGTTTCGACGCAGACGAGTTGTCCGCGCAAATCGGCGCCGCAATCGCGGAGGTCGAGTCTGAGCTGACCGATCTCACCCAGCAGGTCGCCGAGTTGCGACAGCAGATCGACACGCTGATCGCGGAAGGTCGTGCCGCGGCCAATAACACCGCCCCGGAAGTGTCCCTTGCAATCGCCATCGGCGGCGGCACCGCCACCTCCTACACCGCCGGAGTCGAAGATCGATCTGACGACTCGCCGGTACTGACCGTGGACGGGGACGGTACGATCGTGCGTCTCAACGCCGGCGAGAGCAGCGACCCCGACGGAGACACCGTGACCTACCGCTGGCGCAACCGCGGCGGCCCCGAGGCGGTCGTCTTCTACCCGACCGCGGCGGATGCTGCAGGCGGAATCAACGGTTCCGCGGCTCCATCCGACGCGGAGGTGTTTGTGCGGCTGCCGCGACCGGGAACGTTCTTCCTCAGCGTAGCTGCGGCGGATGATTTTACGGAGACGGAGCTCTACTTCGGCCTCACCCGACCGGGAGTGGCCGGCAACCAGCGACCCGTGGCAGTTGCGCGCACCACCAATCGTAACTTCACCGATTCTCAACGCGTTTTTGCCGTCGACGACTTCGTGGGGCTGGATGGAAGCCGGTCGGACGACCCCGACAATGGTCCCGCCGATCTCACCTACCGCTGGTCCCTCCAGGCCGTTCCGGAGGGTTCGGAAGCGCAAATCGATGCGCCCACAACCGATCAGACCGAGTTTGAGGTGGATGTGGCCGGGCGCTACTTCATCCGGCTCACCGTCGACGATGGCCAGGATATCACCGAGACCACCACCTTCATCACCGTTGAGGGACCGCCGGTGGCGGATGGCGGCCCGGATCGCACCGTGCAGATCGGTACCGGCGCGGTGACGCTGGACGGCTCCGGATCGTTTGATCCCGACGGCGATGAGATCACCTCCGCTGAGTGGACCCTGGTGAGTATACCCTCCGAGTCCGTTCGGGAAACCGGGGCCTCCAACGTGACCCAGGGAGACGACATCTCCGCCCAGTTCACACCGGATGCGCTGGGGAACTTCGGACTGCGTCTGCGCGTGGCGGCGGGGGGCGAGGCGGACACCGACGATGTCACCCTCACTGTCGTCCCCCGAGCTATCGCCGGAGATGACCAGAATGTGGCGTTGGGAGACGTCGTTTCCCTGAGCGCGGACGGTTCTACGGGGTCGACGACTTCCTCCGATGCCTATGCCTTCTCGTATGGCTGGCGTCTCATTGGCGTTCCCGCAACAAGTGCGCTCGGTGCAACTCTTGGCACCGGGCTAACGACGTCATTAACGCCTGACGTGGCCGGCACCTACGCCGTAGAGCTGAGCGTCACCGCGACGACCAGGGACCTGGCTGCAACGCAGTTCACCAGCACCGACACCGTCCTCATCACCGTGACGGATGACTCTGGAGGTGACACGGGTGACACGGGTGACACGGGTGACACGGGTGACGAAGATACCACGCCCGCGGCGGCGGCATCTTCGCCTGCACCGGCCGATGGTGCCGTGGATGTGGTCCCGGGCTCTTCCTTCGTTCTCGATTGGGCGGATGCCACCGGGGCGACAGACTACGATGTGTATCTGGCAGAACAGGGAAGCACGTTGCCCGCGTCGCCGACGATCTCGGGAACGAGCACCAGTTCCGTCGGGTATTCACTGATTCAGACCAGCTTCGGTATCCTCGCCGACGGTACCACCTACCAGTGGCGGGTTGACAGCGTCGTAGACGGCGTCGTGACCACCGGGACGGTCTGGACGTTTACCACGGCTGATCCGTCGGGGACGGTCACTGGGGGGATAGAGGTAGAAGAACCTACTCTGTCGGCGATGAGCTTTGATGTGTATCTGATCCCTTCGTTCAATGGCTTTGTCGATACCAATGGCGATCCGTTGATCGATCTTTCTTCTGCCGTCCTGGACGGAAATCCATTTTCTGATGCGGTAATTCTGCTCTCACTCGCGGAACCGTATGAGCTGCCGGTTCCGATGGACCTCTCCAATCCGATCTATCTCATTGTTGAATCCTCCGGCGCTACGGG
This sequence comes from uncultured Spirochaeta sp., assembly GCA_964419735.1. Classification (GTDB taxonomy): domain Bacteria; phylum Spirochaetota; class Spirochaetia; order DSM-27196; family Alkalispirochaetaceae; genus Alkalispirochaeta. Next base: position 3,334 of record CAYQRW010000006.1, read on the forward strand.
GCACCAGTGGCGGGTAAATGGACAGAATCCACCCGCCTACGCGCAAGCACAGGATGTGCCGTTCGTGAGAAACCCAAATACATCGGCGTGGTTCGGTTACCTCCCATATCGTGCACAAACGGCCGTTGAGAACGAAGACCTATCATTCTCCTTCGGAAATCAGTCGGTGTCGGTCCTCGCGGACGACGCCAATGGAAACAGCCTCACCGGTTCGGTGGCTGTACAGCTGACAGGATCCGGCTCTGGACCTCTTGAGCAGGGGCAGGACTAATGGTCAACGTGGAGCGAAAGAAGATGAGAAAATCAATGAAAGCAGCAATGGCTGGAATGATTCTTACGGTGGTTCTCACCGGATGTTTCAGCCCCTTCGGTGAGGCTGCACATGACGGGTCGGATTCGGCCCGGACGGGAACCGTTGTGCTAACGCTGAGCGAGGGCCTGACGGCGAGCTCATCCGGCGCGATGGTACCGGCAGTGGCGGATCAGATCGCCACGTACGAGGTGGTCTTCACCGATGGGCCCGTCATCGGCGACATCACCGATCCCGGACAGCCGGTGGCGGTGAGCGTTCCAGAAGGCACCTGGACCGTCTTTGCCCGAGGCTTCAACACGGACGGAGTGCAGTCGGCACGCTCGGACAACCAGACCGTCACGGTTGTGGCGGATGAGACGCAATCGCTTCCACAGCCACTGACCGTCAAACCTCGCCAACTCCCGAACACGACGGGATCCGCGGCTCTTGAAGTGACGGTTCCCTCGGGGGCCATTTCCGAGGTAGTCAACGTCACCCTTGTCGCCCGGGATGACCAAACGGTACCGTCGCCGGTTCCGGAGTTCGACCTCATTTCCGCTACAACCCTTTCATGGGCGATGCCGGAGCTCCCGATAGGTCGATACCTGCTGACGGCGGAGTTGGTTGGCCCCGACGGTCGCGGCACCATCGCGACTCGAAGCTATCTCAACCTGGCGCTGGAAGTCTTCACTAACCTGGAGTCCCGCTACGTCAGTGCTGTGGACGGATCAACGGGTCTCGTGATCACAGAGGCGCAGATTAGCTCTCCGCCGGAAGCTCCGACAGATCTCATGGTCACCGTCTCTCCGACATACATGAATGAAGATCCTCCAGCGGATCCGCCGAACGCGCAAGTTGATTTGGACTGGACGGCCAACGCCGTCACCGCTTCGGGGTACCGTGTCTTTGTAGATGGAATCGAAACAACGCCCCTGGACAATTTCGACCCATGGCGCGCTTTAAGCGTGCCAGTCCCGGCAGCACAGGAAGTGACCGTCGAGGTAGTTGCCTACAACGGATTTGGTGAGTCTGAGCCGGTGTCTTGGACGGGAACCGTTCCAGCCCAACCAGAAGTGGTTTCCCCTCTCAGCGGTGAGTATGTGGCACCGGGGACGGTGACGCTGGAGTGGAACGCCGCCGCGGGTGCGGACAGTTACGTTGTCGGGGTGGGAGGAAGTCAGTTAAGTCCCGACCAGGAGTTTACCGTTGACGGAGATGAGACGAGCTTCGATTTCACCGAGGGTTTCGCGGGATCCAGCTACTCTTGGTACGTCTTTGCGGTCAACGGCTCGGTCAGCGGGAGAGTGGTCAACAGCAACAGCGCCGGTGGATTCTTCCGGATCCGTGACGGTGTCTACGTCAACTCCGACGTGCCGGCAAGCGGTGACGGCGGGTCGCCTACGACGGCATTCGGCACGCTGGGTGAAGCACTCACGGCCGCCGTCCCGGGTGAGACGATCACGATGACCGCCGGAACATACACCGAGGCGGTATCCGTCAATACCCCGGATCTCACCATTCAGGGCGAAGGCGACGGCACGCTCCTCAAGTCCATTGGAACCGAGTCGGCAACGCTGACGGTCAATAGCGGCGGATCCGGCCTTGTCCTGCGAAACCTGCAGATCCAGCCGTCAGAAGCATGGACTCGTGCGGCAATTAGGGTGTTCGGCCAGAACGTGACGATCACCGACAACCTCATCTCCGACAGCCAGTCCACTGAAGTAGACCCGCCCCCTGCCACTTTGCGCGGAATCAGTGGCGGAGCCCCGGGCCTGGTCGTTGCAAACAACCGCTTTGAGTTGGCCCAGTCCACCGACACCGTTAACACCCGGTTTGGGATCAACCTCACCGGCGATGGACTCGATGCGGCCAACCCGATCGTGATCGAGAGCAACACCTTCACGTTTGGCGACGCCCCCGGATCCTCGCTCGTGGGTATCCAGCCGCAGGCGAAGTTCTACCGAGTGACCAACAACGTAGTGGTGCACAACGGGACCGCCGGAGGTCCCGACTTCACCGGGCTCCGAGTAGCCACGGCTGCGACCGAAAGTGTTTCCTTCCTCCACAACACCGTGGTCAACGAGAATCCAAACCGTACGTTTACCGGACTGGCGCTGGATGCCGCGACGGACACGGTGGCAACCAACAACATCTTCCAGGGTACGGGAGCAGCCAGCCACACCGGAGTCAATCCCAGCGGCGGCAGCGCCAGCGAGGTCAACGCGAATCTCTTCTTCGATCTCAACTCTGTCGCCGGCCCCTCCTGGGGTGACACCGTCACCGAGCTCAACGGCCAGACGTTTGCCACCGGCAACGTCAGCGTTGATCCGTGGCTGGAGGGCACAAACAACTACGCGCCGTCCGTCGCCAACGCCCCGATCGAACTCCGTGCCGGCGGTGACCCATCGTCCCTCGGCGTTGTCCCGACCGATTATACCGGCTTCGAGCGGACCGCACCGATCTCGATCGGCGCGTATGAGGTGGACCAGGAAGGCGATGTCACTCAGTTTGCACTACTGGGTGAGTGGCTGCTCAACGGTGATTACGCAAACTCCACGACGGCAGATCTTAGTCCCACACCTACCGGGACGCTGATCAATACGGTCGATCGCAACTCGGCTGCCGGTGCGGCACTGATGTTCGACGGTGGCCAATCCGCCAGCATCGCCGGAGACGACACCTGGGGGCCGGATAGTACTGCCGGCGATACCCTGACGGTAAGCTTCTGGGCAAAAGACTGGGCGCAAACCCTGGATACCGGTGCCCTGGATGCGAGCGCGATGTACTACACGGTATTCGCCATGGGCAATCGTGTGAAGCTTTACATTGCTGATAATGGATCTGACACCGCATACGTCGGATACGCGTCCGGGGGATACGTCGCTACGGGCGTCGCGGGGTCGGAATCGGGGAATCTGTACAGTATTCTCGATTTCGGCAATGCCGCGTGGACGCACTTCGCCGTCGTTATCGACTGGAGTGGAGGCGTCAATGATGGTATCGTCCAGGTCTACGTGAATGGCGACTTGGTCAACGAGGTGCCGCGTACCAGCGGTACGTGGAATAATACGGCTAACAACTTCGCGCCGTTCTCCATCGCGTCGGTGGCTGCCTTGGCAAACTTCCAAGGGAGTCTAGACGATATCAGACTCTACCAGCGAGCCTTGTCCCCCTCGGAGATCGCCGGTCTTGCCGCGGAGTAGTTGACCACGTGTCGGCGGGGACGAGCCGTCACCGCCGGCACGACGGGTCCACATTGGAGCGCCCGTGAGTTTGTCGTCACAGTTTCTTTCACAGCGCAGGCCGTCGGATCGCCCTGGCGGCCGCTCTCCTGGTATCCGTTCATCGTTTCTCCGTGTCGCAGCACTCGGGGTAGTCCTCACCCTCGTCGGCTGCACCCAGCCCACCTCCACCTCGCGCAGCGTTGACGACGGCGCTGCGCCGCCCGTCGCCGAGCCCGCAGTTCTGCCCGACTGGGGCGATTCTCACTACCAGGTTATCGACGCCGTCGCGGGGACGGAGGTCGTTACGATTCCCGCCTCGATGGCGGGACGGTACCTCTTTCTGGTGATGACCAACGGTGGCAGCGAGGGACAGGTTGTCCCCCTTCCGTCGCTGGAAGGAGCGACGGTGTCGGGGAATGGTGCATCTTCCGGGGGAGCCCTCCCCGGGGCCACCGCGGCCGAGCTCGCCGCACCGCCCGCGGAACCCCGCGCCGTCCGTGGGCGGCCCGGGCAGTTTGATCACCCACCCCTCATCCGGGACGGCGCCGCGGGAGACGCCGGCGGCGCGGTACCACGCGAGATCACGCCCTCCACCACCACGGCCCTCTCCTCGTGGGCGTTGGGCGACCCGGAGCCGATCAGGACGGAGGACGGGACGATCACCGCGGCGGTGGATGCGGTCCGCCGGCAGGGCGAGTGGTCCCTCTACGTCTGGAAGGACGTCGCCGCCGGGACGCCGGCGGTTACCGGCGAGATGAGCGCCGCCGTGGCGGACGCGTTTCTCGACCCCGCCGCCGACGATATTTTTGACATCATGACCGGGGTGTTCGGAGTTCCCTGGGGCGACCACGACGTCTTCAACGTCATCGCACCGGAGCGCCGGGACATCCACGTCCTCCTCTACGACATCGAGGGGGACGGGGTGCCGATCCCCGGTGAAAGCCGGACGGTGGGTTACTTCTGGTCCGGCGACAGCTTTCGGCGCAGCTCGTACCTCGAGAGCAACGAGCGCCTCATGTTCTACCTGGATTCGGCCTTGCTGGCGGACACGGCGAACAAGGACGGCACCGACGACGGCCTGTGGTCCCGGGACGACTACTGGCCCGAGGAGGCGATCGCGACGCTGGCCCACGAGTTTCAGCACATGGTCCAGTTTTATCAGCGGCCGGTGGAACGGGGAGATGCCGCCGTCTACGCCACGTGGCTCGACGAGCTGATGGCGATGGCGGCAGAGGAGACCGTCGCCCGGGCGATCGCGGTGGACGGTCCCCGGGGCGTCCCGTGGTCCGAGGGCGGTGCCGGCACCGCAGGCAACCAGTCGGGGCGCATGCCCCGGTACAACGACATCGCCTCGCGGACCCCCCTCACTACCTGGGATGCCGCCGATCCCCTCGACGACTACGCCGTCTCCTACTCCTTCGGTGCGTTTCTCATCCGCGTCTTTGGCGTGCAAGTTCTCAGTGAGTTGATGGAATACGGCGGCACGCCGAGCCGGTCCGATTACTCGCTGGCGGCGGTCGCCGCGGCCGCCTCGGCGGTAGATGGAACCGGCATCAGCTCCGACGAGCTCCTGCAACGGTGGGGCGTCGCCGTTCTCGTCTCCGACGACACCGCCACTCCCGATGACGTCCGAATCAACACCGGCACGTGGATTGGGGACTCCGGCTCGAACTCCGTTTCCGTTGGGTCTCTCAACGCGTACAACTACCGCACCACCGACCGGACGTTTCTCCGTACCCGCGCCTTTGACGGCCCACGCATGGTTCCCGCCGGCATCGGTTCCGCCCGGGTCGCCGGGACGAGCAACCTCTTCGTCGCAGTCGGCACCGTCCCCGCCGCCGGTGGCGAGCTCGCCTTCGCCCTTCCCGCCGGAGTGGTGGCCACCGCGATCGTCCGGTGAGGGCCGCCCGCCACGAGATTGCGGTGCACCCTGAAATCTCGGAATAAATCTCCCAGATTTCACGGTTCTCGGGGCGAAGCGACTACGTCTACGTGCTCGCTATCACGGCACGACAACGAACGCATCGGAACTGGGCGTAGCCTCGGTCAGAGCTGCCGTGAAGCGGCGGATACCGCCTCGAAGTTGCGGAGTTCCATCGAATCTTCGCTCATCGTCATCGCGTAGATACCGCGGTCGGTGAGAAGGGTGATGAGCTCCTCATCGAGGTGGAGGGCGCTGAGGACCGGCACCACCCGGCGATCGGCGTACTCCGGGAAGAACTCCGCCACCTCGCCGAAGGACTCGGCAAACTCGAGGATGCTCTCTCGGCGCGGCCGTGACTTCGTCTCGTTGACCAGGAGGAGCGCCGGCGTCACGGCAATCACGTCGAACTCGCGCCGCCGCGAGGGATCCGTCGGGTGCTTCCGCCGGGCGCGCACCATGAGAAAGTCCGGCTCGTCGACCCCGAAGTACCTGTTGAGCACCCCGGGGATGTTGGGCGCCACGATATCCTCGACCAGCGTGCCCAGCCGGTTGGCAAGATCACCCCACTGCCGATTCATCTCACGGCGATCGCGCTGCATCTCGTCCTTAAAGCCGGCCATCTCGTCTTTGAACGCAAGCATTTCACCTTTGAATGCGCGCATCTCGTCCTTGAAGGCGAGCATTTCACCCTTGAAATCGCGCATCTCGTCCTTGAAGGCGATCATCTCACCTTTGAATTCACGCATCTCGTCCTTGAAGGCGATCAGCTCGTCGCTCAGTTGCTCAAGGGAGCGCTCGGTGCGGAGCTGGGCGTAGGCAAGCTCCTTGAGGGCACGTTCGAGATCGGATACTCGTGGTTCGAGTGCGGACGACATCTCTTCCTCCTCGGGAATGATACTACATTCTCACCGACTCGTCAGCAGAGCGACTACTCAAACGTGCCGTCGGCAGCGACCAGCTGCTCGAGCTGCGTTGGTCCGGACCGACCGTCGCGGTGTGTTGCAGATTACTGGTCTTTTCGGTTTGATAACGTACGTACATTGGTTTAATATGTACGTATGAAGATCAGCACGACGGAACTTCGACAAAACCTCTATCGCATCATCGATTCGGTACTCGAAACGGGTGAAACCGTGGAGATTACCCGAAAGGGAGGAACGGTGCGGATCGTCCCGGAACGGCGGAGCAGCATCTGGGACCGCCTCGAAGTACACGATGTGGTGCGGGGTGACATCGAGTCACCGTGGGAAGCGATCTGGGACGGAGAGCCCGACGTTGATTCTCCATCTTGATACCCACGTCGTCGTCCGCCTGTACGCCGGTGACGCAGCGTTCTTCCCCGCTCGCGCTCGAGCAGCCCTGGACCATGGGCGCGTCGTCTATTCGCCGATCGTCGAGCTGGAGGTGCAGTATCTCTTGGAGATCGGGCGGATCGCGGTAGGGCCTGAGGCGATCTTCCCCTACCTCGCCGATCGTATCGCCCTCGCGGCGGACGAGACGCCCTTCATCGTCGTGTCCCGGGCCGCACGGGGTTTGTCCTGGACGAGGGATCCCTTTGACCGGCTGATCACGGCTGCCGCGATCGCGGCCGACCAGCCGCTCCTGACGCGGGACGCGACGATCCGCGAGCACTATCCAAAAGCGATCTGGGACGAGGGGTAGCCGCTCGGTGATGCCTTCCCGTTCGGCTGACGGTTCCCCCTGGCGCGCCCGCGCCATGAGAACGTCCGGCTCGTCAGCGGAGCGACTACTCAAACGTGCCGTCGGCGGCGCGGGAGTAGGGAACGACGCTGTAGGTGCTCCGATCGTTCTCGGAGGCCGGCTCGAAGAGCGGCGTCACTACGCCGGTAGTGGCGTCAACCGCGTACAGTCCGGGTGAGTTGTTGTCGTGCACGAAGATCGTTTCGCCGTCCCGGGAGAACTGCGGATCGTAGAACGCCGTGGAATCCGTGGGCGCGACAAGCTCCTCCGGAGTGTGGGGCGCGCCGGTCGAGGCGGTGGAGACGAGATACAGCCCCGTCCCGCCGTTGCTCTGGTCTTCGTCGCTGTCCATCGCAAAGACCGCTTTCTCGCCGTCAGGGTGCCAGCTCAGGCGGTGGATCTCGGTAAATCCATCGTCGGTCTCGTCCCTTCGGAAGTCGGTAGGTGTCAGCTGGACGTGGTTGGTCCCGTCGATGTCCATCACCCACAGCTCGCTGTGTGTTCCGGGATCGTTGTGGGCCTCACGCCCGTAGAGGATCCGCTCTCCGTCCGGCGACACCTCCGGGTCTGTCTCCGACGCGTCCGTCGTCTCGGTGAGGTTGATCGCCTCACCGCCGGCTACCGGTACGGAGTAGAGATCGAACTGATCGCCGCCGTCCCGATCGGAGTTGAAGATGATCGTGGCGCCGTCGGGGGTAGGCACCCCGCCGTAGTCTTGATTGGCATTGGAAGTCAGTCGCGTCTTGTTGGTCCCATCGGGATCCATCGTATAGATGTCAAGGTTATCGTCGACGCTCTGGCTTGTCACCGTTCGACGCGTCCCCGGAATGGGGCGGGTGGTGAAGAACATTCCCGGCTGAGTGAATATCGTCACCATTTGGTCGCCGGAGTCCTCCGCCGCAACGAGGTGGCGTCGCCCGTCCAGGGCGTAGTGAAAGAGGATATCCCGCCCGGCCAGGTAATCGGCGTTGATCGTGGGTGTTTCGGGATAGATCACCGCAAGATTGTCGAGATACCAGATCCGACTGTTGGGACTTCCTTCGAGCTTGATCCCCTGGACGAAGGCGGCGTCCGTCTCGACGGTAGCAACCGGCTCGTCCTCGAGAAGAAACTGGTAGTGCATCCCGGCGTCATCGGTGGTGGCGCGAATCTCCACCGCGTACCACGTATCCCACTCCAGGGTGTCCACCACGTGATCGCTGTACTCATTGGCCTCCTCGTCGGTCGTGGCCCGCAGCCGATTGAAGTTCTCGATTCGGAATATCGGCCCGCGGGGACCGCTGTATCCCTCGGCACTGCTGTTCTCGAAGCCCAGGAATAGCTGCGGCGTCTCGTCGTTTGTCTCGTCCGGCACAAATTTGACGTCCGCGGTCAGAATGAAGTCCCGCCCGGCGAGGATCTGGAAGACCGCATCGGCGTTGCCGTCTACCGTCGTTTCAGGGGCGTACACCTTGTTGGTTCCGTCGTCGATGATATCCCACTCATCCGAAATCGCGAAGCGGGCAGTCCCGTCATCGAAATCTTCGCGGTATTCGAGCGGCTTGGTGAGGGACCCGCGCTCGAAATCGTACTGGACTTCCCAGGGGCCGCTGTCCGAGGTGCCGGAAAAGGTTCCATTGAGGGAGTCCCCCGCCACGGAAAAGGCAAATTCCGCCGTCACGTTGTCGTCATCATAGGCACGCTGCAATCCGGTCAGCTCCAGCGTTGTGCCGTTGATCATCTGGTACTCAAAGCGTTCCCACAGGCCTCGGTCCAGCCACACTTCAAACGTACCGTCGTCGGCTACTTCGATCGCATACCCGGTGGGCGACAGGCCGGCGATCTTGGGGAGCCGGTCAATGTCTTCCTCCGTCATGACCCACGAGTCGGCAGCCACCAACTGCTCGAGCTGGTTCGGTCCTAACGGCTCATCATCCTCCTGGGTCGGTCCTGATGGCTCATCATCGTCGTCGGAGCCAAGCACCTGGTCGCACGCCACGAGGAGCGCCACGCCGGCAATAATTGCGAGTAATCTTGTAATAATTGACCGTAACGGAGTGTTCATATATCTTCTCCATGAATACAATTTCTTCTATTATAAACCGAATGACGCCGTTTGCAACCTAAATCCTGGGAATGTGGACGGTATCCCGCTGCGTGGTCTTGGGGCCTGTGGGCGGAACGCGTTATATTCGGGTGAATATATGCTTTGCTTCAAATGTTGGGTGCGGCGTCCGATAGACCCGCTGCTTCTAGTGGTGATTTCCCTACTTGGTGCTGCTCCGGTGGTTGCGCAGACGCGGGGGGTGGCGGAGTCGGGGCTTATCACCTGGCCGGTGTTGTCATCGGGGCCGATACGAGAGGTTCTGGAGAACGACGGCGATGCGCCGTGGTTGCTCACCGAACTGTCGACGAAAAATGTCTTCCACTATGATCCGGGATATTCCACGCCGGACCGTTTGATGATCGAGGACTATGAGGTCACCAATCTCCGCGCCTCCTATGGCTGGCAGCCCGCGGGGCGTCTGGGTGATGGCGATGGACGCGTAGAGGTGAACCTCACCGGCCGGCTCCTGTGGGGCGGCGTGCTTGATCCGTTCATCCAGACTCACCATGATCTCACCAACCTACCTTCCGCCGGTCAGGAGAAGCGTCCTTGGGGAGACACGCTTGTGGTGATTGCACCGGAGGTGGTTTCACCGGAGGATGAGAAGATTTCCGATTTCCCCGATGACGAGTTTGTGGACCAAGCGGTGATGAGCGCTCGCGGTCCCCGGGGCTCGCTGGGAGTTGGCGGGAGTTACAGCAGAACTCTCCGGGCACCGTGGGTGCGGATGTTTCTTGCCGCCGGAGGCAGCACCGTGCCGCGCACCAACTCCACGGTTGGGGCCGGCGGCGCGGTCAGCGGTGATATCACCGCCGGGGTCCACCTGCAGTGGCAGGCGCGGGACTGGTTGCGGCTTTCAGGCCAGGGCGACCTCTCCGCTGCGGCGGTAGCCGGGGCCGGAGCGTGGCGCTCCGTGCTCACCAACAACCTACTCTGGCATGGCGCCGGGCGAGTCGACCTCATTGTGGGCGAGGTCACGCTGGCAACGATCTTTAGCGTGCGCCGCGCACCAATCAGTGCTTCCTACTACCGCATCGGCAAGCCATCGATCTCGATAGATGTCGCCGCCTACGTTCCATTGCCCGGCCGGACCGGCGGCCAACTGGTTCTCGGCTTTGTGCAGGACTTTCCCCCGAGCTACGTGGCTCCAGACTTTGGCGTCAACCTGGGGGTGGTACGGCCGGTGGGGCGCAGCGCGGACGGGCAGGGGCAATGACCAAATCCTCACCCGGGGCATCCTCCCTGTCAATTGGGACTCGCCCCGGGCACGGATAGACGGCTGTTGGCTCAGGGGTGCGCTCCAGCTAGGAATTCACCCCACCCCCATTGCCGGTGCTACCGGGTCACCAGATCAATAGACCACGGTGAGCACATCTGAATCATCCCATCCTGAGTCTCGTGCGATAACCTTCAACGTTTGTCCGGCATCAATTTCCACGTCGAAAGGAAACGTGTCCGTACTCGCGGTCGCAAGGGTAGGAGTTTGACCATCGGTCGTATAGAGCGCACGCGCCCCATCTCGCGAGTTGGTAAGCGTGATAGTGGTGCCCGTTGAGCCCGGATCAACCGTTACAGGAGCCGCAACCGGCGTGTCCAGTTTCAAGACGTATGTCTCCGACCCGACCGTGCTATCAGTCCACCCGTCTCGAGTCGCGACGAACCGTAATTCGGTATCGGTCTCCTCGATCGTAATCGGATCGGTGTACGCGGTCCGAGAGTCGGAAGAACTGGGAGCGGTACCATCCAAGGTGTAGAAGATCGTGGCATTATCGGTGGGCGTCTGGAGCGTGATATCTCTGTCATCGTCGGGTCCAAAAGTACGTGACGCTGGAGATGCGGTAGCCGCATCCACTACAAATTCGTAAGTGCTGTCTACCACCTGAGAATCGCCCCAATTATCTCGTACAGCGATCGCCTTAACGGTAACGTTCTCCTCTATTTCGATTCCACCATCGGGGTAAGGGCGCGACGCGGCAGTCGGCTGCGTCCCATCCAAGGTGTAGTAGATGGTCGCGTCCTCCGTGGTTGTGGTAAGGGTGACCGATTGGACGGCTTCTAACGTTCCGGATGGGACCGAAAACTGCGGATCGGCGACGGTGCCCGTGATCTGATAGTCAAGGGTAATAACGTCAGAGTAGGAGACCAAGTCCGGCGTTGCTACGATCTTGAGCGAATAGTCAGTTTCTGGATTCAGAGTCAAGCCTCCTGAAGGGAACGCGGAGCTACTCTCGGTTGGATCGCTCCCATCGTCAGTGTAACGGATATTGTCGGAGGCGGAATTGCTCGCGGTCAACGTCTGTTCGGTAAAATATAACCCTTCGTTGAGATTTACAGTCGGCGTGGGAGTCGTACCCGCGATAGTGTAGGTTTCTTCGACGATCTCTGAGGCACCATAGGAACTGGATATCGCCTTGGCTTTGATTGTGGTCGTGGACCCGAGAGAAACGGTAACGGACTCACCCTCGGCGACCACCGTTCCATTTTCACCCGTGGGATCCAGCCCGCTGAGCGTGTAATGAACCGAGGTATTGGGAGATGACGGGGTAAGAGTGACATCTAGCGGCCCTTCGTCGTACGTCCCTGGCTCGGGATCCAGCGATACGGCGGGCACTGAGAAGCCGTCGGCCTGATCTGACGTCAGCGTCCAACTCGCGGACGTGGTCTTACCTTCCAAAATCCGCACAACCTCAGTACGCCCATACCGATTGACCTCGTCCGGAGCCACCGTAACGCTAAGGAGGTAGTAACCTGCGGGGATACTATCTGAGCTAATCACCACATCCAGAGCGTTCGAACCATCGGTCTCCGTAAGCTCGAGATCTACGCCGTTCTGTTCCGCCTCCACAGGATCAAAGGCTACGGTGATGTCATCCACGGTTACATCGGCCGCGGGGACACCCAACGACACTGATAATTCTCCATTTCCGGTCAAGGGAGTCAGAACCATCTCGATCGATTCGGTAGAAGTCGCGGAGGATACATCAATTTCCTTTTGATCCCGTGCAATGATCTCCCCATTGAACCCGTTTTTCCCATCTACCGTGACGGTCCATGTTCCGAAGGCGGTAAGTGTGAACTCTCTGGAATAGCTTGATCGAAAAAATTGGTTAGTCAGTGTTACGTCGTCCTGTCCATCCTTGGAGAAGGTGATATCCAGGTAATTCAGATTAAGGTTGGCGGTGGGAGTTAGCGTGTTGGTTCCGATCCCGTTATTGACGCGCAATGTTACGGAGGCTCGTTCCGTGCCATCAGGGCTTAGTTGGCTCGGGCATCCCACCAGCAAAGTGGCGAGTAATCCGATCCCAAGTACTACTGCTATATTCTTCATCATGCACTCCACTCGTTTCACTGTATCGTAAGCGATTGGGTCGCAGACCCAGCCGTCTCGCCCTGGGTCACGACTACCGTTATCGTATGCTGTCCAACCAGAAGGTCGGTGCCGAGAGAAACACTACTCGAATCATCGTCGAGCTGCTCCCCATCGACGTACCAAGATACCGTCGCACCATCCGGGATGTCCGAGCCACCTACCGTGGCGGATGCCGTGGTCACCTCTCCGTAACCGATACTCGCGGAATCAAGGCTTAGAGCGACATTAGGCGCGGCCTGCAAATCACTTGTCACGGTGAGTCCTGTGTCAACCTCCGTCGTAACCGTGATATCGTTCTCGCCGTTTATATCGATCTGGATGTCGGCACCGGCCTCTACGGTGAAGGTGACCTCTCCAATAACCGCCCCCTGCAAATCTCTCGCTTCGATAGAGTATTCACCGGCTGTAAGGGCATAGGACTGATCGTCACCATTGAAAATGGTGGACAGATTGTCTGCAACTTGATCATCCAGGAGAACTACCAACTCTTCGATCTGACGACTATCATTGGTCCAGATCTCGATTGGTTGATTGGTTTCGTTGTTAATCAGCACATCTCCGTAGTCAACGGCCTGCGAGCCCCCGTTAAACGACGGGATCCTGAGAGACATTGAGGTGCGGGATGAGTTCAGGACGACATAGTACGGCACGTCTGAGCCGTCGGCGGTGGGAAGCGACTCAATCCACCCGAGCTCGGTACTCCCTTCTGCCGTATTCTGATCAGATCTCCAGTAACGATATAAGACAGTGTAGTTGCCGTACCCGATACCGACCGACCTGCCCACGTCACCGGCACGTAGCGACGTGAGGCGCGCGCCGGTACGGCTGTTCAGGTACACATCCACAAAAACATCAGAGTTGGCGGCGGCAAGATAGTCGAAGGTGACCGTTCCAGTGGTCGATTGTTCTTCATCGGCGGTAACCACCCACGAAGACCGATCAGCGAGCGCCGTAGAGTTGACGAGAGGCACTTCCCACCGTTTGTAGATGGTAGAAGCATCAGGGTTCTCGATGTCGTTCTGCACATCCTGAAGCCGGTGTAGCCTGAGATCGACGGCTCCTCCAACTGCATTCGGGATATTGATCAGGAAATCACTTGAGTCGTTTGGAATCACGCGTAGCGGAGTCTCACCTTGGTAGAGAACCAACTGTTCATTTGACCGGTTCACAAGCACGAGGTTTCCAGACGCGTCCGCGCCGCTGTATTCGGACAAATCAGAGGTGCTGGCTTCGATGTCGACCGTGGCGGATCCGGAGAACTCCCCGTTGTTCACGGTTAACAGTAAGCGATAGGTTCCCTCGACATCAGGTGTGAAGCGAGCTAAAGAGGTTGTAGAGTTGGATATATCTTGGTTGGTGAGGCTGGAATTAGTCGGGGTCGACACGAAGGTCCATAGATATGTCAGAGGATTTGCATTGGGATCACTGCTTTGGCTACCGTCAAGTGCTACCTCTTGGTCTACCGCGACTACACGGTCAGCACCAGGATCTGCGGTGGGAGCATCGGCGGTTTGCACCACACGGATTTCCACGACATCGGTATCACTGTCGGAGCCGGACGAAACGGTGAGTGTCAATCGATAGGTCCCAACGACATCTGGAGTGAAGCTGGCAACCGGCTGGTTGGCACTCTGAAGATTAGTATTTGTAAGAAGGGACGTTGCCGGTACTGCGGAAAAGCCCCATTGGTAATCCAAGGAACTTCCACTGCTATCTCCCCCGTCAACAGTTACGGGCCCACCAAGGTTCACTGTCTGATCTGATCCACCATTGGCACTAATTTGCTCGGTTTCTTCCTCCGTGCCAAACAACAAATCACAGCCACTCAACAAGACCAGCACCAAGATACCAAGGGTCAGATATGCCATCCCTTTTGTCCGCCGGTAAACCATATTGCCTCCCCGTCAAATATTCCTGAGGAAGATACTACCTCATTATGTTCGCGCATACAACAAAATATCCAACTTTTTGCATATGACGCGGCACTCCGGCGTCCTTTGGTTGGTAGGAGTGGGAACGCGACCGCCTGGGTCGGATTTCTACACCGATCCTCCCGCCCCTTTGACACCGCCGGTCTTTCGATATAGTGTTTTTTACACAAGAAATCGTAAGTGCAGACGGTAGGTACCCTATGAAATCCTTTCTCGATGAAGACTTTCTCTTGAACTCGGCGCCGGCGGTGGAGTTGTACCACAACCATGCCAAGCGCATGCCAATCTATGACTTCCACTGCCATCTGCCCCCTGCGGAGATCGCCGAGGATCGCCGGTTTGACAACCTGGGGTCGGTCTGGCTGGGGGGTGACCACTACAAGTGGCGTGCGATGCGTACCAACGGCATCGAGGAACGGTTCGTCACGGGGGACGCCTCCTGGAAGGACAAGTTTGACCGCTGGGCAGAGACGGTACCCTGGACGATTGGCAACCCGCTGTACCACTGGACGCACCTGGAACTGCAGCGCTACTTCGGGATTACCGAGCTCCTGAGCCCAACCACCGCCGATAAGATCTGGAACCGGGCCAATGAGCAGCTCGCCGGCCCTGAGTTTTCCGTACGTTCCCTCCTGAAGCGCATGGACGTGCGCTACGTGGGCACCACCGACGACCCGACCGATTCCTTGGAGCACCACACCGCCCTGGCCCAGTCCAATTTTCCGGTGGTGGTGCGGCCGAGCTTCCGCCCGGACAAGGCGTACAACCTCTCCGATCCGGCGGCCTACCAGCAATGGATCGGTCAGCTGGCCACCGCCGCCGAGATGGACCGGATCGAGACGTTTGATCAGCTCCGGGAGGCGCTCCGTCGCCGGATCGAGTACTTTGCCGCCGCGGGCTGCGTGGTCAGCGATCACGCCCTAACCCTGCCGGTTCACAGCGAGTACACCGAAGACCGGCTCAACGAGACGCTGGCCCGAGTGCTCCGGGGAGACCGGGGAGAAACCGTTTCCGCTGACGACGCGGCGGCGTTCACCACGGCGCTGCTGGAGTTTCTCGGAGAGGAGTACCGCGCGCGGGGGTGGGTGTTCCAGCTGCATATTGGCGCGCTGCGTAACAACAACTCCCGCATGTACGCCGCGTTGGGTCCGGACGTGGGGTTCGATTCGATGGCGGATGGACCGGTAGCGGCTCCGCTGGCGCGTCTCTTAGACCGGATCGAGAGGCGCGGCGGACTGCCCAAGACGATTCTCTACGGGCTCAACCCCCGGGACGATGAGCTCCTGGCAACGATGATCGGCAACTTCCAGGATGGTTCCGTTGCCGGCAAGATTCAGCACGGGTCCGGCTGGTGGTTTAACGACCAGAAAGAGGGCATGCTGCGCCAGATGACCAGCCTCGCCAACCTGGGGCTGCTCAGCCGTTTCGTGGGAATGCTCACCGACAGCCGCAGCTTCTTGAGCTTTCCGCGGCACGAGTACTTCCGCCGCGTACTGTGTGACCTGATCGGCGGGTGGGTGGATCGCGGCGAGGCCCCCCACGACATGCAACTACTGGGGAATATGGTAGAACGAATATCGTGGTACAACGCCCACGAGTACTTTGGCATCGATGCGGTACCTCGCGAGGTGCCCGGCACCCAGGAGGCACCATGAACGCGGCACCGGAACTGATTTCAGTTATTATTGACAACGACCTGCTCGCCGCGGGGGCGGAGGCGCGTATTGCCGCGGAGGTGGCGAACCTGCCGGCGGCGTTGAGTCCCCGCCTCGGTGCGGGTGAGGTACAAGTCTACCTTCGCAGCCTCACCTGGCTCCGGGGTGCGGGGATGGACGGCGTGGTCCTGGGAATCGCCCGCGACGCGGAATCGCGAGTTCTGTTTGCCGCCGCCGGCAAGGAGCCGGCGGACGGCCGGCTGGGCGCGCTGGAGCTGACCGCGGTGGCTGGAGCTGTGGGGGGCGCCCGCTCGGGTGCCGGCGCAGCGGGGGGCGCGCCTTCCGGCACCGGTGCGGCGGCACCCACGGACACAGCCGCCACCCCCTGGCTGGCGATGGGCAAACTGAGCGCTGCCAACGCCCGCGCCCTGCACCAGCTCCTGCCCTGGACCCGGCCGGTATCACTCCGCCACCGCACGACGACGGTGGGCATGGGAGACCGGTTGGGAGTTGCCACTCCCGGGCATATTCGCGCCGCCCGCCAGTATGATGTGGCGCCGGTGCTGGCGCAGCAAAGCGTTCGGGAAAACGAGTTCATCGGTCGCACCTTTCCCGATGTCGTGGCCAACGCCACCTGGGGCGTCTTCCAGGAGGGCTACCGCGACGGCTACGGCGCCGACGGCGATCACCTCAAGAACATTCCCGCCATCGACACCGCCTTGGAGGCGGGCATGCCGATGATCACCCTGGACCTGACCGAAGTGATGCGCCCGGAGGTGGCGGACTGGACGGAGAGCCAGGTTCGCAACGGTTTCGGCGAGCTGGATACGGCCACGCAGCAGCGGATCAGTTCCGAATACGCCGGCCGGCCCTACCAGCTACCCAGCGGCACGGAGGTCGTCCTCTCCGAACTCGAGGCGCAGCGGTGCGCCGTGATGTACGGCCCGGCGATCACCCTCAGCGCAGAGGTCAACGACCATCTCAAGAAAGCCACCGGGGATGCCTTCGATCTGGAAATATCTATCGACGAAACGACCACACCCACGCTGCCGGAGCACCACCTGTTTATCGCGCGCGAGCTCGAAGTGGTGGGGGTCACGGTCAGCAGCCTCGCTCCGCGCTTCATCGGTGAGTTTCAGAAGGCGATCGACTACATCGGTGATCTGGAGGAGTTCCGGCGACAGTTTCGCATCCACTGCGAGATCTCCCGGCGGCACGGCAACTACAAGATCTCCGTCCATTCCGGCAGCGACAAGTTTTCCGCGTACCCCGCCGTGGGCGAGGAGACCCACGGTCGTCTGCACCTCAAGACCTCCGGTACCAGCTGGCTGGAGGCGCTGCGGACGATCGCGCTCTACGACCCGAAACTCTACCGGGAGATCCACGCCTTTGTGCTGGACTACTACCCCACGGCGTTGAGCTTCTACCACATCACCCCGGACTTTGGGGCTATTCCCGCCCTGGATTCCGTGGCAGACGAGGGTCTGGCCAATTTCCTGGAGGAACCCAACGCGCGGCAAATGCTGCACATCTCCTACGGTGGAATCCTGCAGAACACAGAACTCCGGGACAAGCTCTACGCCGCGCTGCACCGCCACGAGGAGGAGTACGCGGAGCTTCTGCGCCGCCACTTTGAGCGCCACATCGAACCGCTGGGAATTGGGAGGCGGTAGCGGGCGAGGAATCATGAACCCCTCAAAGAGATCCCTCCTCTGGAGTAGTGTTATGAGTGAACACGTTCTTAATGTGGACCGTGCCCAGCACGTGCGTGACTATCTGCTCGATATTACGTTCGACGACGGCACACGAAAGACGGTCGATGTCGAGCCACTGCTGAAGGGGGAGATGTTCGAGCCGCTTCGGGATACCGGTCAGTTCACAAAGTTGACGATTGATCCCATTTCAAAGACGATAGTGTGGCCAAACGGAGCTGACTTGGCACCTGAGGCGCTCTACGAGCTGCCGGCAGTGGACCAGGTAGCGTAATCAGGCGCGGGGCCTCGAAGATGGCTCCTGCACATCATCGCGCAGCTCGTTCAGTATGCAGTCTAATCTTTGTGGCCATTCTTCAGAACGGTGAACTCCGGCACAAGCTCTTCGACGCCCTCATTCCAGTCCATACAGGGACCGCCCTTCCGCCGATATGCGATCTCTGATGTGTGCTGACGTTCCTTCGCGGCAGCAAGGGGGCGGTCAGTTCTCCTCGGCAAACACCTCGGCCAGTGATACGACCAGGTCCCGTACCACCGCGGCGGTGACCGTGTCCGCCGGCCCGAAGACGCCCCTGCGCGAGTATGATCCCTCGTTCCCCAGCTGCCAGACCTCCACAACGTGTTCGTCCTGATCGACAATCCAATACTCGCCCACACCGTAGCGCTCATAGAGGGCAAATTTTCGGCGCCGGTCGATGAGGCCGCTTTCGGGGGATACGATCTCCACGACGAGATCGGGGGCACCGGTCATGCCTTGTTCGGTCAGCTTGGAGCGATCACAGGTGACGACGATATCCGGCTGAACGACCGTGGGAGCGTCGTCGTCTTCATCGGCGCTCAGTTTCACGTCGAAGGGCGCGAAGTATACCTGACAGGACCGTTTGGAGAGAGCTCGGTCCATCTGACGAAAAAACGCCCGCGATGTTTCCTGGTGTTTCCGCCGGGGCGCAGGACTCATCGCGTAGGCAACACCCTCGATGAGCTCGTAGCGTTCACCTTCCGGCCAGGCAAGGTAGTCGGACCAGCTATATCGTTCCTCGTCCTTAGGGAGCGGCATACCTGCAGTATAACGCGGAGCGCCGGATTCGTCCTACGCCCCATTGCGCCACCCTCCCCCCTCGGCTACCCTCAGCGCTATGGCAGAGAACACCGGCGGCGACGGCCGCCCCGACACCGGAACCCCGACTGGCACCCCAACCGGCACCGGCAGTAGCACCGGCGGCAACAAATCCTCCTCTCGCGGTCCCGGGCGGCCGCCGAAGGATCCCAATCAGGGGCGCCTGCGGATCGGCAACCAGTGGAACGCGATCCGGATTATTGCGCTGTCGCAGAACAACCCGCTCAAGGCGATCGCGGAGTTCGTGGAGAACTCCATCGACGCCGAGGCACGCAATATCTCCATCGTGCGAGGAAAAGCAAAGGGCGAGCAGTACCTGAAGGTGATCGACGACGGCACCGGGATCAGTGATTTCCGCTACGTCGCCACCCATATCGGGGATTCGATCAAACGGCGCCTCAAGGAGCAGGGCCGCGAGGGGATTCAGGGTGAGTTTGGCATCGGCCTCTTGAGCTTCTGGACGGTGGGGGACGAACTGGTACTCACCTCCTGCCCGCCGGAGGGCGAGGCGCAGCGGCTGCACCTGATGAAGGATTCTCCCGACTTTGCGATTCGCCCCTCCCGGGAGCTCTTTGACCGCGCCGGGACCACCCTCCACATCCAACCGCTCCTACCGGGAGTGCGCAATCTCTCCGGTGAGAAGATTCAGTCCTATCTGGCCAGCGAACTGCGGGACCGGATCTCCCGCTCCGGGGTGTCGATTCGCATCGTGGATCGCACCGCCCGCAAAGACCTCCTGGTGGAACCCCGACGGTTTCACGGTCAGCTGCTCCACGGGCTTCCGGAGGCGCGCACCCCCCTGGGCGAGATCTACACGGAGCTCTACCTGGCGGAACCCGGCTCCGGCGCGGCCGTGGCGCTCCACAAGCAAGGCACGCGGGTGCTGCCGGATATCACCCGGTCGGAGGCGTTTCGCCGTCCGCCGTGGACCAGCGGCTACGTGGAGGGCATTATCGATTGCTCCTTCCTGCAGCTCACCCCCGGCACCCGCGACGGAGTGGTGTACGATTCCGGCTTCGATTCGTTTGTGGATGCGATCGCGCCGATTGAGGAGGCGCTGCTGGAATCGATCGAGGAGCACCGCCGCGCCGAGGATGAAGAGGCGAGCAAGGCGATGCTCAAGCGGATCACCAAGGCACTGAAGGAGGCGTTTTCCATGCTTCCCGCCGATGAGTACGGCTGGCTCAACGCCGGTGATCGAGGCCGCGTCGGTGACCGGCGCAAGACGCAGGCGGGCACGGAGGGCGCCGACGGTGATCTGGGTGACGGCCACGGCCCGGGCGGTGGTGGACCGGGTACGGGAGCCGGCGCCGGCGGGACTGCCCCCGACGGCAGCCCCCTCGAGGCGGGAGACGCTTCGGCGGCTGAGGGGGAAGCGGCGGCAGCGGCGCAGTTCGATCCAGATGCGATTCCGTCTGCGGACGATCCGGGGGTGTACCGCGACGAGACGGTGGCGCCGGGCATGGCGATTGAGGACCCGTCGGCCTCCCGCGATCGGGATGGGGGCCAGCGGGCGTTCTTTGAGTACCCGGGGCCGTTGTACCGGCTGGAGATCCGTCCCGCCAAGGCGCGGGTGGCGGTGAGCGGGGAGTGTCACTTGCAGGCGACTCCCCGGGACAAGTCCCGGCGGGCGGTGGACTCCGATGTGGAGATCACCTGGGTGGTGGAACACGGCGGCGGCCGGCTGGATACGGAGTCCGGGGAGTACGTCACCTACCACGCCCCGGAGGAGCCGGAGTTGGCGGTGGTGCGCGCGCATGCGCGGCAGGACCAGGTGGAGTGTGAGGCGCGGGCCACGATTACGGTCACGGCGGAGTTGGGCGGCGCCGGGGCGGGAAGCGCCGGAACGGGAGCCGTGGGGAGGCAGGGAATGCCGGGCTATACCTACCGCTACGCCCCGGGGGAGTTGTGGCGCTCGCGCTATGAGGCGGAACAGTCGTTAGTGATCGTTAACTCCGGCCATGCGGACTTCGTCTACGCTGCGCGGCAATCGGCGAGCAAGCTGCGCTACGTGGGGCGGCTCTTCGCCAAGGAGATTGTCCTGGCAAACTTTCCCGGCGCCCCGCGGGATGAGCTGTTGGAGCGGATGATCGAGTTGGAGTTGTATATGGATCGGGCGCTGCGGTAACGGGGGCTGTGTCGAGAATCGTGTTACAAGATCCTCCTAAGTCCTGGCAGCACAGTGGATTACCTCCCGGGGTTCCGCGTCCGCGGCAACAGCGCACCTATCTCACCTGAGGGGAACGAGATCAGCCCCGAGTTGCAACAGGGTTCTGTATACAGCTATGCGGACCCCTGCAGCCAGTGCAGCCGGTAGCGCGCCTCGGGATCGTACTTGGCGGCTTGTACTTCCTGGTTGAAGTAGCGAGCACACTACCCTATTACATCACGGCCCATTCGACGCCCCCGTGAGTCCCCTTCTCATTGCCTGCGTACCTGCACAACGAGCAATCTCAACGATAAACCTTACAAATTAGATAAAGTTTGAATCATACAATAATACTCATATATATTCATTTTTTAGAAATAGTTCTTGCTGTATCCAGAATGACGTCCTAATATTGGATGAGGCGTAAGTAAAAATGGCCTGTCCATCCTTCCAGGGAGCAACAAATGAAAAAAGTACTGTTTATGTTAGTGGTGGCGGCGGTTCTGGTGCCCGTCCTGACAGGGTGTCCCGCTTTGTTGGGCGCGCAAGAAGATTCCAACGGGGATACCGCTGACAACGAACCGGCGATGGGTGTGGGAACGATCGAGGGCACCGCGCAGTTCGGTAATACACGCGACCACATGGGGATCATCGTGTCACTCGAAGCGGTAGATGGCGCGCGGAGCGCCTCAGTGAGTCAGAGTGTAGCATCCCGCGGGGTGAGCGCGTTGTCCCTGGTAGACCAGACGACTACCGACGCGGAGGGGTCGTACCGCTTTGAAGAGCTTGCGGCGGGAACGTACACGGTCTACGCGAGCAGCAACGACTCCAGTGAGAGAGCGGTGCGGACAAACGTGACGGTGGTTGAAGCGCGCACCGTGACGGTGGAGGAGCTGCTCTTGACCGCCACCGGATCGATTTCCGGGACGGTGGTGAATGGAGCCACCGGCGAGGGAGAGATGGGCTGGATCGTGGCGGTGGGGGCGACCTCGTACATGGCACTCACCGGCAGCGACGGATCGTTTGAGATATCGGGGGTCCCGGCGGGAGGTGACTATCCAATTATCGTGATGCAGGGAAGCCGGCAGTTTGCGGGATTCTACGCGACGGTGACCGCCGGAGAGACGACTGACGCGGGGACGTATAACGTGTCACTGACGGCGGATTCGACGTGGCACGCCGCGAACGGCGCGCCCGAGGCTGACCAGGGGGAGGTTGGCGACTTCTATCTGGACATGAGCGACGGCGGCATGTACCGCAAGGAGGCCGGCGGATGGGTCCTGGAAGGCCATCTCGTCGGCGCGGAAGGTCCCGCGGGAAGCGACGGCGCTGATGGTGCGGACGGCACCTCAATTCAGTGGCAGGGAACGGCGACGAGCCACCCGGCGGAACCCGAGCTTAACTGGGGGTACTACAACGAGAGCGAGGGGATCAGCTACATCTACGATGGCACTGCCTGGCAGATCCTCGCCCAGGATGGCAGCGACGGAGCAGACGGAGCAGACGGCGCCCCCGGAGCGGATGGCGCAGACGGCGCTGCCGGCATTGACGGCGTCTCGATCCAGTGGCAGGGAACGGCGACGACCCACCCGGCGGAACCCGAGCTCAACTGGGGGTACTACAACAGTGCCGACGGGATCAGCTACATCTACGATGGCACTGCCTGGCAGATCCTCGCCCAGGATGGGGCTAACGGCAGTGAGGGAGGGAGTACCACTACATCCCTGCCGAGCGATCCCATGGTGCTTGCAAAACGAGTCTCCCGCGTCTCGGGAGATGCCTGGGGCGAGTACTACGAGTTAGAGTATACCTACAATGAGGCTGGTCAGATCACGCGGCGCGATAGGTACGGGCCGCTGGGACAGCTGGAGCAGTTTCGGATGATGGAGTATGACGGGGACGGAAACCTCACCGAAGTAGCCCAGTACGAAGATGATGGCGGCGCCGGTTGGCAGGATGTACCCGTCGAGTTGTTTACACTGACCTATGTTGCCGACGGGTTATTGGTACTGGTGACGGACAACACCGACAGTTTCGGAGACACCTACACGTTTTCTCATAACGCCGACGGTACGGTCGCGCAAATGGACGTGGCGTATTATGACGGCACGCCAAAGGACAGAGAACAATTTGAGTACAACACGGACGCCGCTTTGACGGTGATCGAATCATGGTCCAATGACGGCCCGCCCTCAGGAGGAGAGGAGATTTGGGTTGGAGAAGGCAAAGGCACCTACTCTTATGTGGGCGGTGTGCTTCATTCCGCGCGCTGGTACGACTGGGATGAGCAGGCGGGCGCCTGGTCAACCGAATCGTCGGGTGGGGCCGATATCTCCGCCAGCTCAACCGGCTGGATCCTCTCTACCTCAGATGAGTACCAGGACCCCGACGCACCGGTGGGTCAGCTCGACACCTATGACGAAGCATACCTCTTTGACCAGGGCGGGTATCCGATAGGCATGACCGTTTCTGACCGCTATTGGAGTAACGACACAGGCGGTTTTGTGACGGAAACCGGATCGCTCACGATAGAGTGGGAGGAGGGACCCTTCGCGACCGATCTGAGCCAACTCTGGTTTGACAACCAGGGGTATCTGGCCGTCCCCGGCCTCTGGTTCTTGTGGATGATTGATTGACCGCTGATCGAATAAACGTGAGGAGGTTCTACATGCTTAAACATCGGATGCACCGACACGCAGAATTACGACATAAATGACCGCAGCGACGGCACGGGAACCACACACCGGGCGAGAGCTTCCTTCAGCGCTTCCGAAAACGAAACGCTCGACGCCGTAGGCGAGCCCATCACCCCAGAGAACTGCCTCTTTGTACCTCGTTTCGTGACTGCGTGAGACAAGGGCAGCAGTTATGGTTGGGGGTGTTCTGCCAATTGGGAGCAAACGAGGGCCCTGACCGAACTCGCATTTCAATACGGCGTGCAACACGGTTATGTATACAGCTATGCGGACCCCTGCAGCCAGTGCAGCCGGTAGCGCGCCTCGGGATCGTACTTGGCGGCTTGGACCTCCTGGTTGAAGTAGCGATCCCGCCTCGGATCGGTGCCCACGCCCACCGTGTAGCTCCAGTTTCCGTAATTGCTAGCCGGGTCATAGTCTATCAGCTGTGATTCGAAGTACTCCGCCCCCATGAGCCAGTTCACTTTGAGATCCCGCGAGAGGTAGCTTGCCACATTCTGCCGCCCGCGATTGCTCATGTACCCGGTGGCGGCGAGCTCCCGCATGTTGGCATCAATAAAATCCTGACCAGTGGTGCCCTTTCGCCAGGCGGTGAAGCGCTTCCAGTCATCAGCCCAACGGTAATGGCGCGTCATGGGACCCTCAAAACGAAACATGGCAGTGCCGAACTTTCGCAGCAGAAACGCGAAGTAATCGCGCCACATCAGCTCGAAAACCAACCAGTAGGTTGAGCTGTTTTTCACCCGCTCCACCTCGTAACGGCGAACCTCGGCGACCACGCTCCGGGCACTGATGGCGCCGGTGGCCAGCCACGGCGACAACTTGGAGCTGTAGTCGGCGCCCAGGAGACCGTTGCGCGTCTCTTTGTAGCGGCGAAGCTTGTCCCGTTCCCAGAAATACGCGTGGATTCGCTGCCACGCGGCCGTTTCTCCCCCGGTGAATCGGATCGCCGCGCGGGAATCTGCCGGCGGCGCGGGGCTTCCGGAAAGGTCTTCCACGGAGGGGATGCCCCAGGTTACACCGCGCGTTGCCGGATCCGGGCGAAGTATGCGGGTGATCTCTTCCGCCGGTGCGGGCAACGGTGGCAGCTGATCGGGAGGCCGGGGCGCGGTCAGGACGGGGCGAATCGAGCTACCGTGCTCCACTGCCTTCCGGAATTCGGTGTATACCAGCGGCATCTCTGCTATGGCGAAGGGAAGATCCTCCGGGTGGTACAGCGTCTGGCCGTGGTGGGGACGGAGCTGGACCAGCGGGCCACCGCCGACTGTTTCCGGCGCGCCGGTGCCGCCCCTACCACCAAGCTCCCCCAGCCCCATAATCGCTGCCTCGAGCTCGGCAACCTCCGCGGCTTCTTCAGTGCCGCCCTCGTCCTGGTACCAGATCTCATCCACGCCGAAACGGCGGGTGAGTGCCGTCAGCACCGCGGCGGGCGGCCCCTGGGCGACAATCAGATCAGACCCGCGCTGCTGCAACGCCCGCTGCAAATCTTGCACCGTCTCGATTAAGAACTGCGCGCGGTGCGCCCCGACCTTGGGAAAGCCGAAGCCAGTAGTGGAAAAGAACCGAGTAGGAAAGATATAGACCGGCAGCAGCCGAAGGCTCTCGGTGTCAAACACCTGCGCCGGATGATCGGTCACCCGCAAATCATTACGGAACCAGACTACGCGGATCACCGTCGCCCCTCCGTGTCATGAATGCCCGGGCAGGCGTCGTGCTCCGTGTCATGAATGCCCGGGCAGGCGTCGTGCTCCGTGTGGGCAGGCGGGGTACCATCGCCCCGGTCGCTCACACTGGGAGCCGGCTCGTGGCAGTCTATGCGGCCGTGTTGGCCCGGCGCAGCGGAAGTACAGCCGACGTACTCACGCTGCCCCTGGGCAAACTGCGCACCCCGCTCAATACGGATGGCCCCCCGAATCTCGGCGGGGTCCACGGTTTGGCCGCGCTGAGTGATGCGTACAATTTCCCGGTGGGCAAGCCGACGTGCCGCACGACGGGTATCTTCCATGTGCCGACGAAAGTCGTCTCCACACCGCGCCCGCGCCGCCTCAGAGGGACAGATCGAACTCTGGGAATCCCGCGCCGCCAGCAGACTGATAATCGCGTCCTCGAGCTCCCGGTGCAGGCGGGCCCCCGCAGCACGTCGACAGGAGTTACTGCAGTACTTGCGCGGCGTGCCGGTGCCCGCCTCGCCGACCCGCATGTATCTCCCGCAGTGGAGACACACCGACTCGCTCATCCAGCCGACCCCAACATCGCCGCCGCCTCGCTGAGCGCCTCGCCCCGGGTATCCCGTTCACCGGCCACAAACTCCATCACCCCGATCCGGCGCAGACGCTCCCGGGTGTCCGCCGAGGCCCCCGCTACATAGACCGTCTTTCCCGCGGCGTGGGCGTCGCGGATCACGTTCTCCAAGGCCAGTCCCACCGTGGTTCCGATCATCGATACATCCGCCAGGTCCACGATGAGTATTCTCCCCCGCCGATCCATGGCGGCGTGCTCCCGGGCAATCGCCTGCGCCACACCGAAGATCATCGGTCCGCTGAGATGAAACAGCACGATCTGCCCCTCGGCGGCCTCCAGAATCTTGCGCTCTTCCTCGCTGACGATCGGCTCCCCCGCGGGATCCACCGTGGTCACCCGGGTTGAGGGTAGATTGGACAAGCGCTCAATGGTGAGCACGTTGGCCACAAACACCCCCACTCCTACGGCCACGATCAGGTCTACCAGAACCGTCATCGCCAACACCACGTACATCACCACCGTGGCGGAGGTCGAAATGCGGTGCGCCCGCCCCAGGAAACTCCAGTCCAGGATGTCCACGCCCACCTTTACCGCAATGCCTGCCAGCACCGCCATGGGAATCACGCTCAACATCGGTGCCAAGGCCAGCACCGCCACCAGCAGCACCACCGACCGGATGATACCCGCCACCGGACTGCGCGCCCCGGACTGGATATTCACCACCGTCCCCATCGTGGCCCCGGCGCCGGGGAGTCCCCCAAACAGTCCGGAGAAGAGATTCCCCAGCCCCTGCCCAATGAGCTCGCGGTTTGAGTCGTGGCGTTCGCGGGTGAGGCTATCGGAGATCATCGCGGTCAGCAGCGAATCGATCGCCCCCAGCACCGCCAGAATCCCGCCATCGATCAGCACCTGGGTGATCTGGCCGAAGGTGAAACGGGGCACCACGATCTGCGGCAGCCCCGCGGGAATCGCACCGATCGCCCGGTAGCCACCTTCCGGGATCAGAACCGCCGCGATCACCGTCCCCACCACCACCGCCAGCAGCGGTGGCGGCACGATCCGCCGAAAGCGCCGGGGTACGGCAAACAACAACACCAGCGATGCCGCCGCCAGCACCACTTCCCCCAGCCGGATATCCGCCAGCAACCGGGGGAGCGCTGCAATCAATCCCGGCACGCCGCCTGCAGGAGTGGGGTGACCTAGCATCGGCGCGATCTGGGTGAGAATCAGGAGCACCCCGATTCCCGACATGAACCCCGAGATCACACTGTAGGGCATGAGGGTGATATAGCGACCCAGCTTGAGCGCCCCCAGCGCCATCTGGAACACCCCCGCCACCATGACCACCGTAAACGCCATGGCCAGCCCGT
>CAYQRW010000007.1:0-8261 GCA_964419735.1 uncultured Spirochaeta sp.
ACGATATCGTGGTTACGATCTACGAGGACTCCCAAGACCGGTTGTGGGTGGGTTCCAACGGCGGGCTGCAGCTGCTTGATCGCGGGCGCGGGCGCTTCACTGACTGGCACGATATCTACCCTGACGCACCGTTATCCGGGGAGATCATCTACTCCATGCTGGAGGACCAGGACGGCCGGTTTTGGGTGGGCACGTATCGCAACGGCATCACCCGTTACGATCCCGACACCCGGGAAACCATGGTGTTCCGCTACGATTCGGACGACCCCCGGAGTCTCAGCAATGATCACATCTATGACCTGTTGGAGAGCCGAGGGGGCGCGATCTGGGTGGCTACCAACGGTGGGCTGAGCCGCTACCGCCGCCAGAGCGGTGACTTCGACGTTTTTGCCTATGATGCTGACAACCCCGAGGGGCTCAGCAACAACACCGCCCGTACGCTTCACGAGGACTCCGTGGGTCGGCTGTGGATCGGCACCGTCGGTGGTGGCCTAAACCGGTTTCTGCCGCAGTCCGAGACGTTTACCCACATCATGGCGGCGGATGGACTCACCGATAACACGATTGTGGGCATTCTCGAGGGAGATGCCGGACGAATTTGGCTGGCTACCCAGCAGGGGCTGTCAGCCCTGGACCCCACCTCCGGGCATGTGGAGACGTTTGATGAACGCGACGGTCTGCGGGGGAGTGAGTTCCAGTCCGGGGTATGGCGCGATAGAGACGGAGTGCTCCTCTTTGGCGGCGGTCACGGAATCACCAGGATCGATTCCTCCGTTTCGACCCGCAACACCCACGCTCCGCCGGTCCAAATCACCGATGTGCAGGTGTTTCAGGATTCCCTTGAGCCGGATACGATCAGTTTCAACAACCGTACCCTCATTCTGGGCCCGGGGGACTCCTTCGTGAGCTTCGAGTTTGTGGGACTCGACTTCGAGGCTCCCGAGCATAACCTCTACAGTTATCGCTTGGAGGGGCTGGATGAGGAGTGGGTCTTCTCCGGGAATCGGAACTTCGCCACCTATACCAATCTCGCGCCCGGCACCTACCAGTTTTCGGTGCAGGTGGCCAACGCCGATGGGGTCTGGACCGAAGAACCGGCCTCACTGCAGCTGGTCGTTACCGCCCCGTGGTACGTGCGGTGGTGGGCGATCGCGTTGTATGTGGCCCTGGGGGTGTTGATCGTGCGCACGGCGTTTCGCGTACGAGACGCGCGCATTCTCGCCGACAAAAACCGCCAACTGGAAACGGCGGTCACTGAGTTGGAGCGATTAAGCACCCACGATTCCCTCACGGGACTCTTGAACCGGCGCTACTATGAGACACATTTTCAGCAGGCCTGGGATCAGGCGGTGCGATCCGAGCGGCCGATCTGTCTTTTCATGGCTGATGTGGACTACTTCAAGGAGTATAACGACACGCACGGGCATCCTACCGGTGATCGCGCACTGGAACGGGTGGCGCAGCTCATGAAAGCGGAACTGCCCCGGTCCACCGATTTCGTCGCTCGGTTCGGGGGAGAGGAGTTTGCCGGCGTGCTCTACGACACTTCCCTGGAGGGCGGTGTGCAGGTGGCGGAGCGTATTCGCGCCGCGATAGAAGCGCACGTGGGAGATGAAGAGATTCCTCCGGTGACGATCAGCATCGGTATCGCGGAGGCCCGTCCGACTGCCGGCGATGACCACAATGAGCTCCTGACCACGGCGGACAAGCTGCTTTATCGCGCCAAGGCCGCCGGTCGGAATCGGGTGGAGGCACAGCATGAATAGCAGGGTGATTCGGCGACTGTTCACGAAGCGCCACGTAGAGTGGCGCGGCGAGTACACTCCTCCCGGTGAGTCTGTAACCGTCCGCGGCGGCGTCTCCCGGGCCACCGTGTACGACTTCGGCCCCCGGGGGGTGAGCCGAGAGATGGAGTTGGAAGCCGCGGAACTCCGCAATCTGCCTGCGCTCTCCGGTGATGACCGGGCTACGGTGCGGCTCATTACGGTGGCGGGGCGGCCACTGGGTCCGGCCCATGAGGCTGCGGCCGCAGCGCTTCCGCTCACCTCGCTGGAGCGGGAGGATCTGTTTAGCGTCGGTCATCAGGTTAAGATTGCCTCCATGGCGGCGAGTTTTGCCGGACCAGAGTATGCGGCGGCCGCGGTACCGGAACACGCCACCGACGGTGAGGATGCTTCCGATGGTGAGGATTCTACCGGCGAGGAGCACTCCACCGGACCGGACCACCCATCTGCCGCCGATCGCGGCGCGTTGGTACTGCTTCCCTTTGCCGCCGCCCTGGGCGGAGAGATCGTGCACAGCCGGATCTCCCTGGCACAGTTCGGTCCGACGGTAGTCCTCTTCTGCGACAATGAGACCCCCGTGGTGAACGTCCTTCTGGATCGCATCCGTCACGGCACGGGGCGAGTCCGCACGATGCCGGCAAACTACATCGCGTCGTTGATGCTCGATGCCGTGGTGGATACCCAGAGTGGGGTGTCTGCCTTCCTGCTGGAGCAGCTGGAAGACATGGAGGAGCAAATTCTGGCGGGACGCACCGACCGGGAGCTCTTTCGCTGGATCCAGGACATTCGTCTGGTGAGTGTCTGGGTGCGCCGGTTGATGTCAAATCTGGAGCATGAACTCACCGCCGCCGTGGCCCCGGAGGCGACGATCTTCGATACCACCGTGCTGCCCTTTGCGGAGGATGTCCGGGAGCACACGGAGATGCTGCAGGACAGTCTCGAGACGCGCCGCGAGCAGGCCGCCTCCCTGATTCCTCTCTATACCGCGATTTCCGGTGCTGCAATGAATGAAATCATGAAGACACTGACGATTATCGCCACCATTTTCATCCCGCTTACCTTCGTAGCCGGGATATACGGAATGAATTTCGTGTGGATGCCGGAGTTGGGCTGGAAGTGGGGATATCCGACAATTCTGGGAGGCATGTTGGTACTCGCCGGCGGAATGGTGTGGTACTTCCGCCGACGCAAGTGGCTCTAGGGTAGCGGCTACGACAGTGCCGCTACGCGCCTCCTTACGCCAGGAGATCTACATTCTGGGCAAGGTCCGGATCGGTCATGGCGAGCCCCTGCTGAATCTGGGCGTCCGTGGCTCCGGAGGCACCGGGGCCGGCGCTTTCAATCAGACCCGCCATCTCGGAACCTTGCTGAGCCGCTAGGTCGATGCTGTTCTTGAGTACAGCGGTGCCGGCTTCCTGCTGAAGCTGAGCCTGCTGCATTCCCATGTAGGCAGATGTCATCGCGTCAATCATACGCACAATATATCCCGATTATCGGCTGGTGTCCAATCCGCGATGTGGCCCAGTAGTTTTCAATGCCTATGAGCGGCTCGTGGCGCATCACAGGTGTAGAGCATAGTTCCAGCTCCACAACCTTGTGGCCGCGGTCGCCACTCCCGGCGTCGCCTTCCAGCCACATCCCAGCAATCCTCAGCTCCGGCTCACGCTAAGAGGCGCTCCAGCAGGACTGCGTCGGCGTGCGGATCAAATCCGGAAAGGTTGGCGAGCAAGGTGGCGGGATCGGAGTGGGACGCCAGCTCCTCATGGAAGCGGGCGTCCTCGGGAAATAGGTTGCCCGCCTCATCTCGAGCGCGGAAGTGCAGAGCGGCGCGGTAGACGCGCTCGATCGGCGCAGTGGGTAGCTCCTGGCCGCGCAGGAGGTGGAGGGCCCCGGCGACTCGATCTCCGGCGCTGAGTTTGCGGCGAATATCGCGGCCCACGCGGAAGATGGTATCGCCGAGAATCGGACTCCCGAACCGATACAGGAGATCATCGATGTGCCCGGCGATATCCTCTTCACGAAAGACTCCGGGGTATGCGCGGTGCAGGCCGGCGCCGGTTGCCTCCATGGCGGTGCGCACCTCCCGATGCACCGAGCTATCTTCAATCACCTCCTGGATATAGACAAGCTCCGGTCGGTAGAGATGTCCCAGGTAGGCGGTGGCGGCGTGACCGAGATTATGAATGTAAAGCTTACGGTCCACCCACGCCTGAATCGGCTGCACCGGTCGGATCTCAGGAACTTCCGGAAGTGGGCCGGACCATCCTTGGGCATCCACCAGCAGCGTGTTAAACGCCTCCGCATAGACGGTGGTGGGTTCACGGCGGCGCAGCTCATCGGGCACGATGGGAACCATTTTCCCCACGCTGCACTCCACGACTCCGGGAAGGCCTCCATGGGGTCGGGAGCCTCGGTAGTACACCTCTCCGGCGCGTTCGGAAACGGCGACGAGGATCGCCTGCCGCGCCATATCTCCGCCGCCGTGAATGTTCTCCGCAAGGATCAGATCAAACGGTGCTGTTCCGTTTTGCTGGCGGCGTACCGCTTCTTCCGCCAGCGTGGGAAGAATTTTCGGCAGGACGGCGGCTCCTACCGAGGTGGCCACCAGCCGAACGCGGCGCAACACGGGGGCCACGGCATCAGCATCGTCGGCGCGGACCGCTGAGACGTGGGGAACTTCCAGGCGCTCCTCGTGACCGTCAGGATGGCGGTGTACCACTGCGTACCGCCCGTCCCGATTGAGCGCGTGTACCAGTTCCTGATCGACATCGGCAAATACCGGGGAATAGCCGGCACGCCCAAAGATCTGTCCCACAAAGGAGCGACCGATATTGCCGGCGCCAAAGATCAGGATTTCCCGCGGCTCAGTATCAGGCATCGCCGGTGACCGCTCCTAACTGGCGCCGATAGTCCCGTACGTACTCGGTAACCGCGGCGAGTTTCTCACCGCGCCGGCGCTCGATCGTGGTCCCTCCTAGGAAGAAACAGGCGTACCCGCCTGAGGCGACACCCCAGCTTACGGCATGGTGCAGATCCAGGCGGCGCTCTCCCGATCGCAACTGCTCCGCCAGGGCGTACAGCACGCCTCCGACGAAGTTGTCCCCACATCCGGTGGTGTCCCCCTCGGCTCCCGCCCCGGTGCGGAGCTCCTCCTGGACACGGTTACTCACCGGAAACCATCCCGGTTCCAGGGGATCAAACCGACCGCCGCCAGCGACCGCGTAGAGTTGCTCCGCGCCGCGGGTGATAATTACCGCCGAAACCCCCGCCTCAACAAACCGCCCGGCGGCGGCTTCCGGGGTCTCGGCGCCACTCAACCGGCGCGCCTCTTCCGCGTCTACAATCAGAAGATCGGTGGCGCCGTAGGTCTCCTCGCTGTCACCGATCGGCCAGGGGCGCTGGGGATTGCGCGATTCATTGAGAAAGTCGTAGACCGTGTTTATGACGGTGAGGGCCCCGTTGTGCCGCGCGCGGCGCACCGGCTCATGCAATTCAGCATGGAGCGCCGGTACGAGCGCCGTGCCGCCAAAGGCGGTGATCGGGTGATCGAAGAAGGAGTCGTCGATATGCGCGGCGCGAAAGTCGGCCGCCACCCCGGTGCTGTTCACAAACGACCGTTCTCCGGCGCCGTTATCCCACGAGGGGTCGGATAGCGCGTGCGTGAACGGGGTGTGCCCGGGCTCCTGTATGTAATGATCCCAGTGGAGGGGCGTTCGGGAAACGATACTCGCCAGATCGGCTCCGACCTCGTCGTCCCCGCGGACGCCGTAGAAGCTTACCGGCACTCCCGCGGGGTTCAGCAGCTGCGCCGCATGCACCAGCGCCACCACCGAAGGACCGCCAAGATTCTTGGAGGCCGGCGGCCGCCCGCCGGTGATCTCCCCGAGGACATCTTGGTACGGAATGCCCGCAAACCGTTCGAGCCCTTCGGCAAATACCAGCTGACCCGGCACCAGGCCGCCGTCACCGGGGGTGCGCGATCGGAACCGATCAAACGCGACCCCTGAAAAATCGATGCCAGTGGAGAGATAGTCCATCAGGGAACACCCTGTTCCAGCGATTGCAGTATCCATGCATACCCTCCTGTGCGACGCTATCCTACCACACCTTGCGAATAAGCGGGGCGGGATCCACTTATCCTAAAACTTCACCGCGGCGGCGCGCCTCCGCCTTAGCCCGGATCCGCTGGTAGTACTCGTTGGTGATCGGATAGTAGCGCAGGATGATCACCCCGGAAATGAAGAAGAACGCCGGTACCGGCCCTACCAGGAGTCGAATTCCGATGATCGCGGAGTCACTCTGTTCCACCAGGACCCCGGCCACCGTCTCCCGATAGCCGAACGCCTGCAGCAGAAATCCGCTTAGGCCGATCCCGAAGGCTTGACCAATTTTGGACATAAATGTCCATAGTCCGTAGTAGACCCCTTCCCGGCGGAGGCCGTTTTCGGCGTAATCATACTCCACCACGTCCGGCACGATGGAAAAGGGCATGACGTACTGGGTGGCAAACCCCACCCCGGCGATCGCCATAATGATATAGGCAATAATCGGCCCCGAGAGATGGCCGATCAGAAAGAAGACCAACACACTGGCGGCAAAGATCGACATACCGATGTTGTAGGAGGCGCGCTTGCCGATGCTTCTCGATATCCGGACCCACACCGGAATCCAGAGAATCGCGCTGCCCAGGAGGATCGGTAGGGCGATCTGAAACGCGGCCTCGTCCTCATAGACGAAGCGGAAGTAGTACAACATGCCCCCCTGAATGATGTTGACCCCCGTAATGTGCAGCGACCAGGGAATGAGCGCCAGTAGGAACGGCTTTTGGGTGAGGACCTGACCGTAGGACTTGAGAATGTTCCGCGGTGGGCCGCTGGGCACGAATTGCTTCTCCCGGACGGTGAGAACCACGATTAGCGGAGAAATCGCGATAATCGCGCCGATCACAATCCCCATACCGGTCCAGCCGGTGGTGCCGCCGCCAAAGAACCCCACCAACGGGAGAACCACCCCCGCTCCGATGAACGTTCCCACCACGGCGAAGCTCATGCGCCATCCCTGCAGGACGGTGCGTTCGTGGAAATCCTCCGTAAGATCGGGAGTAAGCGCGCCGTAGGGAACGTTAATCAACGTGTAGCCGGTATTCAGGATAAGGGTTGCCACCAGGGCCCAGACAAAGGGCGCGCCCAGAGGCGGGTAGAACATCATTACCATGCCACCGAAGACGATCCACGCGCCGGCGAAGAGCCATGGTCGGCGCCGCCCAAAGCGGCTGGTTGTTCCATCGGAGAGAAAGCCCACCACCGGATCGGTGACCGCATCCCATACCTTTCCGATCATCAGCGCGGTACCCGCCAGGCCGGCGGCGATGCCCACCACATCGGTGAGGTAGAAGAGGAAGTAGAACCCGCCCATCGTGAAGAAGAGGTTCCCCCCGAGATCACCAACCCCGTATCCCGCCTTAACTTTCCGGCTGAGTTGCTCCATGGCGTCCAGTGTACCGGTAGGAGGCGCGGGGGGCGAGAGTTTTCTCAACCAAATCGTGCACAGGGCGGCCGGGAAATGGTACTTTCAGAGACCATGCACGCAGCCTATTTAGAAGCAAAACGCACGATCGACGACCGTTCGATCAATCACACCGTGTGGCACCAGTTATTGCAGAGCGTCGCCTCCCTGGAAGGTGAGGCCGGTCGGCTTCGGATCGCGGAGATCGGGGCCGGCACCGGCACCATGATCGATCGCCTGCGGGAGTGGGGAGGCTTCGCCTCGTCAGTAGTGGGCGATCGGCGCGTGGAGTATGACGCCTGGGAGATCAATCCGGAAACCGCCGCCTACCTACGGAAGCGGGTGGAGAGTAGTCCGGAGATTCACGCCGGTACCGTTCACGTGGGGGATGTGCGCGAGCGGGATACCGCCAGGAAGTTTGATCTGGTGATCGCCAACGCCGTGTTGGACCTATTTGCGCCGGCGGCGGTGGCGGAACTGATGCATTCTCTATTGGCCCCGGGGGGGCTGCTGTACGCCTCCATTATCTTCGATGGGGTGACGCTTATGGAGCCCACCATCGATTCCGCGCTGGACGCCGAGGTACTCCAGCTGTACCACCGTTCTATGACGCAGGGCTTCGGTCGGCGCCACGCGTGGGCGCTCCACGAGGCGGGATTTCGGATCCTGCAGGTGGGAAGCTCCGACTGGATCATCCCCCCCCGGCGGGAGGGTCCGTTGGAGGATGAACGGGTGTTAGTAGACACGATTCTGGACATGATGGAGCGTTCGGTAGCGGAACAGATCGTTGCCGGTGGGGACTGCGCGATCACGGTGAACGAACTCGGCCGCTGGATCACCACGCGTCGGGAGCAGCTGCACCGGGGCTCGCTACTCTTCGAGGCGCACCAGATCGACGTCCTCCTCGAGCGATGACCTTCGACCGCGCGTATCACTGGTGGAATCTCACGCACGCCGCGGTGCTCACCGCGG
>CAYQRW010000007.1:8361-30518 GCA_964419735.1 uncultured Spirochaeta sp.
TTTGCGCGCGGGCGATCGTGAGGCCGGCGGCGCTCCCCGTGGCGATGGTGATCACGGCAGTGGTGACGCTGAGGACGCTCCCAGCGGCGGTGATGCTCACGGCAGTCGTAATCATCACGGTAGTGGTGCCGCCGGCGGTGCTGCCCCGCGGGGCCACTGGATTCCCGATGCCCTCACTGCCGGCCGCGGTGTCGCGGCGGTGGCGGTACTGGTGATGCTCCCGCAGGTAGCGCAGTGGTCCGTAGGAACGGTCTGGGCGGTGGGCTCGGCACTGGCGGTGGTGGAACTTACCGACTTCTTTGATGGCCGCCTGGCGCGCCGCTTTGGCCCGTCAGCTTTTGGCGCGCTGTGGGACATGGAAAACGACGCGCTCTTTACCTTGAGTCTCTCGCTGCTCGTGTACCTGCGCTACGGCGTCGCCCCCTTTGTGCTGCTGTTGGGACTGATGCGCTATCTGTACGTACTGATCTGGCGCTTTGACAGTGATCCGGTCACCGTCTCCCCGGCGTACAAACTGTTTGCCAAAACGACCGCCGCCGCGATCGTCGTCACGCTCATTGTGGCGGTGGCGCCAATCCTGCCGGAGTGGCTGCGCACCGCGGCGCTGGCGGTGGTGCTGGGGATGCAGCTCGTTTCCTTTGGCTGGGACCTGGTGCTACAGTACCGCGCGGTCCGTCTGACGGGGAACACGCGATGAACCGCGGCGGTGAGAAACCTGGCCGCAATGACCGCGCCGCCGCCTCGGGCAGCGCTCCCGGCCGCCGGGATTGGTCCGGGCCCGTCGGCCCTGGCCCCGGCACCGCACGAGACACAGATGCCGGCACCGCCCCGGGGCCAGTCCCCGGCCGCCGGGATACCCGCAATTTGCACCTGTTGGTGGCGGGCAATGTGGTGTCCACCTTCGGTAACTCGCTATACCTGATCGCCGTGACGCTCCTGTTGAAGGAGCTCACGCAGTCGGCCTTCGTTCTGGGGGTGTTTCAGTTCTTGGCGCTCTCGCCGGGGTTTTTCTTGAGCCCCCTTACCGGAGCCATTATAGATCGAACCTCCCGGTTGCGGGTGGTGATTCTCTCGGACCTGTACCGCGGCATCCTCATGGTGGGTGGGGGCGTCCTGCTCCTATCCCCGGCGCTGCGGACGCCGTGGCTGGTGTTGCCCCTGTCGCTGGCGGCGGGAATCGGCCACGCCTTTTTTGTGCCGGCGGCGCAGGCGCTCCTGCCAGCGTTGGTCGGGCCGGAACGCCTCCCCGCGGCCAACGGGTTGCGAGCTGGAGCGAGTCAGGCCGCAAACCTCACGGGTAACGCCGCCGGCGGCGCGCTGTACGTGCTGCTGGGGGCACCGACGCTCTTTATCCTCAACGGAATTACCTTTCTCCTGTCGGCGTGGCAGGAGCGCTTCATTCGACTCCGAGAACCGACGTCGCCCGGTGAAGCGCTCGGGCAGCGCTCGCGGGACAACGTTGGAACCGATCGACCACCGCTGCGTGATCTGCTCTCCTCCGCCGGTGCCGGGATAGCGGTGCTCCGGGAGGACCGGGCGCTGAGACTGTTGGTGATCTCGCAGGCGGGACTGTTCGCGATCTCTCCGGTGCTGATGCTGTCCCTTCCTTTTGTAGTGATCGACGAGTTGGCGCTGGGAGAGTCGGTGCTGGGAGTCTATTTTGCGCTGGCCCTGCTGGGTGGGGTGACAGTGTTTCTCGCCCTGCGAGGGGTGTCGGCACAGCGGCTGTTGCGGCGTCGACTGCCGATCGCAGCCTACACCGCGATGAGCGCCGTCTTTGCGGTGGTGGCCACGGTAATCACTCCGGTGGTACTGGCGGTGGCGGCGATCGTCACCGGCGCTGCGGCGGCTATCGTGTATCTCTACACCATTACCTGGATCCAGCACCGCAGCGACGAGCGGTATCACGGACGGGTTTTTGCGATTTTGGAGGCCGCCACCTCGCTGGTGGCGCCGGTGAGCTATCTGGTAACCGGGGTAGCTCTGGAAGTATTGGGAGCACAGCGGCGCTGGATCGCCTACGGCGTGGTGGCCGGGGCGGCGGCGGTGTGGACGGTGCTGCTTGCGATCAGGTGGCGTCGGCGAGATCTTTCCGGGCACCACCGAGGGGACTGACGGGAAGGAGGCGCTCCGTGAGCGCCTGCAATACCGGTGTCAGCTGCGCGTCCGCCTTGATGGTGGCCAACGGATCGGCGCGCGTTGTGCCCTGATTGACGATAACCACCGGCACTCCCCGTTTTACCGCGTAATCGGCGAAGCGAAATCCGGAATATACCGTCAGGGACGAACCCAGCACCAGTAGGGTATCTCCCGCATCTACCGCACGAAACGCCTCCGACACCCGGGGCGGAGGCACGTTCTCACCAAAGAACACCACGTCCGGTTTGAGCATTCCCCCACATACCGGGCACGGTGGTACGACAAACCGATCGGTCACGGAACGGGGAAGCTCGGCATCGCCGTCGGGAGCGATTTCGGCAACCTGGTCCATCCATCCCGGATTGGCGGTGAGCATCTGCGTCTGAACGCTGTCGCGGGAAAACTGAGCTTTGCAGTCCAGGCACACCACGCGCGCTAGACCGCCGTGGAGTTCGATGACGGTATGGGATCCGGCTGCCTGGTGGAGACCGTCTACGTTCTGGGTAATCACCGTATCTACCAGACCCCCCGATTGCAGTTGGGCCACGGCGTGGTGGGCGCTGTTCGGCACCCGCTCCGCCATAAAAGGCCAGCCTAGACATGCCCGCGCCCAATACCGGCGGCGGTTGTCCTGAGAGCGGAGAAACTCAGCAATGGTGACGGGGGAGCGTTTCTTGAGCGATCCCTCGGGACCGCGATAGTCGGGTATGCCGGAGTCGGTGCTGATGCCCGCGCCGGTGATAACGGTGATCTTACGATCACGGATGTGCCAGGCCAACTCATCGATGAGTGGCCCGGGGACTACCGGGGTTGCCGGCGTCCCCGTAGCGAGGTCAGTGTTCGTGGCCGTCCGGTCCGTGGACATGGCCATGATCGAGCTCTTCCGCGGTAGCTTCACGGACACCCTTTACCTCGACGTCGAAGTTCAACGTCTGTCCCGCCAAGGGATGGTTGGCGTCGAGGGTCACCTGCTCGTCTCCGATCTCCACCAGCGTCACCACCATTTCCTGGCCCTCCGCCGACTGAGCGCGGAACTGCATGCCCAGCTGCAACTCCTCATCCTGCGGGAGCCGCTCCCGAGGTACCTCAAACACCAGCTGATCCTGGCGCTCGCCATACCCCTGATCCGGGGCTACCGACGCCTGCACCTGCTCCCCTTCCGCCTTACCGGCGAGGGCCTCTTCCAGACCGGGGACGATGTTTTGGTGACCGTGGAGATACGCCAGGTCACCGTGCTGCTCGGAGGAGTCGATCACCTCTCCGCTGTCGTCTTTCAGCGTGTAAGCGATAGTTACTACCGCATTGTCTTCAATATTCATGTGTTTTGCCTCCTTGTGGTCAATGAGCAACACGCCCAAAAAAAAGCCGGATCCCTGACCCGGCTTAAACTGACCACATCAATGAACGTGGAAAGCGTAGGGGGGATCCCCGGAATCTGTCAAGGTCATCGATTTACTGGACACGGATTTACGGGACAGCGCCTCACTGGACGAGGGGACGATCCCCCGTACCGGTAGTGTGGACGATCCCACCGCCGCCGCGGTAAGCTGGGGCCGTGATGACACGGATTGCTCGCCTTGTGGTCTACCTGCTGGTGCTGGGGGGACTTACCCCAGCTCTCCTTACTGCCGCTTCGCCGCTTGAGGTGGTGCTGGTTCAGTATGAGGTATCGGCGGAGGATTACTCCTCCCTGGAGCAGTTCCACGATCGTATCGCCCACATCGTGGAGGAGGCGATGGAGCGCTCCCACCCGGACCTAATCGTTTTTCCCGAGTACGCCTCGGTGTTCGCCCTGTTTACTGACTATATCGATTCCCGGGGCCTCGTGCGCTTGGACGGTATCGCGCCGGAGGTGGTGGAGCTCATGAGTTCCGAGGCGGATGACCCGGCACCGGCGGCGGCCCCAGCGGCGGCCACAGAGTCAGCCCCAGAGTCAGCCACGGAGTCAGCCACGGAGGCAGCCACAGAGGCGGCGCACCAGCTCGTCCGTCGACAGGCTGAGCGCTACAGCGCCCGAATCGCCGAGATCTGGTCGGAAGTAGCGGCCGAGTACGCGGTGTGGATAATCGCCGGCAGCGGATTTGTCCCGGCTCCCGAGGGTGGAGTCAACAACCGGGTGTGGGTATATGACCGCTCAGGTGAGATCGCCTACCACCAGGATAAGGTGTTTCTCACCGACTTCGAGCGGGAGAACCTGGGGGTGGTGCCCGGTACGGTGAGCGAGGCCAGTACCTTTGAAGTTGATAGGATCGAGCTTGCGGTGACGATCTGTCGCGACTCCTACTTCGATGCCTGGGAGGAGGGGTTTTCCGCGGCGGACGCCTGGATCGATGTCCGCGCCAACGGTGAGGAGTACAGCCAGGCGGTGCGCCGTCGGTTCGATACCGCTCTTCCGGAGCGGGTGGCCGAGACGCCGGTGCCGATCGGAATGAGTACC
This sequence comes from uncultured Spirochaeta sp., assembly GCA_964419735.1. Classification (GTDB taxonomy): domain Bacteria; phylum Spirochaetota; class Spirochaetia; order DSM-27196; family Alkalispirochaetaceae; genus Alkalispirochaeta. Next base: position 12,938 of record CAYQRW010000007.1, read on the forward strand.
AGCCTCAATGGGGTGTTCTTGGACCTCCTGTGGCAGGGGCCCGCCTTTGTCGTGGACGATGATGGGAACCGTATTGCTCAGGCTCCCACGGTGGACGGGAACTACCTCATGGAGGTGGTAGTGCCGGACCGAGCGCCGGCGGTGACGTCGGAGCCGGCGATCACCCGGGAGGTACCGGTGAGTTCGCAGGCGCGAACCTCAGCGGAAAATTCGGTCGATTAACCGCCAACGCTATAGTATACTACCCTGTATGGAAACTGATCAGAACAATTTCTCTTCTCCTTGGGAGTTCCTGGAGCAGTTCCGCGGTGAGGCGTTTACGGGGACGTGGCCCACGCTGCCGGAGCTATTTCGTATTTCGACGATCCGCTACGCGGACCGGCCGTGCTTCACCACCTACGATCCCTCCCGGATGACGCTGACCTACCGAGAGGCGCTTCGGGCGATCCTGGGTCTGGCGCAGGTATTTGTGTCCGCGGGCATTTTGCCGGGAGACCGGATCGCGGTCTCCGGCAAGAACAGCCCGGAGTGGGCGATTACCTATTTGGCCACGCTCTTCGCGGGAGCCACCGTGGTCCCCATCGATTATCAACTCCACGATGATGAGATTAAGACGCTGGTGAAAGCCTCCGGTGCCCGGATGCTGGCGGTGGACTCCGAGCGCTACGAAACACTGGCGAAGCTACCGGTGGAACGGGTATTGAGTCTCTCCCCGGAGCACCCGGACTTTGTCCTCGAGACCGCCGACGCTGCCGCTCCCGAGGATTGGGGTAGTGCCGTGCCACCGGCCGTTCCCGTGCCGCGGAGCGGGTCAGACCTGGCGGCGATTCTCTATACCTCCGGTACCACCGGACGCCCCAAAGGGGTGATGCTCACCCATGAGAACTTCGTGGCGGACTGCTTTCTGGCGCAGGCTAACCTCTCTATATACTACACCGATGTATTCTACGCCTTGCTTCCGATCCACCACAGTTACAGCATGCTGGCGGTGTTTATCGAAAGTTTTTCGGTGGGTGCTGAGACGGTATTTGGCAAGCGCATGGCGATCACCCAGATCATGCACGATCTCAAGACGGCCGGAGTCACGATGTTCCTGGGAGTGCCGCTGCTGTTTAACAAGCTCATCGCCGGAATCCTGCGCGGAGTCCGAGAGAAGGGGATCCTGGTGTACGGCATCATTCGAACCCTTATGGGTATCAGTGGGCTCGTGAAGAAACTCACCGGCATTAACCCCGGCAAGAAGCTTTTTCATTCAGTTCTTGACAAAGCCTCCCTGGCAACGATCCGGATCTGTATCTCCGGCGGTGGGCCGCTGGCGCCCAGCGTCTTTCGCAAATATAACCAGCTGGGAATCGACTTCGTGCAAGGCTATGGGCTCACCGAGACCTCACCGATTCTTACGCTGAACCCGATCGACCACTACAAGGAGGAATCGGTGGGACGCCTCATTCCTGAGGTGGACATGCGGATTCTGGAACCGGATGAGCGCGGCGCCGGGGAGATCGCGGTGAAAGGCCCCATGGTGATGCAGGGATACTACGAGATGCCGGAGGAGACGGCGGAGGTCTTCACCCCGGAGGGGTACTTCCGCACCGGCGATGTGGGCTACCTGGATAGCGAGAACTACCTGTATCTCACCGGCCGCGCCAAGAACTTGATCGTCAGTGAGGGGGGAAAGAACGTTTATCCCGAGGAGATCGAGAACGAGTTTCAGCTCTACGATGAGATCAACCAGATCATGGTCCGCGGGTACCAAAAGAACCGCCATGACCGGGTAGAGGAGATCGAGGCGCTGGTGCATCCCAATGAGGACTTCTTCAAGGGAGACAACGCCCTGCCGCCGGATCAGATTGAGGCGCGGCTCAATGAGATCGTGGCGGAGGTTAACAAGCGGCTCCAGCCCTACCAGCGGATCTCCCGCGTCACGGTGCGGGACGAGGAGATGGAAATGACCTCAACTAAGAAGATTAAGCGCAACACCGTTGAGTAGTGCCGTGCGGCGCGTGGCGGCCACGGCGCTCCTGATCGCTCTCTTCGCTCACTCGGCGCCGCCGGTCTTTGCTCAGGAGGCTGCCGCGGGTGAGGAGGATATCGACTCCCCTGCAATCACCAGGGACGAGTCCGACGACACCCTGGGTCTGGTTCTCGCCGGCGGGGGGGCGTTGGGGTTTGCCCACGTGGGGGTGCTCCTGGTTCTCGAGCAGTATGGCCTCTCCCCGGAGGTGGTGGTGGGAACCAGCATGGGGGGAATCGTGGGGGCGTTGTACTCCGCCGGATACTCCTCCCGGGAAATTCTCGCCTTGGCTGAGAGTATTGACTGGAGCGGGATCTTTTTCGACGAGATCAACCGCCGGCAAACCACCTTCGACGACCGGCGGGCGGACCGCCTCTTTCGGGGGCGGCTCACCTTTGACGATGGTGAGCTGCAGCTCGTGGGGGGCGCCTCCGCGGGACAGTCGATCATGGAGCTCCTCGATGATCTGTTGCGACAGACCGCTCCGATCGATCATTTTCATGCGTTGCCGCGCTCCTTCTCGGTGGTTGCCGCCGATCTGGTTACCGGAGAAGAGGTGGTGTTTCGCGACGGCGATCTCAAAAACGCGGTTCGGGCCAGCATGGCCGTGCCTGGGGCGTTTACGCCGGTCTTCTACGACGGGTCCTTTCTGATCGATGGGGGCTGGGTAAACAACACACCGGTGGATGTGGCTCGCGCCGACGGCGCGGACCATATTATCGCGGTCAATCTGAATCTCCTCAATGTGGGCCCGGCCGACCTGCAGGATATTCCGGCGATTCTCAACCAATCCTCGCGGATCGTGCGGCAGGTTCGTATCGAAGAGAACCTGGCCCTGGCGGATGTGGTGATCACACCGGAGTTGACGGGCTTCACCCCGGCGGATTTTGGACAATGGCGGGAGCTGATCGAGCGCGGGCGTGAGGCCGCGCTGGCGTCGTTGCCGGAGTTACTGGAAATTAAGGATGTCGCCGCGCACCATCCGGTTAATCGGAATATCCGGCCGGAGCGGGATGTCTCCTTGCGGGTACGGGAAGTGAATGTTCGGGTACCAGATTACATCGAGTTCTCCAGCCACGATGAGGCGGTGCAAAGCGTGGAGACGGCGCTCCCTGAGGGAGAGACTTCGGTGACAGCCGTGCAAGAGGCGGTGTATAACCTCTACGATACCGGCGGATTTCACTCAGTAACCTATGATCTCGTTTCGGTGGGGGAGGGCCAACACGACGTGGACCTGTACCTCATGCCCCGTAACACCGCTGCCAGCGAACTGCGCGTGGGTGCGGGGGTGCGGAGTCAGCTCTTTGAGAGTACCTACGTACGGTCCGTGTTGTACGCCGATTTTCGTACCGCCCTGGCGCCGCCCACGGTGTTCGGAGGGGAGCTGGACCGACGTCCGCGGTTTGATGCCGAGGCGTGGATCAGTGAAGTCGCCAGCGCTCGGGTGGGGCTGTCGGTTCCACTGGCCCCGTCGCTCCGTCTGCGGGGGCGGGCGTACTCCTTGTCTACCCCGGTGCTCTTCTACGATTCCGCCACGGTGGAGTCGTTATACTACCAGCGCTCCGCCGGCAGCGACCTGGGCCTGCAGTTTCAGCCGGGGCGGCAGTGGCGGTTCGATGTCACCGGGTTTGGAGAGTGGGCGTGGGTAGATCGTATTCAAGGATCATCCGTTCTTGAGGAAGACGCCAACCTGCGCTTCGGTGTCTCCGGGCTGGCACGGCATGACAATCTGGACCGCGGTGTCCACCCCACCCGGGGCACCGAGACGCGAGCCGTAGGGCGCCTCTGGTGGCAGCCTGAGGATCTGCAGCCGCTGGTGCGCGGAGAAATCGACCACCGCTCGTACCTACCGGTCTCCCGCGGGACAACGCTGGAGCTCAAGTTTGCCGCCGCCACCGATCTGGATACGGGTCTGGCCCCGGCGGATCGGTTCTATGAGGGGGGGATTGAACGGATCTCGGGGTTCTACTTTGGGGAACTCGCGGGGCGCCACGCACTCTCAGCAGGAGTTGTAGGTCGCACCCGAATAATTCGCCTTCCGCTGGGGGCCGGGCAATGGGCGTACGTCAACGCCGGTGTCGATGCCGCACGGGTGTGGGATGGTGAGCTCACCGATATCATCAATCCACGAGAGTTTGAGATTCCGCGGTTCGGCGGAAAGCTGGGTATCAGCCTGGATACGGCGCTGGGTGAACTCAGTGGCGGTATCGCGATCAACGACACCGGGCGGGTAATGAGCTACGTGCTCCTGGGACCCGCGGCAACCCCCTCCGGTGAGATCTGGTCATGGTGACCTGCCACCGGTATAGTGGGGGCATACATATATGATTAGTGCACAGAACGTAAGTCTGTCCTTCGGCGGTCAACCGCTGTTTAAGGACGTTAATATCAAATTTACCGCCGGCAACTGTTACGGGGTAATCGGTGCCAACGGCGCCGGGAAATCGACCTTTCTGAAGATCCTCTCCGGTGATCTGGAGCCGGACTCCGGGGAAGTGATCGTGGGTAAGGGAGAACGGGTGGCCGTGCTCCAGCAAAACCAGTTTGCCTATGACCAGTACTCCGTGATGCATACGGTGATCATGGGGTACCGCCATCTCTACGACGTGATGATCGAGAAGGACCAGATCTATTCCAAGGAGGAGTTCACCGAGGAGGACGGCATTCGGGCGGCCGAGTTGGAGGGCGAGTTTGCCGAGCTCAACGGCTGGGAGGCGGAAAGCGAAGCCGGTCGACTCCTGGCGGGCCTGGGAATCCCCGATGACTTGCATGAAAAGCAGATGGCGGATCTTGACGGCGGGCAGAAAGTACGCGTCCTCTTAGCGCAAGCGCTCTTTGGTGAGCCGGACATCCTACTTCTGGATGAGCCCACCAATAACTTGGATCTCGAATCGGTGAGCTGGCTGGAGGAGTTTCTATATAACTTCCGCAACACCGTGATCGTCGTAAGCCATGACCGCCATTTCCTGAATCGGGTATGTACCCACACCGCGGACATCGACTTTGGCAAGATCCAGCTCTACGTGGGTAACTACGACTTCTGGTACCACTCCAGCCAGTTGGCGCAGCGGCAGCTACGGGACGAGAAGAAACGCACCGAGGACAAAGTGGCGGAGTTAAAGGCGTTTATTCAGCGCTTTTCATCGAATGCCGCCCGGAGCAAGCAGGCGACCAGCCGGCAGAAACTGGTGGAGAAGCTGTCTCTGGATGACATTCGGCCCTCCAGCCGGCGCTCTCCGTACATCAACTTCGACATGACCCGAGATCCGGGAAAGAAAATGCTCGAGGTTCGTTCTCTGACCCAGACGGTGGAGGGCGAACCGGGAATTCAGAACTTCGAGATCACCGTGCAGCCCGGCGATAAGATCGCCTTTGTGGGTCCCTACCACAACACCAAGTCCGCGTTGTACGAAATCCTCGCCGGTGAGATGAAGCCGGATGCCGGGGAGTATGAGTGGGGTACCACGATCACGCCGGCGTACTTCCCCAAAGATTCGAGCCGGTACTTCGATACCGACGCCACCATCGTGGAGTGGTTGCGGCAGTATACCGATGCGGAGGAGGAGTCCTACGTTCGCGGATTCCTGGGGCGGATGCTCTTTACCGGTGAGGAATCGCTCAAGAAGGTGAAGGTGCTCTCGGGAGGAGAAAAGGTTCGCTGCATGCTCTCCAAGCTGATGCTCACGGGGCCCAACGCTCTAATCATGGATGAGCCCACCAACCACCTGGACCTGGAATCGATTACCGCGCTCAACGACGCCCTTATCAGCTTTAAGGGGTCGATTCTGTTTACCAGCCATGACCATGAGTTCGTGAATACCGTGGCAAACCGGATTATCGAGTTCACTCCCACGGGCACGATCGATCGGACGATGCCGTTTGACGAGTATCTGGCCAGTGATGACGTTAAGCGGCAGCGGGATCAGGCGTACCACGGGCATCACGTGGTAGAAATCTAAGTATCTTTCGAGACGGATGGACGCCAGAACACTCTTTCAGGAACGCCGAGCGACCCTCTTTCTGTTAGCCGCCAATGTGCTCATTCTGGTGGTGGCCGCCGCCTACGGAGTACTTAACCTATCGGCGGGATTTCTGCTGATGGGGATCACGCAGCTGTTTGCGGCGGCGCTGGTCTCGGTGGCAGCCACCTTGGTGGTTCTCCGACTCCGCCAGGGGGCCGCGGTGGATGCGGTGCCCCGTCACCTGACGTTTGGGGCTACCCTGACGTTGGCACTAATGCTGGCGATCACCGGTGGAGGCCTCAGCGATGTAACGCCGTTTATGTTCGTAGTGCCTCCCGCGCTCCTCTTCGTGGGCGATCGGCGTAGCGCGGCGATCGGCAACATCGCGCTGCTGGCAATTCTGGTGGTGTCGGTGATCGAGCCGGGACTTACCGCCTGGATTCGCGGAACCGATCGCACCTACCACGTGTCCGTGCTGGTGGCGTACTTCGCGCTCAATGTCTACGTGTTCATGGTGGCGGATCTCCGCGATCGGGCGTACCGGCGGGTTCGGTTCCTTGCCTCCCATGACCCTGTCACCGGTCTGGCGCGATTCGAGAGTCACCACGCGCCGCGGCCCACGACCAAGTATGCGGTTCTCATTCAGTTGAGACGGGTAGACCAGATTCGGCTGGAGGGGGGTAACCGCTTCGTGCAGGAAATCATGGCGGAACTTGCCCGTCGGCTGGCCCGCCGGCAGGGACCGCAATGCCAGTTGTACGCGTATAGCGAGACCAGCCTGCTCATGGCACCGGCGCTCTCCGGGTCCGACCAATGGTCGTCATGGATTACGGAGACGATGCACGCCTTGACTCAACCCGTTGCCCGGGAGGAGCGCAGCTACACCCCTCAATTAGCGGTGTACGTGGTGCCGGATGCCGACCAACTGAGTCGCTCGGAGTTGGCAGGTCGTCTGGAGACCACGATTCAGAGCAATCAGCATACCGGGCAGGGGGTGGAGTTCTACAATCCCGAGATGGCGCACGCGCTCCGTGCCCGAGTTGAGATGTCGGATCTGTTGCGCAGCGCCCAGAGTCGGGGAGAACTGTTTCTCGTCTACCAGCCCCTTGTGGATGCGATCGACGGAACGTGCGTGGGTGCGGAAGTGCTGATGCGCTGGGACAATGGAACGCTGGGGACCGTATCGCCGGCGACCTTTATTCCGGTGGCGGAGGATAGTGGCCTGATCGGGGAGTTCACCGAGTGGATGATCGCCACCGCCTGGCGAGAATCGCGGCGGGATCCCGGGCAACACTATCGCTATCTGTCGATCAATATCTCCCCGGTTCATATCGAGCAGCCCGATTTTCTTTCCCGGCTCAAGAGCCTCATCGCCCGGGAAGGGATCGATCCTACCTACATCAGTATTGAGATCACCGAAGGGGTGTTGTTGCAGGAATCGATCAGTAATCAGGACGTGATCAACGAACTTGTGAAGACCGGCTTCTCCCTGTCTATCGATGACTTTGGGACGGGCTACTCCAACCTTACCTACCTGCGGCGCCTTGCAGTAGATCGCATCAAAATCGATCGCTCCTTTGTCATGGACCTGGTCAACTCCGACGGTACGCGCAACACGCGCGCCACGCCGTTGGTGGAGGCGATGGTGTTTATGGCCAAGACGCTGGGTATCGGGACACTGGCGGAGGGGGTGGAGACGGAGGCTCAGGCGGAGGTGCTCCGCGACCTGGGATGTGAGGCGTTCCAGGGGTATCTCTTCGGCAAGCCGGCAACGCTCGCGGAGACCTCCGATGACCAGGGGACGCAACGTGTCGGCTGATGATGTGCTTGAGGTGCTGGAGGGGCACGCCTCGTGCCGTTCATATCTTCGGGATTCTGTTCCGCACGCCGACATTGAGCGGATCGTCTCTGCGGCGCAGCAGGCGGCGACCTCGTCAAACCTTCAGATGTGGAGCGCAGTGGTGGTGGAAACCGAGTCTACCCGGCAGCGACTGGCGGAACTCTGTGGCGATCAGCGTCACATACGGGAGGCGCCGGTGTTTATCGCCTGGTGCGCCGATCGACATCGCCTGGATACCGCCGCTGAACTGCAGGGATATCGGCAGGATACCGAGTTTCTCGAGAGCTTCATGGTGGCGGCGGTGGATACCGCCATCGCGATGCAGAACGCCACCATCGCCGCGGAGGCGATGGGTTACGGTACCTGCTATATCGGCGGGTTACGCAACCACACGGCGGAGGTGGTGGAGCTGTTAGAGCTTCCGGCTACGGTGTTTCCCGTAGCCGGTATGACTCTCGGCGTACCGGCGAAGGTAGGAAAGCCACGGCCGCGGCTCGATCGCGCGGCGGTACTCCATTGGGAGCACTACCAGCCGGTGTCGCCATCGGTGTTGCGCACGTATGACCGGGTGATGCAAGCCTCCGGAGTGTATCGTGGACGGCAGGTTCCCGGTACCACCGCTGACGGCCACCCTGCGGCGGAGATGCCCGCTGCGGAGTACGGGTGGATGGAGCACAGTGCCCGCCGGGTGAGTCGCGCCTCTCGGAAAGACCTGAGCGCCACTGCGCGCCGGCAGGGATACGGGCTGCGCTGATAGGCCGGCTGGGCACTGAGGATTGAGCATTGAGTACTGAGCACGGGCGGTGTGTTGTCCGCATGTGCGGGGGAGGCGCCGCGCGGTGCATCGGCACCCCGCGTAGCGGGCCCGCCTACTCGTCCTTCTCCAGCAGATTGCACCCCACAATTTCCAGCGGCTTTTCCTCGGTCAGGTGGTACGTTGTGCCACACACCTTGAAGTCAAGGGCATGCCCCTCGGTCAAGGTAAAACGGTACCGATCGTGGGTAAGATCCACATAGATGTAGCTGTCATTGAAACGAAGCGGAAAGCCGATCGCACCCCAGGCGGAGGGAATCCGTGGGTCAAAGCTCAGTTCGCCCTGGTAAGCGCGCATGCCCCCAAATCCGTGGGTTAGCGCCAGCCACACCCCGCCGGTGGAGGCAATGTGTACCCCGTCCACCACGTTTCCGGCGACATTCGCCAAATCCATGAACAGGGAATACTGGAAATACTCCAGCGCTTTCTGCTCGTAGCCGATCTCCGCCGCGAGAATGGACTGCATACACGCCGACAGGGAAGAATCGCCCGTGGTGAGGGGGTCGTAGTAATCGAAGTTGCGCCGTTTCTGTTCCAGGGAGAATTCGTCCCCCAAAAGGAAGAGCGCCAGCGCCACGTCCGCCTGCTTAATTACCTGGTGGCGGTAAATCACTAGCGGGTGGTAGTGGAGCAGCAGGGGATAGTGGTTACGGGGAGTGTTGGCGAAGTCCCACTGCTCCTTTTCCAGAAAGTTATCATCCTGTGGATTGATGCCGCGCTTTTCGTCGTAGGGGATGTACATCTTGTCCGCCGCGCGCAGCCACCGCTCTACTTCATGTTCTTCAACATCAGTCTCATGGAGCAGGTGGGAGTACGCCTCGGGACGTTCTTCCTTCAGCCAGTTCACGCTCTCCGCGGCAAAGCGCAGGTTGTTGCGGGCCATGAGGTTGGTGAAGAAATTGTCATTGACCACGGTAGTGTACTCATCCGGCCCGGTGACTCCATGGACATGGAAAAAACCGGTGTCGGGACTAAAAAACCCCAGGTTGTTCCACATGCGGGCGGTCTCTACCAGGATCTCGACGCCAACCTCCGCCAGGAGATCGTAATCCTTCCGGGTCTGTACGTAGTGTTTGATGGCGTAGGCGATATCGGCGTTAATATGGTACTGCGCAGTTCCGGCGGCATAGTAGGATGATGCCTCGTCCCCGTTGATCGTCCGCCACGGAAAGAGGGCGCCATCCTCGGACAGCTCCCGCGCCCGCACCCGGGCTTTATCCAGCATGCTGTGCCGAAAGCGAAGCAGGTTTCGAGCGATGCGCGGCTCGGTAAAGGTCAGGAAGGGAACCACGTAGATCTCGGTATCCCAGAAGTAGTGCCCCTCGTAGGCCTGGCCGCTGAGACCCTTGGCGGGGATTCCCGTTGTTTCCGCGCGGGCGGAGGATTGGCATAGCTGAAACAGGTTCCACCGCACCGCCTGTTGTACGCGCGGTTCCGCATCGATCACGATGTCTGAGCGCTTCCAGAAATGGTCCAGCGCCGCCTTTTGTTGCTGTTCCAGTGTCGAATAGCCGGTACGGATCGCTCGGTCCAGGGTGCGGCTGCAGCGATCCACCAGCTCTGTGGAGGGCACTGCCCGGGAGGTGTGATACGAAAAGAACTTGGTAATTCGAGTGGATTGTCCCGCCTGGGCGTCTATTACAAACACCACCTTCCCCAAATCATCGGACCAGCTGCGCTGGGTGTACCAGTGATTCTCGGTGTCCACCAGGTGATCGATGCCCACGCCGAGGCTCATACGGGAGTTGGTGGTACGGTAGCCCGTGGCGATCCGCAGATTATCCTCGCTGTGGCTCCGCGCATTGAGCACGCGGTTGGCAAACGCCCGGGCGCGCCGCGGATCAGCGGCGTTAGAGCCCAGCGGCTCATCGTCGGCGCGGCTATCTTGGCGGTTGAGTACCTGCGAGGAGATTACGATGGGCGCATCGGTATCGGTGGTAACCTCGTAGCTGATCGCTCCCAAATGACGGTGCTCCAGCGAAATGAGGCGCCGGGAGGTGATCTGCACCTGTTTGCCGGAGGGGGTAGACCAGTTCATCTGCCGGGCGAGGACGCCGGTGCGAAAGTCCAGCATCCGGGTGTATTCCGTAACGCGGGCGGTAGGTAAATAGAGCGGCTCGTCATCCACGTACAGTTTCAGGATCGTGGCATCCGGCACGTTGACGATCGTCTGGCCGGTCTTGGCGAAGCCGTAGGCCTCCTCGGCGTGGACGATCTGCCAGGTCTCGTGAAAACCGTTGCAAAAGGTGCCGGGTTCAATGAAGGGGCGCCCTTCCTCGAAGGTACCGCGGATTCCCAGGAATCCGTTGGACAGGGAAAACACCGTTTCCGCGTTTCCCATCCAATCGAGGTCAAAGCCCTGCTCGACAATCGCCCACTCTTCTGAGGGGTACAGGTGTTCTGGAAAGAGTTGAAACTCGCGTGGAATCATGTGTCGAGTGTTGTAGAAATCCGCGATCAGTGCAAGGTCTCAGCTCGCGTGCCGGTGTAACCGGCACAACCGGCGTAACCGGCGCAACGTGCAAGCCCGGTGGCGCGAATAAATTCGGTCGATAACCGACAAACGTCTTGAGATAGGCCGCAGTGCCGGGCCATAGTAGTTGTATGTACGAAAGACAGAGAATTGCGATAACCGGCGCGGGAATCTGCTCCGCCGCAGGCCAGAATACGATCGATTTCTGGAACTCCTTGACCGAGGGCCGGTCCGTGGCGGGACCGATTGAGCTCTTTGATGCTACTCGTCACCAGTGTCGGATCGCTGCGGAGATCCACGATTTCGATCCGAAGCCGGTAGTCGGCCGCAAGCGCACGCGGCGGATGGCGCGCTTCTCGCAGATGGCTTCGGCCGCGGCGATACAGGCGATCGGGTCCTCCGGAATTGACCTGGAAGACGTTGATCGTACGCGGGTGGGATCGATTATCGGCACCGCCGCCGGAGACTACTACCATCTCGAGGATCAACATCAGGTCCTGTTGGAAAAGGGTCCGGGAAACGGGTTTCCGCTATCGGTGCCACTGATTATTCCCAATATGTCCTCGGCCAACATTGCGATCGACCTCGGCGTATCGGGGCCCAATTTCGGAGTGACTAGTGCCTGCTCCTCCGGTGCGCACGCCTTAGCGATGGCAGCGCTGCTGCTGCGCAGTGGCAGTGCCGATATGGTAATCGCCGGTGGGGCAGAGGCGGCGATCAGTCCTCTCACCGTTGACGCCTACGGGTGCATGGGAGTGCTCACGAGTCGTAACGACGATCCCAGCCATGCGTCACGCCCCTTCGATGCGGAGCGCGACGGGTTTGTGATTGGAGAGGGTGCCGGCGTGCTGATCCTGGAGCGAGAGGCAGACGCTCGCCGCCGCGGTGCGGAGATCTGGGCCTATCTGGACGGAGCCGGTATGACTGCCGACGGCCACAGCATCGCGATCCCGGAACCGGACGGCGCGAATGCCGCGCAGGCGATGGAGATGGCGATGCAGGATGCCGGTGTGAATGCCGAACAGGTGGGGTACGTAAACGCCCACGGCACCTCCACGGTTGCAAACGACCGTACCGAGACGCTGGCGATTAAACGGGCGTTGGGAAGTCAAGCTGATACCGTTGCGGTGAGTTCCATTAAATCGATGATCGGGCACACGCTGGGAGCTGCCGGCGCGGTTGAGGCGGTGGCCACGGTGCTTACCTTGAAACACCAGGTACTTCCCCCTACGATCAACTACGAGAAACCCGATCCGGAGTGTGATCTTGACTACGTGCCGAATACGGCGCGCCCGGCGGCGGTGAGGTCGGCGCTGTCCAACTCATTTGGGTTTGGTGGACAAAACTGTTCATTGCTCTTTAGCGCGGCGCAGTGAGCGGCGGACGCCGCGCCGGCCCCCGGCGATCTCTGAAGCCATGAGACCCTTCCAATAAAAACCGCCGCCCTCCTATGTTGGGGGGCGGCGGTGGACAGCTCAGGGGCGTTCGAACTGTCGCTTTTGCATTACATAGCCGGGTCGGCGGCGGGATCGGCCGGCGCCATTTCTTCCTCCGGCGGGGGCTCGGGAGGAGCGATCGTGCTTTCCACGTCGCTCAACATCGCGTCGATTTCGCCCAGGCGGTCCGCGATCACCTGCAGTTCCGCAGCCTCAACATCATCGGAGTTGGCCGCGTCGGAAAGCTCGGCCTGCACAGCTGAGATTTCATCGCGGGACGTGGTGATCATGTCGGTGGCAACTTCCGCCTCGTCGTACGAGATCGGTCCGCCACAGCCGCTCAAGGCGAGGACCAGGGCTCCTGCTATCATCGTGAGCAGGAAGGTTCGTTTCTTCGAATATGTCATGAGTTCCTCCTACGCATGAGATAGTACGCGGTTGGTATCAAAGGTGTTTGGAGCAGATATGAAGAGATCGTTAAGAATGCCGCGGGGCCGTCTATCCGCGTTCTACGAAGCGAAAGAACGCACTAAAGCCCAACAGGTCGAAGATCGCCCGCACACTATCAGCCACGTTCGCCAACTCCAACGCCACCGAGCGGTGCTGTAGATCTACCAGGAGCTTTGCGATTACGCCGATGCCGGTGGAGGAGGCGTATCTCAAACCGCGCAGATCCAGGATAATCGTGTCAGGGAGCGAAACCACCGTAAGTACGTGGCGAAGGTGAGCCATAACGGTGGGGGAGTTCTCGGTTATTAACTGTCCATGAAGATAGATCACCCCGGTTGATTCATCGTCCGATACCTGTGCGGCGATTTCGAGTTTTTCACCGTGAAACGGAAGCATTTCGTTCCACAGCTTGGTGTCCATTACTCGGAGCTCTCCCGAAAGACGTGGGCCGGGCTGTCTTCAGTCAGCGGAAAGAGCCTGGTTTCGATTCGGTTGAGAATACTGGCGATCATTTCCCGCGTGAGCGCGGTCCCTGCGGTGATATAGGTCATGCCGTTATCCAGTTTCAGGTCATGGGCAAGAACCATTCCCGCCACCAGGCGTCCTGCCGGGACCTCGCGGACCGAGCCCTTGTTGTCGAGAGAAAGCAAGTCGAAGAGCCGTGCGATCAGAGTAGGATCATAGATTCCCCCGGACTGTGCGCTCAGTGTCCGTCGGATCGAGCTGTGGTCTAGGTTCCGTACTTCTTTAGCCACGATATAGTCGAACGCCAGCCGCACCGTGCGCGATATGAAGGGAATCTGTGACCCGGCAAGGGCGTCGGGTGTGCCCGAGCCATCCCAGTGTTCTCGGAGGTGACGGATCGCATGCGCCATCTCGGGAAGATTGAGTGTGCTCTCCAAGAGATGCTCACTTGCCTCGAGGAACTGAAAATTGATCTCCCCATCGGCGTCTATCGCTTCCTCAATCGAGACTCCCAAACTCAGAGCGCCCAAAGGAAAGAAGTACGATGCCATTTCACACAACCGAATTTCCGAGTGCTCGGAGCCGCGATCCTCCGCCAGCCGCTTGGCCAGCTGCGAGATACGTCGGGATAGGGTGCGCCCCCCGGTCTCCCGGTTGATCATCGCGATCACGCTGTCGAGAAAGGCAAAGGTGTTGTTTAAGGATTCCTCAGTGGAACGTTGCTTCTCCTTCAGTTGAGAGAGCGCGTTGTGGAGCGAGGCGGTACGTTGATCGACCAGTTCTGCCAATTCCGCCACCATTTCTTCACGCTCGCGATTCACGCGTGCGTGCTCCAGTGCGTTACGGATGATCACCAGAAGCTCATCATCATCCCACGGCTTAAACAGGTATCGGTAGACATCGCCTCGGTTCACCGCATGACGCATCGCTTCAGTATCTGAAAACCCCGTGAGAATGATCCTGAGCGTCTCCGGGTAGTGATCCTTGACCCACTCCACAAATCGATGCCCCTCAATCTGGGGCATCTTCTCATCTGAGATCAGTACGTCGATTCGGTGCTTCTTGAGTATAGTCGTGGCTGCCACCGCGCTGTCGGCGGTGAAAACCATCGTGTCCTGCAGTTCATCAAACAACCGCTTCAATGACTTGAGGATATTTGGCTCATCATCGACTAATAACAAGCGGTACAATGATTCATGATTCATGAGTTCCACTCTCTTTCGGTAGCTGTAGCACAAACGTCGTTCCCTGTCCCGGTTCCCTCGGCTGTTCCGATTGTAACCGCAAATTGCCGCCGTGACGATTCACGATGATATCGTAGGCGATGCTCAATCCCAGACCGGTTCCCTCACCGGCTTTCTTAGTGGTGAAGAACGGTTGAAAGACGTGCCCCTGAATTTCCGCGGGTATGCCGGGACCATTGTCGGAGACGCTACAGCAGACATGCTCATCTTCCTCCCACGTTCGTATGGTGATCGTCCCCCGCTCGGTGTCCCCGGATGCTATCGCCTGGGCGGCGTTAACGATCAGTGTGAGTAGGACCTGGTTGATTTCATTGGCGTTGCATGCCATCGGCGGCACGGAGCCGGCTTCCACGGTGACATCGGCCACGTACTTGTACTCATTTCGGGCAATGGTGAGCGTGCTTTCTACGCCGCGATTGATATCGTAATCTTCCATGATCTCGTTGTTGCCGGCTCGGGAGAAGTCCTTCAGATTGGATACGATCGCCACAATGCGTTGAATCCCGTCCTCGGTTTCCTGAAAGAGGTTACCGATGTCCGTGAGCGTGCGCTCAATGCGTTGATCTTTCCAGAGCTGTTCCAGTTCCGGTGGTTTTGGATCTGGAAGGTGCTGATAGGCGGTGAAGAACGGTAGGTACCGATCTACGTACCTCCGTAATGATGAGAAGTTGCTGCGCACGAACCCGAGGGGGTTGTTAATCTCGTGGGCGATGCCCGCAGAGAGTTCACCGATGGAGGCTAGTTTCTCCCGCTTCACCAGCTCGTTCTGCGCCTGTCGCAGTTCCTCATTGGCTTGACTTAGCTCCATGGAGCGCCGAATAGACTCCTGCTCAGAACGAATCCGCTCGGTAATATCGTGAATCACGCCTTGAAACAGGCGGCGGGCAGGTTCATTCCGTTTGTCACTCTCCCGCACTACGGTGGCGCTTTCCGATCCGAAGAGAGGCGCGCCACTCTTCCTTTTTAGCACGATCTCATAGTTTTTTACGAATCCGTTGTGAGACATCTCCTCGAGAAATAGCTCTCGCGCGGCGGGTTGTAGGTAGAACTCGGCCACGTTGCGGCCGATCAGTTCTTCTGCCCTATCGTACCCCAACATCCGAGCTCCAGCCTCATTGATTTCGATGAGCGTCCCATCCGCGGCGGAAACAAAAACCATGTCCGAGGAATCCTGGAATAAGGATCGGTAGCGAACCTCAGATCGGTGTAGTTCGTGGTGGGCTTGTCGCAGGCGCTCCTCCGCGATCTGCTGGGAAGTGGTGTCGGCAAGCACGATGATCATCGACGCCTCCCGATCCGCCTCGGCCGGTATGGGCACGATAACTCCCTGGCCCCACAGCGAGTCTCCATTCTTTGCCCGCAGCGTGAGGGTCAGGTTCTGGGAAGCATCGGAAGTGATGTCGCTCGTCGAGGTGAAGAGCGAATTCAGAGCGGAGTTGGGTTCTCGGAGGAGTTCCCGGAAGTCCATCCCCGCAAGGTCGGCCGCGTCATACGCTACCCACCGATAGAAATAGGGATTCCCCGCGACAAATCGCCCGGACCTGTCGAGGGTGATAATACTCATGGGGGAGTAGTCGGAGAACGTTTGGAGTTGGTGTTGCTGGGCGAGGGCATCGGCTTCCGCCCGGTCGCGCAGATACCTCTGCATCAGTGAATGCAGTGCAAAGGACAGGTCCGCCGCCAGTTCCAGGAAGATCTGCTGTACTTCGGGATCTTGCACCTGCCGGCGATCAACGCCTACCGTAATAACCCCGAAATTTCGCGTGTCATACACAAGGGGCGCGGACATGACCGCGTCCGACCGGTACAGCGGATGTAAGGGACACTCTGGAAACTCGTGGGCGGGATGGGCACAGGTGAACGGAGACATCTGGTGCTCTACGGCGTGGGCCATGCATTGCGGCGCGCGATCGCCTAAGATCTGGAGCAGATCACTTCCCGAGTCTACCAGACCCGCGGCCCCGGCCGTGCGGGTATTATTCAGTTCCCACGGTTCTAAGAGAATCCAGGCGGAACTGTAGGCGCCGTTCGACACCAGAACATCACACACCTCCTGCACCAATTTTGCGGCGTCCAAGGACCGAATCAGCACGGTGTGAACTTCTCGTATCGACAGAAGGAGACGGTTGACCTGCTCCAGGCGAAGGCGATTGGCCTCGCTTTGAGATATATCTCGCGCAGCAACCAGTTCTCCGGAGTAACGCCCATGACGCATCACCGGAGAAGACCGAACGCCCACAGTAATCTGACGACCATCCATATCCGTGAGCGTGCTTACCATATCGAATGAGCGGCCGGCATCCAGACCACGCGATTCGGCCAGGAGTCGCGATCGCACCAAGTAGTCGTGCTGAAAGACCTCACTCACCGGGGCCCCTACGAAAGAGTCTTGCGAACGGCCCAGCGTTTCAGCTCCGTGGCGGTTAATAAACTCGATTGAGCCCTGCGGATCATGAATCAGGACGATTTCTTTAATCGTCTCAACCAATGAGTGGTAGCGATACTCCTGCTCCAACTGCTTTCGGTGGGCGGCATGCAGACGAAACGCCATCCGAATCGATTCCGCAATGACAAAGCTGCTGGAGTTTTTCAGAATCACTCCGTAGTGCGTGATCTGAGAAATCTCTTCCATCGTCTCGCGGTCATCGGAGGCGGTAAGAAAGACGATCGGTGTCGATACGGTCTCAGCGATGCGCCGCGCCAAGGGTATCCCGTCGCGGATCGCCTCTAGGGTGATATCGACGACGATCAAGTCGAAACGGGGCCTCTCACCGTGCTGACCGTGGGTCCGGAGGTCGGGAAGATCCCTGCTGGAGTACGCGCTGGTTAGGGCCATATCCATGTGGCCCACGATCGACTGCATGAAGAGGTGAGTAGACGGGG
>CAYQRW010000008.1:0-29853 GCA_964419735.1 uncultured Spirochaeta sp.
GAACGGGCGCTCCGCGTCCTGGACGGGGCGATTCTTATCCTCGACTCCGTGGCGGGAGTGCAGTCACAGTCAATCACCGTTGACCGGCAGTTGAAGCGCTATGAAGTACCGCGATTGGCGTTCGTCAACAAATGTGACCGTGCCGGTGCCGATCCGCTGAAAGTCCGCCAGCAGCTTGAAGACAAGTTGGGACTGAATGCGGTTATGGCGCAGCTTCCTATTGGACTGGAAGACAAGCACGTGGGCATGATCGATCTGGTCACGATGAAGGCCAATTACTTTGAGGGCGAGTTCGGTGAGGTGATCCGCGAGGACGAAATTCCCGCCGACCTCAAAGCGCAGGCGGAAGAGCATCGGGAGAAGCTGCTGGATGCGGCCTCAATGTTCGATGAGGAGCTCATGGAGGCCGCCCTGGAGGGGAGCGCAACTACCGAGCAAATCGACACCGCGATTCGAAAGGCGGTTATCGCCAACGAACTGTGTCCCGTGTATGTGGGGAGCGCCTACAAGAACAAGGGCGTCCAGACGCTTCTGAACGCGGTGGTGAAGTACTTGCCCTCGCCCTTAGACATTACCAACAAGGCGCTGGATCTTAACAAGAATGAAGAAGAGTTCATTACCGTCTCCGACGATGAGAAGCCCGCCATATCACTGGCGTTCAAGCTCGAGGACGGTCAGTACGGGCAGCTCACCTATATTCGGATCTACCAAGGGATGGTCAAAAAGGGCACCGAGCTCTTCAACGTACGGACCCGCAAGAAGTTCAAGGTGGGACGGCTGGTGCGGATGCACGCCAATCACATGGAGGATATCAACGAGGCGGGCAGTGGCGACATTGTGGCACTCTTTGGCATCGACTGTGCTTCGGGTGACACCTTCTGCCATCCCGATATGAACGTCTCCATGACCTCGATGTTTGTGCCGCAGCCGGTGATCTCACTATCGATCAAGCCGAAGGATAAGGCCGCCGCCGACCGCATGGGTAAGGCGATCGGCCGCTTCGTGAAGGAAGATCCCACGTTTCGCTCCTATGTGGACGAGGAAAGCAACGAAACGATCATTCAAGGGATGGGTGAGCTACACCTCGACGTATACGTGGAGCGCATGAAGCGCGAGTACAAGGCGGAGGTGGAAACGGGGATGCCCCAAGTGGCGTATCGGGAGGCGATCAGCCAGCGTGCCGATTATGATTACACCCACAAGAAGCAGACCGGCGGAAGCGGACAGTTCGGCCGCGTCGCGGGATACATTGAACCCAGCGAGGAAGACAACTACGAGTTTGTCAACCAGATTAAGGGCGGGGTGATCCCACAGGAGTACATTCCGTCGGTAGATAAAGGCTTCAAGAGCGCCCTCGATCGCGGTACCTTCATCGGCTATCCAATAATCAATGTGAAAGCGGTGGTCAACGACGGTGCGACTCACCCGGTGGACTCATCGGATCAGGCGTTTCAGACCGCCGCCCTGGCCGCGTTCCGCAGCGTCTACGAAAAGGCGAAGCCCATCGCGCTGGAACCGATCATGAAGGTTGTAGTGGAGGGCCCCACCGAGTATCAAGGAAATATCTTTGGCGTGCTAAACCAGCGCCGGGGGCTGATCGTCGCATCCAATGAAGACGGCCTCTTTAGTATCGTTGAAGCGGAAGTCCCGCTGGCTGAAATGTTTGGTTTCTCCACCGTATTGCGCTCGCTGACTCAAGGCAAGGCGGAATACTCGATGGAATTTGCGAAGTACGGAAAAGTGCCGCAGAGTATTGCAGAGGAGCTTCGCCAGAAGTACCTCAAAGCCAAGCAGGAAGGCAACAAATAAGGAGGCGCCCTATGGTCAAAGAAGAACTTATTAAGCGCAGTCCCCTGCGGCTGTTGGAACAATCGATTCACGGGGGCGTCGGCGTGGGTAACGTCGGAGTGATTGCCGCACGGAAAGGCACCGGAAAGACGGCATGTCTGGTGCATATCGCCACTGATCAGCTCTTTCAGGAAAAGCACGTAGTCCACGTGTCTTTTTCCGGGCGCACCGATCATATCATCAGTTGGTATGAAGACATCTTCGGCGAAATCGCCAAGAAGCGGCACCTGGAAAACGCGATGGACGTGCACGATCAGCTGATTAAGAATCGGGTGGTCATGAACTTCAGCCAGGACGGAGTCACGCGGGAGCAGCTGCTGCGTAGCATCCGCGCCCTGGTGGACGATGGCAATTTCAAGGCCGATGTGATCGTGGTTGACGGATACACCTTTGAGAAGGGTGAAGTAGAGACCCTCGTAGCGATTCGGGAGTTTGCCGCCGAACACGGTCTTACCGTGTGGTTTACCGCTTCCATCCATCGCGATGATCCCACCTTGAACGAGCACGGCATTCCGGCTTCCCTGCAGCGCTTCGAAGATCAGATCACCGTGCTGATCACCTTGGCGCCGGAGGGAGACCACCTGAAGTTACGACTGGTGAAGGATCATGATGAGTATCGGGAGGAGGACCTGCACTTGCAGCTTGACCCGAAGACCCTGTTGATCAAAGAAGAGCAGTAAGCTCCGGTTCCGGCGAGGAACCGTCGAACGGGCCCGCACGGCAATGTGCGGGCTTTTTTGGGTATTCGCACATTAGCGGTGGTGGGTGACGCCGATTCGGGGACATTCACCGGCCAGCGGACAGATACCGCACCGGGGACTCACGGGAGTGCAGATCTGCTGGCCGAATCCCACCAGCAGTTGATTGATCGGAATCCATAATTTCCGTGGCAGGATCTGCATCAGCGCGGCCTCGGACTCTTCAGGAGTTCGGGTGGAGATCCACCCAAGACGGTTTGGAATACGCTGTACGTGCGTATCCACGCATATGGCCTCAATGCCGAACCCGAGTCCCAGCACGAGGTTAGCGGTCTTGGGCCCCACTCCCGGAAGTTCCGTGAGGCGCTCGCGGGTGTTCGGTACCGCTCCTCCCTCTTGCGCGGCGAGCAGCCTCCCGATCTCCTTCAGATTCTTCGCTTTGTTCTTGTAAAACCCGGCGGGGTAGATCAATTCCTGGATGCGCGCCTCGGAAAGCTCAGCCAGCGAGCGTGCATCCGGCGCTTCCGCCAACAAGCGGCGGCTGGCGGGAATGGTGACTTCATCACGCGTGCGGAGGCTGATTACGGTGGAAACGAGTACATGGAACGGGGCGTCACCACTTTCCCCTTCCGGGAGGATCTGATTTACGCCCGCCTTAAAATCTGCACCGATCGCTTCCGCAATACGGTGAAACAGCCGGTCCCAGTGAGTGACCGACTCAGGAGTCGTCTTCGTCACTTTCCAGGTCGTCATCATCGGGAAGAATGTCACCTCCGTCGGCGTCATCGGTCCCGGTATCTACCTCGAGCTTTTGGAATACGAGCTCTTCCACTTCTTTCTTTGAGACGTCGAGCGAAAAGGAAACCTCGTCCACGAGCAATTGGAGCGCACTGTCGTACAGCTTGCGCTCCATGATGGGAAGCTCTTTTACTTTCTTGCGGGTATAGAGGGTACGCACCACCGAAGCGATGTCCATGATCGATCCCTTTTTCAAGAGATCCAGGTTCATCTGGTAGCGCATCTTCCAGTCCGCCGGAACGGGTTCGAACTCCTGTGAGAACAGATCCAGGGCCTTTTCCGCTTCTTTCTTAGGGACGATGGCACGAATCCCGTGCTCCTCAGCGCGATCCACCGGAATTTTGACGGTCATGTCGGAGACCGGGAGGTAAATCACATAATACAGGGTCTTTTCGCCCTTGAAATCGATTTCTACAATTTCCTGGATCTGTCCGACGCCCTGCAACGGATAGACTACTTGCTGGTCCTGCTTGAACGTCGTGGATTTTCCCTTGGCACTATTGCTCATTCTACTCAGTATACCCAAGACTCGGGGTATCGGTCAAAGAGCGCCCCGGTCCTGTCTGGAAGCGCCCCGGTACTGCCTGCGAGCCCACCACTGCGAGCCCCCGCTGTGAGTGAACCGGTCACGGCCGGTAG
Source organism: uncultured Spirochaeta sp. (assembly GCA_964419735.1). Classification (GTDB taxonomy): domain Bacteria; phylum Spirochaetota; class Spirochaetia; order DSM-27196; family Alkalispirochaetaceae; genus Alkalispirochaeta. The sequence goes on from CAYQRW010000008.1 coordinate 3,984, forward strand.
TTAATGACCCCCGGAGCCGGATCCCGATCAGTGAAGCGCAGATAGCGGAAGGGGTGGACGTCCAGGGGATTGGGGAACCATCCCTCCACGGCTTCTAGATCGATTAGGTTGATCGAGGGCGAGTGACTTACGGGTAGGACCGTGCCCGTGTGGAGTAAGAGTTCTTCCGCTTGGCCGAGAATTTCATAGCGCTCGGTGCCGCGCTGGAGCATAGAGTCATCCAACAGAGCGTCATATTCAGTGCTTTGAAACCCGGCATCATTTACGTTGCTGTCACTGATCCACATCTGTAGGAAGGTGAGGGGATCAGCGAAATCTCCGATCCAGCTTACCGTGCCCACGGTGAACTCCCCGTCCCCCATCGTTTCAAAGTACTCCGGATAGGGTGTCACACGAATCTCGACATTCACCTCCAGCGCCCGCTCCCAGGCATCTTCCATGAGCTCTGCTACCCGCATCGATTCCTGACCTTCCGGAATGTGCACCGTGATGGTGGGCAGTCGTATACCTCGGCGATATCCCGCCTCCTGAAGAAGCTCCAACGCTTCCTCCTCGTTAGGTTCCCGAATCCCCTGGACGTCGGGGTAGTACGGTATTTCCGGTACCAGTGAATCAGTGGGAATGAATTGGATCTCCGGATCGCGAATCTGCTCCCACGGAAGGAGTAGTGCCAGCGCGCGACGGACGCGGTCGTCGGAGAACGGCTCCACATCGGCGCGTAAGAAGTAATAGGTAGTGGCAAACAGCGGATTGACTACGATGTTCTCCGGAAACTGAACCTCGGACAGATTCATCCCAGAGGTGACCCAATCGATCTCACCGCGATTGAAACGGTCCGTGACGGTATCGTCATCGGTGAAGACCACCCGTAGGCGTTGAATGGCCACTTCCTCCACGTCCCAATACTGGGCGCTTCGCTCCATAATCAGCTCATCTTCACTACGCTCCACCAACTGGTATGGACCGTTGCCCAGAACCTCCTCCAGCTCCGACCAGTCTCGCTGGTCGCGGATCGAGGGATGCACCGGTACAAAGGCGTGGTGACTCAAGATGCGCAGAAAATGGGTTGCCGGGCGGCGCAGATTCACTTGGAGCGTGCGCTCATCCACGGCGGTAATGCCCACCTCCTTGGGGTCTTGCATGTCACCTGTACGGTACTCACGCACCCCCTCAATAATGTCGAAGAGGAAATTGTAGGCCGCATCCACCTCGGGATCGATCAGTTTGAGCCAGGTATCGCGGAAATGCTCCGCGGTGACGACATCGCCGTTCCAGTAGCGAGCGTCTTCGCGTAAATGGAAGGTGTACTCCTGGCGATCTTCACTTACGTCCCACCGCTCAGCCACCGCCGCCTCAGGTTCCATTGTGCGTGGATGATAGCTCACCAGTCCTTCGTAGAGTCCGCTATAAATTTGCGCTTCGCTGGAGGTGAAACTGTAGATCGGGTTCAGCTGCGCGTTGCCCTGGGGAAAGGAAACGACGAACTCCCGGGTCTGAGAGGATTCCTGCGCTGAAAGGCTACCTGCCACGAGGACGAGCAGCACAAACCCCACGCTACCGTGAAAAATATGACGTGCCATACCTTGGATATACCGAGAATCAGCAGCTCCGGCAAGGAGTAGGCACATATCCAAACATATTTGGCAACTGTGGAAGCGCTCTTTGAAGCTCGCTGGAGGAATCGGTGACCCTCAGTAGCAGGTGTTCCAGATCGTCCGGGCGGGTGCGCGCTTCAGTTAACCCATCGATCAGACGATCGAGCTGCTCGGTCGAGCGGGCCCCCGCCAACGCCCCATCAACCCGATTGAGAGCCCAGAGAACGGCCACGGCCGCCGGCATAAACCCCGCCTCCCGGCAGACGCTCACAAACTCCCGCTGAAAGGTGTACACTGCGCTCCATAGCGGCTCCTGAAATAACGGCGTCGCGCGGCGGTGATCGGCGGCATCCCATTGAGGCTCATACGGAAAGGGCCGCGCCAACAGGCCCTGTGCCAGCACGCTGTAGGCGATGCGTCGTTGCGTGAGCGCCGTTAGTCGCTGTGGTTCCGCCCTCCGCCAGATGAGGTTGTACCCGAACTGCACCGTGTCCACCATTGCCGCCCGGTGCGCCGTCTCGACCTGCCGGCGGGTGACGTTGCAGAGCCCGATCCGTCGGAGGAGGCCCCGTTCTCGCTGGCGCGAGAGTTCTTCCACCGCCGCGGCGAGATCGATACCGTGCCGCGGCCAGTGGATGTAGTAGGTATCCACATACTCAATTCCCATACGACGTAGGGATCGTTCAAGGTGCGTACGGAGGGAATCCGGAGGGCGCACCACCGATTTGGTGGCCACGTGGATGTGGTCCCGTTGCCCGCGTAGGTGCGTTCGCAGTGCCTGCCCCAGGAGTTGTTCCGCGCGGCCGTTGCCGTACGACTCAGCGGTATCGAAGTGCCGAATTCCCCGGTCGAAAGCGCGGCTCAATACCGCCTTCGCCGGCCCGGTCTCAACCGGTGGCCACGCGGTACTATCCAAGAACCAAGTGCCCAGTCCACAATTATCCATATTCAAGAGAATTCTGCCCTGCATAGTTAAGAAATGACAAGAACATACCGATACTAAAATGGGGGAGTATGCATATGTATCGCCAGGACGCGCGATGGGCGCTGACACTATCCATCCTTGTAGCAATGTTGATTGTTCCCAGCTACGGAGCGTCAGGACAAGAGAAGGTTTCACCGGAACTCACGGCGGACGCGCGGATCCATGTGGCGGGTCCGGACCTGCTGTTTCTCGATGGTGTGACGATCAGCGGTCAGCAGTATGCCGTGTACCTCTCCTCCGATGCGGAGGGGCGCTGGCACGTAACCTCCGTGGAGCCGGTGGATCGGCGAGTACTTCCTGCGGATGTATATCTGGATCTGGTGGAGTTATCGACGCCGGCCGCCGACGAGCTTCGCATCGACAACGTGTACCTTAATGGTGAGTTTTACTCCGGTACGGTAGCCTTTGATTCCTCTTTTGAGCAGGTTCGCACCTACGAGTTCAGCCCTACCTCTCCGCCTGACCCTTGGAAACATCGTGTCATCGCCCAGTTGGCCGATTTCTACGGACTCGCCGAGTCTCCCGTCGACCCGGCGGAGGAAACGGCAACAGAAGCACGTGAGGACTCTCCGGTGGCAGAACCGTCTGGTGATGCGCCCCCCGCGTCACCGCCACCAGCGCCGTCCTCCACCGACCAGGACGTTGTGCTGCAGCGGTTGGAGGAATATGCGGCGCAGGGTGCCGAGCGGCTGGATCGGCTGGAAGCACACCTGGAAGCGCTCACTCAGCGTGTGGACGCCGCCGTGGATGCCGGCAGCGAGGCGGTCTCCGTGCTTATGAATCGAGTGACGGGGGGAACGGCGGGAGCATCGGTTGATGATATCGCCCCTACCTTATCCTTAGCGCGCGCCCGAGCGGAGCTGTCCTCCGTTGAGATGCTGGATCTCAGTGCCGGAAGTGCCGTCGCGGGTACGGGAGAGTGGCACGCGTCTGATGGCAACCGAATCACTCAGACCGACCCGGAAGCTCGGTTTGCAAAGCTCGTGCTCCCCTACCGACAGGACAGCCGCCCCAGGCTCTACCGTATGCTGACTCGGGCATCTAGTGACGGATGGGCAGGAGTCGGAATGCATTTAGCTGTGACCGACGTGGAGCTCCCTGCGGGCTACGGTCACGGACGGAGCGTGCTCGTGTGGCTCACACGAGACGTCCAGGTCTACGGAGATGAGACCACCTTCCTCGAGGTCTACATCTCCTATGATGATGTCACCATGAACCGCGTGGCTCAGAGCGCGCTGGACTCCGATCTCAGTGAGATGACTGCGTTGGAAGTACTTATGGATCCCGGCGCTGGAATGCTCACCGTGGCGGTGGATGGGGTGGAACGGTTTCGCTATCGCGTTCACCTTCCGCAGGGGGCTGGGTTGGAGCTGGCGCTGCGCGCGTTGGGGCGGGGCGAGTTTTCCGACCTGGAAGTCCGCCGAAGATAGGGAGATAGCCGGTACGGGGGCTCCCGTGGTATCCTTTATCAATGGCGCGACAGAAACCGGAGGTCCGCGTATATCCCCCGGGTTACGGACACACCCCACTCACGGCGGATTACCGGCCTTGGCACGGTGACAACGGCTTCCTCACAGCCTGGACACGCGTTCGGGAGTATACGATGCTTGACCAACCGCGGCTCTACGAGTTGTGGGAGTTGACGCAACAAGCGCTCAAAGTACCCGGAGCGATTCTGGAGGTGGGGACCTGGCGCGGTGGCAGCGCCGCACTCATGGGTCTGCGGTCACAGCAACTCGGCGGAGACCGACCGTTGATCGTTGCGGATACCTTCGCCGGCGTGGCAAAGGCAGGGTCCCGCGATCCCTACTATCGCGGTGGGGAACACGCCGACACCGACCTTGACACAGTCTCCGCATTTCTCCATAGTCTCGACCTGCAGAATTTTCGGCTGCTCTCCGGGGTTTTTCCGGAGGAGACGGCGCACCATGTGTCCAATGAATCTATCGCCCTGTGCCACATCGATGTCGATGTCTATAGATCGGCCCAGGGAGTGTTTGAATGGGTGCTACCTCGCATCCCTCCTGGAGGGATTATTGTATTTGACGACTACGGCTTTTCCGGTTGCGAAGGTATCACTAGTCTTGTTCACGAATTGCGGGCGGAAGACGGAATATGTGTCGTCGCCAATGTGAACGGACACGCGGTGGTCGTGAGAACACACGCACGTGAGAGGTAACACGAACCATGACCAACCGATTTCTTCTCATGGCCGCGATCGCCGCGGTCTTGGGGTGTAGTACTACTGCCGGGGAGGGCGCATTTCGAGATGACGACATCCCGATGCAGTTCAATTTTTCCTGGGATGCGGAGAGCACGGGTCCGCTGAGCCCCAAAGACTATGCCAATGTCTTGAATCTTCTGGAGAGCGATTACCCCCTGCTTGCACTGTATCGGGAAGATGTAACTCACCAGGCGGTGGTGGATTTCTTTGTGGAGCTTACCGGCTCGGAAGAGATCGCCCTTCCGATTCTCTACTACGCTAATCGGGAGAATCTTTCCCTATCTCTGGTGTTCTCGCTGGCATGGGTGGAGAGTCGCTACTCTCCCGTAGCCGTTAATCGAAACGCCACCTCAATCGATCGCGGGCTCTTTCAGTTGAACTCCCGCACCTTTCGGGACCTCTCGGAGGAGGACTTCTTTCATCCCGATGTCAACGCGCAGCACGGTACCGAGTACCTGACGTGGTGCATGGAACACACCACCTCGGACATGCAAGCGGTGGCGTGTTACAACGCTGGTCTCACGCGGGTACGGGCGGGGCGGACCCCGCAGTCTACGCTGATCTATGTCGATCGGATTGGTGACTTCCGGGCGCAACTGGAACGTCGGTTTCGCAACTACATCCTGAGAGAGTTCCCGTCCAGTAGCACGTAATGAGAGTTCCCCTCTCATACCTGCTGATGATACAGTAGCGCCTTATGGTTGTCGTACTTGAACAGGGAATCCGGGAACAGGACAAACAGGCGCTCCGGGAGTTTCTCGAAAACCGTGGGTTCAAAATCCGCGAAGTTGCCGGTGAAACCGAAACAATTTTCGGAGCGGTGGGAAGCACCCAGATCGACCTTCGTGAGGTTGAGATGCGTCCCGGCGTGGCGAAAGTTGTGCCGATTTCCAAGCCCTACAAACTTGCCTCCCGGGAACTTAAACATGAAGACTCCGTCTTCTCCGTGGGGCCGGTGAAGGTTGGCGGCAATCGACTGGTGATGATCGCCGGTCCCTGTGCGATCGAAAGCCGGGATCAGATCATGGAAACCGCGGAGATCGTGGCCTCTTCCGGAGGCGTTATGCTCCGGGGCGGCGCCTACAAGCCTCGCACCTCACCGTACTCCTTTCAGGGGCTCGGGGAAGAGGGGCTGGGATATCTTAAGGAAGCCGGTGAACGGTACGGCATGCCGGTGATCTCCGAGATCGTCTCTCCTCTTCAGGTGGAACGCATGCGGGAGTACGTAGACGTATTCCAGATCGGAGCCCGGAACATGCAGAATTTCGAGCTGTTGAAAATGGTGGGCGCCGAGTCGATGCCGGTCATGTTGAAGCGAGGACTCTCGGCCACGATTGAAGAGTGGCTCATGGCAGCGGAGTATCTGCTTGCCCACGGCGCTGAAGATGTCATTCTCTGTGAGCGCGGGATTCGCACGTTTGAGACGTATACGCGCAATAGCTTGGATATTTCCTCGATTCCGGTGGTGAAGAAACTGAGTCACCTCCCGGTTCTGGTTGATCCCAGTCACGCCACCGGCATTCGGGAGAAGGTGCAGCCGGTGGGGCTCGCGGCGATCGCCGCCGGAGCGGATGGGCTGATCGTCGAGGTTCACCCCGATCCGGATCAGGCGCTTTCCGACGGGCCCCAGAGCCTCTATCCGGAGCAGTTTGAAAAGCTCATGCGGGACATGGAAGCGCTGTCGCCGGTAGTGGGTCGAGAAGTGGCGCGGCTTCCGCACCGCGCTCGGATCGCCCCGGGCCGGAGTTCTCCGGCAGAGGAATCCGCCGCCGACGGTGGCTCCGGAAACCTTCGGGTAGCGTTCCAGGGAGCTCGCGGCGCCTACAGCGAAATCGCCCTGTTGCGCTATTTTGATCAGGTGGGCCGTGAAGTGGAGCCGATCAGCACGGAACACTTCCGGGATGTCTTTGAAGCGGTCCTCAAGGATGAGGTCGCCTTTGGCGTGGTTCCCTTGGAGAACTCCCTCATGGGCTCCATTCACGAGAACTACGACCTACTCCTCCAGTACCCGGATATCAGAATCGTGGGGGAAACGCATATCCGGATTCAGCACAGCCTGATCGGCACACAGAATGCAACCCTGGATTCGGTGAAGACGGTGATGTCTCAGACCCCAGGAATCGAACAATGCCGTGACTTCCTCAATCGCCATCCGGAATGGAACGTGGTCCCCTTTTACGACACCGCCGGGGCGGTGGCCCAGGTTCGCGATGGTAATGACGACAGTGTGGCGGCGATCGCGCACGCCCAGACCGCCGACTATTACGGAATGAAAGTCCTCCGGGAGAGCATCGAGACCAATGCGCGTAACTATACACGGTTTGCGATTCTCACGCGGGAAGAGCGCGCTGAAGCTCGTGACCCCGACATGGCAACCCTGGTTTTTTCTACGCCGGACACCCCGGGCGCCCTGTACGAGTGTATGCGCGTCCTGGCCGACCGGAAGATAAACCTGAAGAAGCTCGAATCCCGCCCCATCCTGGGAGAGCCGTGGCGCTACATGTTCTATTTGGATGTGGAACTGCCGGAAAGCCGCGACGACTTCCAGCTCGCCTATTCAGAGCTGGAAGCAGCGGCACGCGACCTGCATCTGCTGGGTATGTTCCGCAGCTCTCGCAGGTTTGACCGCTCGTAGCGCAGTCGTCGCCGGCGCGTCCGGCGCGCTGCATGCCGTAGGGGGCACGCGGTGGGGGGCGTGCTTCAGACCTCACGCGGCAGACCTCACGCGTCGGTGATCCCCAACTTCCTCAGCTGGGCGCGCTCCTCCATCTTTGCTACGTACTGCCGCGCCTTCTTGCGGCCGCGGTTCAGGTGGTCGTTGATAGCGGTGACTTCGCCGGTGATCGACCGGAGCTGGTTGCGCTGATCGCGGCTCACTTCCGTCTTGAAGTAGGTTTCCAGACCGTCCAGCCGCCGGACCACCTCCAGCAGTTCCTGCGCATCTTTGGTAACAAACTGGAGCAACGTGTCTTCATCGGAGTTCTCCAGCTTTGTCCAGGCGGAGCCCGACCGTGCCATGAGCCCACTGTACACGCGGGAGCGCCGCCTCATCGCCCCTACGAAGGTGTCGAAATTGAGGTCCTCTGATTTGTGGGCGCCGGTGGATTTGTCCACGTAGTCGATCGTGAAGATCCGCTCCTGCGAGTCTTTGCCGCGCATACGGGACCAGATCTGCCTCAGCATCTCTCCAAAGGATAGCTTGCGGCTTTCCAGGACCAGTACGTTATCTCCGAGCTTCCTCACCGCTTCTTCCAGCGGACGACTGGCGGAAGCCAGCGTACGAGCCGATTCCAGCAGCAACTGCTTGAGATCGTCCTCCCGTTTCTTACTCTCCACGGGGGCGCTTGAGGTACCGAGCTCATCCAACAGTGTCCGACGAATCGCCTCGCCCCCGTTGGGGTCGTTTTCCGCAAAGATCTCCAGAACCAGATCGCGGGCAAACGGTTGGCCAGGCATATGCTTAGGAAATACCGCTTTAACCATCTGCAACGCCTTCTCCCGCTGGTCTTCGGGAGGGGCTTCCGGCACCTTGGCATCGGTTAGGACGGAACGGCGGAGATCGAGTTTATACTGCTCCCGCTGCAGTTGCGTGACGCGCTTCAAAATCGATAGGGCCTGGCGCGATGCGCGACTGAGCTGGTCCTGAGCGTCGGTGACGATGTTGGCGGAGAGCGTGTCGCTGCCTCGCTTCACCTTGACCACTTGCTCTCCCAAGCCACGAGTAGTCGGTTGAGAGGCGGTGTCCGAGAGGTTAGACCAGTTGATATAGCGAAAAAACTTCACTACCTGCTTGATCTGCCGTAGGGTAAGGCCGTCCAGAGAACAATCGAAGTAATCGGTAAGGAATGCCAGCCGGCTCTCGTACTTGCTCAATCGGATACTCAGTTGCGTGTCTCGCTCACTGTCGAGGTAGGGTGCATCCGACGGTACGTCCAGTTCCGAGATGCGCTCTTCGTAGTTGTAGGGATCTTCCTTGATGAGACCCTTTTTCTTGAGAAGGTTGTGAAGCGCCTCAAAATTCGACTGCATCTGGCGAAACTGCTGTTTCAACATGTCCAGGTCGTGGTCCTGGATCTCCGCGCGTCGAGCTTCCAGTCGCGATTCGAGCTCTGCCTCAAAGCTTTCAAACCCGGCCATGAACCCATGATACGGAAAGGGCCCTCCTCCGACAAGCAAGGTGGCTCCCGGAGCAGTAAAGTATAGTATGGGAACGTTGCGGGCCGGCGTGGTGACTCTGGTATTGGTGGTGAGCTTCGGTAGCCTGGCGAGCTCATGTGTGCATCCCATGCGCCCGGAACGCGGCGCAGCGGCCATTTCCGTCGAGCACCCGGGGCTGGCGGTGGCATACTCCCCGATGGTGGTGGTGTGGGATATCTCCTGGTGGGACGGGAACGCGGTGAAAATGAAATCGCTTTCGGAGCAGCCGGCGGTGGAGCCCGTTACCACAACGCTGCCGCTTGACCGCGACGGAGCGGAGGTTGTGGTAGTGCAGGCTACCGCCCATGTGGTAGGCGGCGGCACACTATCCCCGCTGGGGGCGTGGGGGGCGCCGCCCGAATCACACCTCACGCTGGGCCCCACCTTTGGCCGGGCCGCGGAGGCGGTGCTCCACGTTGCGCGGCGCGGGCTCAATCCGGCCCTGATCAATTTGGCGCGGCTGCACGAGACGGTGGCGGAGGAATGCGGAGACCAGCCGGAAGCTTTAGACCAACAGCGGCTTGTGGAAGGACTGGGCACCGGAGAGATGACTCGCTACGCGATCCGCCGCCGTTCACGGCCGGGGTGTGAGGTCTCTCTTTCCGTTCCGGATACCGACGTATGGGTCAGCCATGATCCTACCGAGGAGACGATCGAGGGCGTATGGGCCGATTCCCGCTGTTATTGGGTGATCCCCGTGGCGGAAGGGGAGGTACGGCACTTGTGGCAGTGGGAGATGCCGAACCCGGCCGCTCGGGAGAACCGGGCGGCTCCGGAGCACCCGGCAGTAGAGGCAGGGCCTGCCTCCTCGCCGGGCCGCTCGACCGCTTCCGCAGACCGAGCCCGCCTTCTCACCGTGGGGCGCGGCCTCGACGGCCACGCGTTCTGGTTTATTACGGAGCTGTAGCGCCTCCCACACCCCGGCGCTCACTTCACCCCGGCGCTCACCTCACCCCGGCGCTCACCTCACCCCGGCGCTCACTTCACCACCACGTTCACCAGCTTGTCGGGCACGGCGATCACTTTCACCACCTCTTTCCCGGCGGTGAGCTCCGCAATCCGCTCCTCCCGCAACGCCTGCTCCTGTAGCTGATCGCGGTCGGTGCCGGCGGCCACCGTCATCCGGGAACGGATCTTGCCGTTAACCTGGAGTACGATTTCCACCTGGTCATCCTTGGTGAACTCTTCCTGGTACTCCGGCCAGGGTGCCAGCGATACCGGTGACCGGTTGCCCTGCATCTCCCAGAGTTCCTCCGCCAGATGCGGGGCGTAGGGGGCGAGCATGCGAATCAGCGCCTCCCAGACCACCTTCGGGAGCGTGTCGTGCTTGTAGATCTCGTTCACCAAGATCATCATCTGACTGATAGCGGTGTTAAATGCCAGCTTGTTGGTGTCCTCGCCGACCTTCTTGATCGTCTTGTGCAGGGTACGCTGCAGCTCTTCATCGGGGGCGTCGTCGGAGACGGTGCGCTCGGTGAGGCGCCACACCCGGTCCAGGAAGCGGTGAACCCCCACCAACCCCTGCGTCGACCACGGCTTCTCCTGTTGCAGCGGCCCCATGAACATCTCGTAGACGCGCATGGAGTCCGCCCCAAACTCGGAGACGATATCGTCGGGGTTGATCACGTTACCCAGGCTCTTGGACATCTTGACCCCGTTCTCCCCGAGGATCATGCCCTGGTTTACCAGGCGCAGAAACGGCTCGTCGGTGTTCACGACGCCGATGTCGTAGAGCACCTTGTGCCAGAAGCGGGCGTACAGCAGATGCAAGACCGCGTGCTCCGCGCCGCCCACGTACAGATCCACCGGCATCCAGTATTCGATCTTCTCCCGATCGGCAAACGCCCGATCATTGGAGGGGTCCAGGTAACGCAGGTAGTACCAGCAGCTTCCCGCCCATTGGGGCATCGTATTGGTCTCGCGGCGGCCCATGCGGCCGCTACCGTCGGGGCATTCACACTCCACCCACTCCGGAACCGCCGCCAGCGGGCTCTCACCGGTACCGGTGGGCTTGTAACTCTCTACTTCCGGCAACGTCACCGGCAGCTGGTCTTCCGGAACGGGATAGTAGGTGCCGTCGCACTCAACCAGGGGAATCGGCTCTCCCCAGTAGCGCTGACGACTAAAGATCCAGTCCCGCAGTTTGTAGTTAATCGCCCGGGTGCCGTGGCCGTGCTCCTCGAGCCAGGCGATAATTTCCGTCTTCACCTGCTCCGTGGGCTTGCCGTCGAAATCACCGCTATTCACCGCCACACCGTAGTCTGCTACCGCCTCGGTGAGGGGCGCGATGGGGTCGGCCTCTTCGGCGCGGGCAACCACCTTCACGATGGGCAGATCAAAGGCGGTGGCAAACTCCCAGTCCCGCTCGTCGTGACCGGGGACCGCCATGATCGCCCCCGTGCCGTAGCTGGCAAGGATATAGTCACTGATCCAGATCGGGATGCGCTCCCCGTTCACCGGATTTATCGCGTAGGAGCCGGTGAAGACGCCGGTCTTCTCCTTGGAAAGCTCAGTGCGTTCCAGGTCACTCTTGAGTTTGGTGGCGTTCACGTACTCACGTACCGCCTGCGCCTGCTCCTCGGTGGTCAGCGCCGGCACCATGCCGTGTTCCGGGGCCATCACCATATAGGTGGCGCCGAAGAGCGTATCCGGCCGCGTGGTATACACCTCGATATGCTGTTCATCGGCACCGAGTCCGGCCGCTCGCGCCCGCGCCGCGGCATCCGTGGCAAGGGGAAAGATCACGTTGGCGCCCTCGGAACGCCCGATCCAGTTGCGCTGCATCGCCTTGATCGATTCCGGCCAGTCCAGCGTATCCAGCCCCTCCAGGAGGCGATCGGCGTACTCGGTGATCTTGAGCATCCACTGCCGCAACGGGCGGCGCTCCACCGGATGGTTGCCGCGTTCGCTGCGGGGGCCCGCCGGCGTGGCCAGGACCTCTTCGTTTGCCAGCACCGTCCCCAGCGCCTCACAGTACCACATCGGAATCTCCGCCACGTACGCCAGACCCTGCTCCCAGAGCTTCAGGAAGATCCACTGCGTCCACTTGTAGTAGTCGGCGCGGTGCGTGCTCACCTCCCGGTCCCAGTCATAGGAAAACCCGAGACTCTTGATCTGTTCGCGAAACCGGTCGATGTTGGCTTCCGTGGTGGCCTTGGGGTGGGTTCCGGTCTGCACCGCATAGTTCTCCGCCGGCAGTCCGAAGCTGTCGAACCCCATAGGATGGAGCACGTTGTATCCATTCATGCGTAGATAACGGCAGTAGATGTCGGTGGCGGTGTAGCCCTCGGGATGCCCCACATGGAGGCCCGCCGCAGAGGGATACGGGAACATATCGAGCACGTACCTTCGTTTTTCCGAGGGAACTGAGGGGTCTTCCGTCGCCCGGAACGTCTTGTTCTCGTCCCAGTACCGCTGCCACTTGGGCTCAATCTCGCGGAATGGATATTTCTTCATGGTCGGCATGGTACCCAATGGTTCACAGCACCGTCAATCGCGCCTACAATAGAGGGAGACCTCGCAAAGGAGGTAAACCAATGATAAATCACATGCACTTCGTCGGCCGTTGGTACCCTGAAGATGCCCAGGCGGTGGACGATCTCTTTCAATCTCATTCTCCAGATCGACCGCAGGCGGTTACTACTGCGCCTCCGCTGCTGGGGGTGCTCCCCCACGCCGCCCTGATGTACACCGCCCGGGGACAGCGCGCCTTTTGGGAGCGTGCCGTCCAACACCGGGAGGCGCTACACGCGGCGGTAGACCTGATCGTGGTGGTGGCGCCTTCGCACTACGTGCCGATTCCCGCGGACACCACCGTGGGAGCCGCGTTCTCCGCGCACGCCACCCCCTATGGGGAACTTCCCGGCGCAGGGGCAACCGCGACGAACACGGGCCTCGGAGATCGCGACGATGCCGTCACCGTCGCCCGGGAGCATGCGGTGGAACTGCTGCTGCCCGGTATCGCCCGCTATCTGGGCCGAGAGATTCCGGTGGCACCTCTCCTGGTGGGGGAACTCTCCTCGCTGGAGCAGGCTCAGGCCACTGCTCAGCGCGTTCTCAGCCGCGTAGGGGATCGCCGTGTCCTGTGGTTGGTCAGTTCCGATGCCACCCACTACGGGCGCTCCTTCCGGTGGGCCCCATATGGTGATCAGTCCTGGGGGGAACTGCGGGATCAACTCCACCGAGATGATACCGGTATGGTGCACCCGGCGCTATCCGGCGATCTTTCTACCTACTGGGAGTATCTGGACCGGGAGAGTACGATCTGCGGCCGCTACGCCCTGGGGCTGGCCACCGCGGCGATCGCCCACCAGGAAACCGTCGGCACCGTTACGCGCGGTGAGGCGGCGATTCTCGACTACTACTCCTCAGCGGAGGATGATGAAGCGGCGCACCAGTTCGTGTGCTATCTCACCGCTGAGATCACGGGAGGTGTACGATGAACCAGTGGAATCTATCTATCCCGGTGCGGTGTGCCCTGTTGGGCTACTCCCGTTCCCTGCTTGGCTGGCGGCTGGGTTCTCGCTATCGCCACGGTGAGGAGCCCCACCTTGCTCTGGAGGACCCGATTCTCGATGAAAACCCGGGACTCTTCGTGACGCTGCGCAAACACGGGGAACTGCGGGGGTGCATCGGTACGATTCGCACCTCCGAGCCGCTGCGCTCCACCGTGCGCCGCGTTACCCTGGAGGCGGCACTCGAGGACCCGCGGTTCGATCCGGTCACCGATGATGAACTTCAGTTATGCGTGATCGAGCACTCAATCCTCACCGTGCCCCACGAAGTTGAGGAGGTGGGGGCGATCCGCCTCGGCACCGACGGCATCATGTTCTCCCTGGCGGGAAGCCGCGCACTCTATCTGCCGGAGGTTGCGCAGGAACAGGGCTGGGATCTGTCCCAGACATTATCGCACCTCTCCCGGAAGGCGGGGCTGCCCGGCGACGCGTGGCGCAGTTCGGAGGCGCGATTCGAAGTGTTTCAGACCGTTCACTATAGCGAGGAGGAGTGTGTTGATGTCCGCTAACACGTCTACTGCCCCACGAAGCGAGACCGCCGCCGCCGGCGACGCCACAATCACCTGTGATTTCTGCGCCCACCGCTGTACGCTCGCTCCCGGCGAAGTAGGTATATGCGGCGTCCGACGGAATCATGGCGGCCAGTTGCAAACCACCGTATATGGCGAAATACAGTCCGCCGGCGTGGACCCGATCGAAAAGAAGCCGCTGTACCACTTCCTGCCCGGGTCTCAGGTGTTCTCGGTGGCACTGGCGGGCTGCAACTTTCGTTGCAGCTTCTGCCAGAACGCCTCCATCGCGTTTCCCGAACGGTTCCCCGCCCCCCAAGCCCACTGGTCGGCGGAGGAGGTCTACCGGCAGTGGAAACGCTCCGGCACCCCTTCTATTGCCTACACCTACAGTGAGCCCACCGTCTGGCAAGACTTCATTCTGGATTCCGCGCCGCGGATCCGCGCCGATGGCGGCCGAGTGGTGATGGTGACCAACGGGTTCTTCACCGAGGAGGCGATGGACCGACTGATTCCGGTGGTGGACGCGTTCAATATCGATCTCAAGGGTGACGATCAGTTCTATCGGCGCCTGTGCAAGGGGCGCAGCCAACCGGTGATTGAAGCTATTCGCCGCATCGCCCCGCAGCGGCATCTGGAGGTAACCACGATGCTCATGAGCTCCAGACATACGCCGGAGACGGTTGATATGCTGAGGGAAGAGCTGGTCGAGGCGGGCGTGCAGGTGTGGCACTTGAGCCGCTTTTTTCCAGCTTTCAAGATGGCCGACGAACCGGCCACCACGGAGCAGGACCTTCGCGACACGCTGGACTACCTGGCCGAGCGCGAAGGGCCACCGTTTATCTTTGCCGGAAACAGCCGACAATCAGATTATCACCGGACGCACTGCCCCCAATGTGGTACCGTCTGTGTGGAACATCGACCGCCGGTGCGGGACTACACCACCCACGGAGCGTGCCCCCAGTGCGGTCACCAGCTATATGGAGTATTTGTCTAAGGAGATCTTAATGCGCAGAGCATTGCTTGTACTATGGACGGTAACAGTATTCGCCACCACTGCCGTCACCACCGTCGCCGCGGACAGTTCGTTTTCAGCGGGAATCGGCACCAACTTCTATCGGTATGACACCACCTACCTGACGGCGCTCTCCGCCACCTATCTGTACGAACTGCAGGATGGATTGGAGCTGAACCTGGGGGGGGAGTTTGGAATCACCACTAAAAACATCGACGGCGATACCGTTCCCAGTTTTTTGATTCCCGCCAACGTGGGGCTCAACTTCACCTTCCCCCAGGAACGCACCACCTTCCTCTTTGGCACGGGGCTGTCGCCGGTGTTTAACTTCAATCCGGAGACGGAGGAGGAGTTTCGCTTCCTTATGGGACCGTACGTGAAAGCTGCGGTGCGGGTGAAGGTTCATCCGATCATGAGCTGGTTTCTGGAGGCGCAACAGGATCTGTTGATCGGCGGGAACGAGTGGATCAATACCAGCACCCGCCTCTCCACCGGGATCAACTTTGCGTTTCCTGCCGGCGAGTGAGTTCCGCTGAGACGATCAGATGTTGCACATCACAGATCAGAGGTCACGGTTGCGTGAAAAAAGAAAGACCCTCTCAGGAAAGGAGGTAAAACCTGAGAGGGTCTCAAAAACCAAAAGACCAAAGGTGACTCTGTCGGAATGATACGATTGGTGCCTATGCGTGATCCGACACAACGAAAAATACCACCTCCCGGTATGAAATGCAATATGCAAACGATTAATCAGACCGTTTTCCCCTTCATTTTCGTAGATTTGCGCCGATGCGAGGATCGTGAGATGATAGCGTCGTGATCGAAATATCAGTTGTCTTCGTGCTGCTATTGATCTCTGGGGCATTCTCCGGAACCGAAGTGGCGTTCACTTCGCTTTCGGTGGACCAGATCGAACGGATGAAGAAGGAAAATGGTGCCCGCGGACGGCACGTGGCGAATCTCTACGACCACCTGGATGTGGTGCTCACCTCCATTACGATCGGCAACAATCTGGCTAACCTTGCCGCCTCCGCCCTGGTATCGGCGTTTACCATTCGTGTCTTCGGCGAAACGTGGCTCACGGCTTCGACCCTGGTTCTGACGATTCTCGTGCTTATCTTCGGCGAGGTTACTCCCAAGCAAATCGGTATTATGCACAACGAACGGGTGACTCTGGGGCTGTCGCGGTTTCTCCAAATCTTCTCTACCGTCTTCTCGCCGTTTATCTGGTTGATTCGCACGATCAGCAACGCCCTAACGCGCCTCACCGGCAGCACCAAGCGTCCCCGCGTGACGATTGAAGGCCTGCAGCACCTGGTGCGGTACGCCGGAAGTGAGGGACTGTTTAACCAACTCAACGCCTCAGTTCTCAAAAATGTGTTCCGCTCGCGGGATGTACGGGTGGGGGCGATTATGACCCACCGGACCAAGGTCTTCAGCCTGGAGAAGCGGGGTACCGTGCGGGAGGTGTTCCCGGCAATACTCGAGTCCGGCTTTTCGCGAATACCGGTCTACGACGATGAACCGGAACGAATCGTAGGAATTCTGCTGGTCAAGGATGTGGCCAAAGCCGTAGCCGACGGAACCAGTGATATTTCGATTAGTAAGATCATGGTACCACCGATCTTCGTGCCGGAATCCAAGAGTTTTCATACGGTACTGTCGCGCCTCCGACGGGAGCGGCTGAATATGGCGATCGTGCTGGACGAGTACGGCGGGGTTGCCGGAATTGTCACGGTGGAAGACCTGATCGAGGAGTTCGTGGGTGAACTGTACGACGAGGGCGAGATTGAAGAGGCGCAGCCCCTGTTTGCGGTCGGTCCGGATGAGTACGTAATCGCCGGAGATGCGCCGATCCACGTCATTAATGACCATTTGGACGTGGACTTCCCCAGTGACGACGACGCTCAGACGATCGCCGGCTATATCATTCGCACTCTGGGGCGCATTCCGGAGAAGGACGAGGTCCTGGAGACGGAGTTCGGGTCATTAGTGATCGAGGCGGTGGGTCGCAGCTACATCGCCTCGGTACGCTTTCGCCGCGAGCGCTCCGCCCACGAGTAGGTCGGCGCGCCCTCGGGCACACATAGACAGACACAAAAAAGCCGCCTCGAATCATCGAGACGGCCGCAAGCGATGTGGGGGGATCCTTACTCAACTGCGAGTACGTCCTTCATCGCCTGTTTGATGCTGTCCTTGGGCAGTGCTCCCACCGCCATCTGGGGTTTGTCATCAACGGGAATAAACAGCATCGAGGGAATACTCTGGATTCCGAAGACGGAGGCCAGCTCCTGCTCGGCGTCGGTATCGATCTTGTAGATATTCAGTTTTTCGCTGTATTCCTCGGAGAGTTCCTCCAGGACGGGGGCCACCATTTTGCACGGGCCACACCAGTCAGCGTAGAAGTCGATAATCGCGGGCTTGTCACCCTCGTACTTCCACTCCTTATTCTCTTCATAGTTGAAAACTTTGCTCAAAAAGGTATCTTTGGTCAGATGTTCAGTCATTGTTACACTCCAGTGATATTAAAAATCCTATATATAAATTAGCACAGTCGCTGCGGAATGGCAAGCACTATGCCGGTTTCTTGACAAATACTCGCCGCACCGCCTGCCATACTGGACAGCGATCGTGGATAGCGGAGAAAAACACCGCTCCCGCGGCCAGGTAGAAGGGCCACTGCAGCGCCATTTCCTGCGCCATGAACGCCAGCGCTCCGGCGATGGCGATCCGAAAGAAGCGGGACCGCTGACTCAGCCCGGAAATGGCCTCCCCCGCCGCCGCTGCGCGGTACAGCTCGAACAGGTCGGCGCGGTTTTGAGCGCCGGAGCGCCGCGCCTGTTCCGTACCCTGGTCAAACACGACCATTGTCGGAATCGACAAAATCCGCAAGTCTCGCGCCAGTTCAGGGTGCTCATCGGCGTTGACGCGAATCGTTTGCACCCGGTCCTGGTACTCGTCGCCCACTTCCTGGAGGATCGGCTCCATCTGGCGGCACGGTCCGCACCAGGGCGCCCAAAACTCCACCACCACCGGGGTACGGGACTGTCGAATCGTATCGGTTACTGCATCAGTCTGCGTCATATTAGTTTTCCTTAATATAAGGATAAATAATTATATGAATCGAGGCAACCGGCCCTTCCCGCTGCTACTCCGGGTAAGCGACCTCGAAGCGGCGATCGGTGAGGATTTCCAGGAGTTCCACCCCGATCGAGGAGGCCTGCGCGATAATCTCGGGATCGGGATCATCCCGCCGCAGATGAGCCGTTACAAAGCCGGCCACCGCCTGCCACCCTTCGGCATCTAAGTAGACGGGGCTGTAGGGATAGTCATCACGGGAGAGATCTTCAGTCTCATGGGAGAGCAGCCGCGCCGGCGGTACGGAAATCGGAGAGAGATTCCCCCTATCCTGGTCTCCCGGACGACCTCGGTCTCGGATCACCTCCTCCAGCTCCGCTAAGTCATATCCGTAGCGCAGGGTCGTGGTGACCACCACGTAGCCCCGCTGTCCGGGAGTCACGGCCAGGCCCAGACTCTCGGCGAGATTTACCGCATTGAAATGGTCCAACTCCTGCGGTGTCAGCACCTCCCGAGCCGGAGCATCGGCGCGGCGAACGCGATCGAGGAGTAGGTAGAAGTTAGTTTCATCATGAAAGAAGTCATGGGGAAACACCGTCTTGTGCACCACTGCCACCGTTTCTAACTCTGCCGCATCCTGAACGCCGAGAAACAAGGATTCCGAGCCGCTGGAGACCGTTTCCCGGTACAGAAACTCCGCCAGCTGTTCCCGGGCCAGAAACAGTGATGCCGCCGCTGCTGCCACGAGTATCGTCACCACGGTGAGGGAGAGGCGTTTCATCCGCGGAGCTCCCTATCGGAGGGGCGGAAGCGGATCTCCACCGTTTCATACCCCAGGTTACGCAGCAAATTATCGATGACGGTCCGGGTATGCAGTTCCGCCCGGGAAAGAATACCTCGATCCACGGCGTCCCGGCGATTGCGATCCTTGGCGCGCTGGATCTCCTCCGAAATATCGAGCCAGTCCAACCTGCCGAAGCGCTCGAGCACCAGGTACTGCTGGATCGATTCCTCATCGGTGACCACGCGCAGGACCCTCGGGGCGGGCACGGTCACGTAGGCTCCGCGGCGATTATCCCGGTTTTGCGTGATTTCTACACCCTCAGATAGATCGATCCCCGCGGTGACCTCCATTTCCACCGAGAAGAGCACCTCCTGCTGTCCCGCGGGAATACCCAGCACCCGGGTTCGGCGATCGAAGAACACCACATCGCGGTAACGGTAGCGGGTGGTTACCAGCGTCTGCAGGTGCTGCACCTGCGCATGGGCCGCGTCTAGACGCTGTTGATCCACGCGCCGCCACGCTTCCCGAAGGCCGATAGGCACGACCACGATGGAGGCGAGAAGCACACCTATCAAAATCGCCGAAAACCACTTACGAATATTCACTCTATTTACATTCTAAAGAAGATGACGTGACCGATGCAAACCTGGGCGGGTTGTGGTACAGTTATCGTGATGGCGTGTTGTGATAGCCGGCCGGTCCGGCATAGGTCTTTCCGTCTCACTCTTCTCACACTTCTCGCTCTTTTCCTGATAGGCGTGTCGGGTGTTGAGATGGTCGATGCTCAGCGCGGTGGTACCGGAGAGAGCCTGCAACCGGCGGTGGATCTGGTCTTTGTAGCGGATGAGCAAGACCTATCCGATCCTGAACAGCGGGCAACTCAACTCCTCTTCTCCGCCGTGGAAGGAGCGTTTCGCAGTCAACGCCGGTATCGTCTCTCTCGGAGTGATTTCCAGACGCCTCCGGAACCCACGAATCGGCCCACGGCGTTTGTGTCGGTCGAGCCACGGAGAGATGGTCGTCTCGGTATTGAAACCGACATCTGGAATGGATCTGAGTTCACCACGTCCGACGTGTTTGACCTGCCCACGGACCGGCGCCGGTTCCCCGCAGCCGATGAGGTGGCCATGGCTATGACCGATGGGATCGAAGCGCTGTTTCCCGGGTTTGGCAGGGTCCGCTTTTCCAATGACGGGTTTTCCGCCGCCTACTACGTGTATGTGGATGGAAGCTATCTTGGTACCAGTATCGATGAGATCGAGCTCCTGGTGGGTGATTACGAGTTCGAGGTGCGCCGCCGGGATGACGGCTTTGAGCAGGTAGTGGGACGCCGCGATCTGCGCCTGGACACCGATGACTACGTGGAAATTCGCTTCTCTCTATCCCGCACACCGCCCCCCATCCCGGGCTTCCTGCGTCTTACCGATCCCAACGAGCGCTGGAGTGCGCTCTTCGATATTCGCGGCGGCTACGCGATTCCCCTGGCAGGATTTGATTTCCTCGATCCCGACTACGGTACCGCGGCGATGGCCTCCGCGCTGTTTAACGACGTAGGCCTCTCCGGGCTGGTGTTAGGGGCAACCGCCGGACACCTCTATACCACCGGCTCTATCGTGGACTCTCCAGATCCCAACGATCCTATCGAAGTGGAGCTTCAGGCCACGCCGGCCATGGGCGTACTCGGCGTGAGTGTGGGCCCAGTGTCGGGGGTCGATTTTATCGTCCGCGGTGGCGGTGGTATGGCACTGACCCGCTATACCGAAACATCCACCGGCCCCGATGGTACTGATACAACTGAAGAGGCCAACGATCTCTTTCCCGCCTTTGAAGGGGTGATGGAGTTTGGATTCGGGCTTTGGCGGAACGTGCGCGTTTCCCTGCACGCCTCCTGGTTCGGTATCTGGGACGACGATGAAGAAGAGCTCTTTTCCTGGATCGGAGTGGGGCTCGGCATCGGAGGCCGATTCTAGGCGCTACCGACGATCGCATATCGAGTTCATAAGCAGTTTCTGTTAGGCTGGAGATTGTGAAAAGCGCGCAAATCATCGATCAGGTCGATCTTATCCGCCAGGTATTCTCCTACGCTCACCGGTTTCGCGGTAAAACGTTTGTCATTCATGTGGATCACGCGGCGGTGGATGATGCTCGGGTCACAACCCTGGTGCAAGACATCGTACTGCTCCACCAGTCGGGGATTCGGATCGTTCTGGTTCCCGGCGCGCGACAGCGCATCGATGAAGTGCTGGAGATGTACCACGTGGAGTGGCGCCGGGAGAACGGCGTGCGGATCGCCGGGGCGGAGGCGATTCCCTTTATTAAGATGGCCGCGTTTGATGTGACCAATCGGTTTATGACCCTCCTCAGTGCGCACAACACCAACGCCGTGGTGGGGAACTGGGTTCGCGCCCGTGGTATCGGCGTGGTGAACGGAGTGGACTACGAGCACGCCGGCGTGGTGGAGCGGGTCCAGTTGGACCTGCTGCGCACCACACTGCGGCAGGATCTGATCCCCATCTTCCCCTGCATCGGCTGGAGCGCCACCGGAAAACCGTACAACATCTCCTCCCGGGAACTGGCCTTTCGCATCGCCGTATCGTTGGAGGCGGAGAAGCTTTTCTTTATCACCGACCGCATGGGACTCAACGCGGACAATCTGGAACTTCCACCGGAGATCGAGGCCACCCGCGAGGGGCGCATTAGTCGCCTTACAGTCGAGGAAGCCCGGCTCCTGCTGGATTGGAACGGAGTGTCACCTGAGGAGCGCCTCCCCGGAGTCGGGCGGCCCCCGGAGGAGGTGGCGGAGGGAGAAGATCGTCCCATGGCCTCCCCGGCGCAGCCCAGTGGCTACCATGAGGGGCCGCGGGAGCACTTAGAATTCCTTCGTCTGGCGTATTTGGCGGCGGGGGCGGGGGTTTCCCGCATCCACATCGTCGACGGAGATCAGGAAGGGGTCACCCTGGCCGAGGTTTTCAGCGATCTGGGAGTCGGCACGATGGTCCACGCCAATGTGTATCAGAGTATTCGTCCGATGCGGATGGAGGACGTGGGCAAGGTGCATAAGCTGATGCAGCCCTTGGCGGAGCACGGCGTGCTGCTGGCGCGCCTCCCGGAGGAGATCGCCGCCCACGCCGAGGACTACGTGGTCCATGAAACTGATGGGCGGATACACGGCTGTGGCGCACTGCACGTCTACCCCAACGGTGAGGCGGAGATCGCGGCGCTGGCGGTGGATACGCGTTACGAGGAGTTGGGAATCGGACGCCGGATCGTGCTCTATCTCATGGAGCGGGCCCGGGAGAAACGGCTGTCGGCGGTGTTTGTACTGACCACGCGCACCAGTGACTGGTTTGAGAGCATCGGGTTTGTCCGGATCGGCGTGGAGCGCCTGCCGGCGGAAAAGCGCAGCCGCTACGACATGGACCGGAACAGCATTATCCTGCGCTACGATTTTTCCACGGAATAACCAACCGGTCCCGGCGATTCTGCTACCACCGCCACTGTCTGCCGCTACCGTTTGCCGAATCGCCGGTCTCTCGGTATATTATGCACGCCGCCGAGGTATTCACTCGGGCAATTCATTTTTTCATAACGCACTACGCAGTTTCAGGAGTCGAACGCATGGCTACACACGAATTTCAGACAGAGGTGAACCAACTTCTCAACCTCATTATCCACTCCCTGTACTCCCACAAGGAGATCTTCTTGCGGGAGCTGGTATCCAATTCCAGTGACGCCTTGGACAAACTCAAGTACCTGACGCTCACCGATGAGCAATTCAAGTCGCTCCCGTTTGAGCCGCGGATCGATATCGAGTTCGCCGAGGATGGAGACGAGAAGACCCTGACGATCAGCGATAACGGCATCGGTATGGACAACGATGACCTCATGGAGAACTTGGGAACGATCGCCAAGAGTGGAACCAAGTCGTTTCTCGGGCAACTCACCGGAGACGCCAAGAAGGACAGCAATCTCATCGGTCAGTTTGGAGTTGGGTTCTACTCCGTGTTCATGGTGGCGGATAGCGTGGAAGTAATCAGCCGCAAGGCCGGTGATGACACCGCGTACAAGTGGGTCTCCGACGGAAAGAGCGGATTTGAGATCTCTGAGGCGGAACGGGATACGCAGGGCACCACCGTGATCCTGCATCTCGGTGAAGAGGGCGCGGAATTCGCCTCCCGCTGGCAGATTGAGCAGATCGTCAAGAAGTACTCCAACCACATCGCCTTTCCGATCTGGCTGCACTACGAGAAGACCGAATACGACGATAAAGGGAAGGAAACCGGAAAGACGCCTACCACGGAGCAGATCAACAGCGCCGGTGCGCTGTGGAAACGGAGCAAGTCGGAAATCACCGACGAAGAGTACAACGAGTTCTACAAGACGATCAGCCACGACACCGATGACCCGCTCATCTCGCTGCACACGCAGGCCGAGGGCACGATGGAGTACACCACGCTCTTCTTCGTTCCCAAGAAGGCCCCCTTTGACATGTACCAGGTGGACTACAAGCCCGGTGTCAAGTTGTACGTGAAACGGGTGTTCATCACTGATGATGAGAAAGAACTGATGCCCACCTATTTGCGCTTTGTCCGGGGCGTGATCGACTCCGAGGATCTACCGCTGAACGTGAGCCGAGAGATCCTGCAGCAGAACCGGATTCTGAACAAGATCAAAGATAGCTCCGTCAAGAAACTTCTGAACGAATTCTCCCGCATCGCCCAGGAAGAACCGGAGAAGTGGGAAACGTTCATCAACGAGTTCAATCGACCGCTAAAGGAGGGGTTGTACTCCGACTTCGGCAACCGGGAGACGCTGATGGAGCTGGTCCGCTTCAAGAGCACCAAGGCCGAAGGATGGACGAGCCTGGAGAAGTACAAGGAGAACATGCTTCCCGATCAGAAGGCGATTTACTACATCACCGGTGACAATGAAGCGACGCTACGCCGCTCACCGCTGCTCGAGGCGTACAAGCGGAAAGATATCGAAGTGCTGATTATGTCCGACGATGTGGACGAGGTGGTGATTCCCACGATCGGCACCTACAAAGAACTTGAACTCAAGGCGGTGAACCGCTCCGACGCCGGAGAGGATCTGAAGGAAGAAAAAGACAAGGACAAGGACGAAGCGCTGAAGCCGGTGATCGACCGCATGAAAACGGTCCTGGGGGATCGCGTAAAAGACGTGGTCACCTCGGTGCGGCTTGCCGACAGTCCCAGCTGCATGGTGGTGGACGAAAACGATCCCACCATGAAAATGGCGCAGATGATGAAGGCGATGGGGCAGGGGGATCTTCCCGATGTACAGCCGATCCTCGAGATCAACCCCGATCATCCCATCGTGGAGCGGATGAAAACGATGGAGGACGACGAGCAGTTCTCGGATGCCGCGTACCTGCTCCTGGACCAGGCGCTCTTGGTAGAAGGGGAACAGCTTAAGGACCCCGCCACCTTCGTGGAACGGCTGAACCGCGTGATGCAGCGGGCACTCTGAGGCGCGCTGCGACGATGCCACGCTGAGTCGGGACTACGCTGCCCTTACGCCGGCACCCGCTCCTACCCCTGGAGCGCGACCGGCCTCGGGATTCCGCGTAGCCCGGCCGCCTCGCATCAGTCCGTATAGCCGGCGTTGCCGGCGTTGGTTTCCCGATACTTTCGGGGACTGATGCCCTCATACTTGCGGAATACCGTGGAAAAGTAGCTGTCACTTTCAAACCCCACCCGTTTGCCGACGTCATGGATGCGGCTCTTGGGCTCCCGCAGGAGGAGTTCCTTGGCGCGATCCACGCGGCGTTGGTTGATATACTCCGTGGGACGGCGGCTGGTAATTGACCGGAAGAGTTCGCAGAAGTACTGCGGCGTCACGCCCACGCTTCCCGCCAGATCATCTAAGCTCAAGGGGCGGTGCATTTCCGTTTCTATCAGATCCAGCGCCGGTTTTAGGCGCGTTACGTCGGTCTCGCGGCTCTCTTCCCCGGGGTGCTGGATGTGCTTTAGAAAATCCAACAGCAGCTGATAGATAATCGCGGACCCATCGATTCCCCGCAGGGGATAGTCACTCTGCAGGATGCTCAGCGCTTTGCGGACGCGGGAGGCGGTGATCGTGCTGTCGGAGATTCCGTAGACTCCGGTGCGATTCATATCCAAGTAGTGGAGCATACTGGGAATGTGGTGGCCACTGAAACTTATCCAATGGACGTACCACGGCTCCTCCACGGCGTGGTAGGTGTGCTCTTCATCGGGATACAGTAACAGGCCCTGGTTTGTGCCGGCTTCCGCCTGAACCCCAGGGGCTTCCAGCACGCCGCGACCCCGAATCGTCTGAATCCACTGGTAGACGGGAAAGCCGAAGGGACGTTCAATTGGGTACTGGTAGAAGTCGCATCCCGCACCGATGAGCTGAAAGGGCAGTTCATTTTCTACCTCGGTAGGAGTCGACAGGACGAACTGACCGTCCCGCCGGCCCTCGTCATGCTGGTTTTTCACCGGCGATCCCCCTGCATAGGAAAAAGGTACTACTTTTCTTAATATTGTGAAAGTATCCCCCACTTAACCTCAGTCCCGCGGGCAGTGTTTTTGCATAGAAGGCGCAAATATGCAAAAAAAACGTGCATATGCGCGTTTTTTTCTGCATATTTGCGCCAAAATTGCAACCAAGCGGTGCTGATCTTAATTGTGGGAAAATTCGGGGAATATCTTAAGATTGACCGCTCTCACTTCCCGTCTGAAAATAATGCACCAACAATCAAGGAGGATTGATATATGCGAAGGATTATTTCGCTCGTAATCGTTGCCGCCCTGCTGGCGCCGATGGTGTTTGCTGCGGGACAAGAGGAAGAGACTGGATCTGAAGAGCGGGAGCTGGTTATTAACTCAAACCTCTCCGATCCGGCTCCGAAGGCCGCGTTTGAGACGCTGGTCAACCGCTTTCGGGAAGAGTATCCCGATATCGATGTCACGCTGAACTCGTTTGACC
>CAYQRW010000009.1:0-27031 GCA_964419735.1 uncultured Spirochaeta sp.
TTCTGTGCGCGAAACCCAGCCGTTGGATACGGTGGCTCGCCTTCCCAAAACACCCCGCGAGCCGAGTCAAACGCCCTTTCGCCGGTTTCCTCGCGATCTTCATGAATCATAGCGATCACCGCACAATCAAGGTGGCGAATCAGAAGATCCTCATCTCGGGCCAGCGGAAGATTGTGCGGCATTTCGAACCCGGCGGTTGTTGCAGCGGCGTTCAGACGATCAAAAGCGGGTTTCAAAAGAGCGAGATATCGGGAGTCCAGAAAATCCAAACAGAAACCGAGGTCCAGTATGCAGCCAACGACCGCCGGTCTTTTGATCTTGCCTCGTACATGAGCCTGTCTTGCCCATTCCAACGCGCGATCATAGTTCCCGTCCCAGAAGTACATTCCCGGTCCGAGCCAGTCGTAGTTGTTTGAACTACTCTTCATTTCACTTCGACCGTTCAAGAGGTCGTCACGCACGGACTCATCGCACCCGTGAAAACCAACTACCGTGTTCGGCTTCCGTGAGTACATATCGCCAACGGCCTATTTCGGGTCGCGGTACTCTTTTCGGAGGACGCCTTTCTTCGTGTTTATTCCAGCGCGGATTAAAATCTGGCGGGCACGTTCAGAATCGTTTTTCATCTCGTCAGTACGACGCTCAAAGTCCTTTTTGTAGCTCGCTATCTGGTCGTCCGACATACGCGCCCCCTTCTTTACTAGAAGTATCGGACCACCGCGGTTGCTTGTCAATCGGGTGAGAGCCTCAAGATCGTGCTCGCGAACACGACGGATGCGAGGTGTGCCGGGACCGGTCCTGGTAGTGCGGACTCTGTCCCGCGTGTAATCGCGTTCCTCGGCGTTGGCATTGGTCGAGATTCAGACCCTGTAGAATTGTGCAAACAATTTGTGTTGCCCGGTGAAGGCCGGCAAAGACCGGTGGAAACTTTTTGTTTGCACTTTTCAAGGGGGACGTGCCGGCGGGATTCACACGCGACCGCTGACTTCGAGTCCATCGAGCCGGAGTCATTTCTTGCCGCTCCCCTACTGGGAGATCATTGTCCCATACGGTGTCGTAGGTCATTCAGAACTGTGTCCGCGAGTTTGGCGTACTGCATCACCTCTGAACTATCCGGGTCAACCAACTCATCGGGATATCGAGCCTGAACGGTGTACATCGTCAGGTCTCCCAGGTCGTAGTCAGGAAGGTTCGGTGTCTCAGATCGAGCCGTTTCAAGAAGCACCTCGAGCGAGTGAGTCCGCGGGGGATCCGTACTGCTTCGTCATAGCGGAACACCGGTGCGGAGCGCTTCATGGATGATGCTTCCGCGTTTATCGCCGTAATCATGGATATCTTCCGGCGATTTGACCAATACATCGGCATCGACGCCCGCTTGTGCCAGTCGCCGCCTGCAACGGCTCGCCAGTCGCAGACGCTCTTTTTGACCGATGTTATCCTGCAGTACCACGAGCACATCGTAGTCGCGGTCGGAGCGCACGGTGCCGCTCACCCGCGAACCGAACAGCAGAATCTGCTGCGCCCCGGTAATTTCTTTAACGACCTCCGCGATTAACTCAGTCATACCTCGGTTAGTGTACCACGAGAGCCAGCAACCGGTCTTTGGGCATCCCGTCGTAATCCGTACGTGGTCAATACCCCATATCCAAGTGTGGGCCCTCTTAAACCAGCTGGTTCAGGGCGCCCGGTCAGGCGGGACTTTCGAGCGGGTCAGAAACGCTCTCACCGTGGTGGTATATCACTTCCGGATCGATGTCTATCGCTTGTCGTGGGTCGTAGTGCCCGGAGCGATCCCAGGCCAGCGTCCCATTCAGGACGGTGCAGCGCTCAAGATACCAATCGATGTCCCTGAGCGGCTCAAACACCCCGGAACCGACCAAGTGGCGTACGTCGTATCGCTTGATAACTCCGTCTACAAAATAGACGTAAACCGTGTAGTCTTCTCGCGGAAAAACCTGGACAACCTGGTGGAGCATACGTTACCTCAATCAAGGGGCTTCGTTGAATATTGTAAACCACGGGGCAGTCAAGGTGAAGTCCACCTCACCGGAGTTTGAAAATCTCCACATACATCCGGGTGTCGAAGGGGACGCGCGCGCTGACGACGTGGAGGGTGATGATGTATGAGAAGCAGGTGAGTGCAGAATCTGCTGCGCTCCGGAGCTACTCGGCGCGGTCGACCTCGGCGCGGTCCACCTCGTCGCGGAAGCTGAGGAAGTCTTCCAGGCGGGTGGTGGCGAGGTCGAAGAGTAACCGCGGATCGATTTCTTCGTACTCGTGGGCGATCAGATTTCGGAATCTGACGATTCCGGTGTAAGGTTGGGCATCCTGGATCACGCCGAGCGTCTGAAGCCTGGCGAGGGCATCGGCGGAGCTCGTCACGGGACCGGCGTGTTCGATCGCGATGATTCGCTCCGCAACATCGATAATGATCTCTGCGCAGATCTGAAGGGCCCGCTCGGTAGCAAGCCGCGCAACGCGGGACGATTCGAACTCGCCGAAGTCCATGGTGGCGAGGTACCGTTTGAGCTCCTGCACGTGGTCATCGAGGAGGGCAAATTTGCGCTGGATCACGCCGTTATACTTCACGATTGCGCCTCCAGCCGATACCGGCGCTGTTTCTCGTAGTGAAACAGCTGACTCTCATACTCCCGGCAGGTGAGGGAGTAGAACCGCAACCACTGCTCCTGATCACGACAGAAGAGCAGCCGGCCTTTCAAGACCTCAAAGCGAAATACCGGTTCCGTCCCATTCAGAATACCAATATCGCAGCGCACCCCCGGCACGATTGCCTCGGCCACCCGGTCCACGGCGGCGTGTATTTTGGAGAGGACGTCTATGCTCGCCGGGTCGACAAACAGTGCGACATCCAAATCGCTATGAGCGGAAACCACACCGGATACCGCCGAGCCGTGCAGATACGCAAACACCACCTGCGGCACTTCCGCCTCAAGGGCGGACGCCAGCTTCTCGAGATCAAACGGAGTGTCTACCGTCTTGGTGTCAATGTAGTGCTTTGAGAGGGGCATGGTGGTTCAGGCAGACTCGAGAGGTCCGGATGCATGGCCGAGCAGCAATCCGTCAGGATTGCGACCAGGCCGAGCGTGGAGAATCTCTCGAGCGCCTACGGGACGAATGTCTGAAATAGAAAGCGTTTCCACCGCTATGGTGGAACCCTCGCCGGATGCATGCGCGAGCAGCGACGAGCGCGAAGCGAAGTCGCGACCAGCGCCGGAAACAAACTCTACCTCAGCGACGCTGTTGTCGGTGTACAGGTGAGCGACTACACTGGATGCTTGGCCGAGCAGGCGCCGGCGGCGCCGACCAGGCCCAATGTCCCCGGCCACAATGCCCCGCTCCGGCAGGTCTCGGGTAATCACAACGGTATCCAATTCTTGTACCATTCTTTCCTCCAGCCCACCTCAACAATGTACTTCGAACCGTAGCTGGACTCAACAATCTCGACAAGCGTTCCGCACTCGATGATGCGCTTCAGCTCATTGGTGAGGTCGTCGACACTGCGCTCATCGTATCCACACGCTGCAAATACCTGGGCTTTGTTTTTACCAATCGGGTGTTCGCGGGATAACAGGTAGTCCGCGAGCTTACGAGATTCCACGATCGCCGCGCGCCTATTTGGTACGTGCTGGTCCATCCCTGTCTTCAGTATCGGCTGAAATCTTCCTCCCGTAGAATTGTGCAAACTATTTGTGTTGCCTGGCGAAGATTGGTGGAAACATTTTGTTTGCACTTTTCTAAGGGGAGGAAGCCGCCGCGCCCGCGGGATTAATTCCGCCATATCGTGTTCAGTGTTGGCGACGAACTCGTAATCGGCTTTGTGAAGCAGTGATCAACGCCCCATTACGCAGATCATGAGCGTGCATCTCGATGATCGATTCCAATACTCGAACCTGGTTGCCAGGAGCCATAGCAGCAAATCGAACCAAAGGCGGTTGCAGTTTTCCTCTCAAGAAGATCCACTCACCGAAATCTTTATCTCCAGTGATCAAAATGCGCTCAGTTTCGTTTGCTTTGTCTATGACCGCTTCATCACCTGGGTCACCAGAGAAAACCTCTGGGACCCAGACTACGTCATGGCCGGCGTCGCGAAGGAAGGTACAGACAGACGACGAAACGCAACTATCAACGAGAAATCGCATATATCAGCCCACGGAAGTGTGCGGAATAGCCTCGATGTCTTCTTGTGACACAAGTTGCCAGGCATATACCAGACAAGCTCGAATATCTTCCGCTTCAAGAAACGGGTATTCCTGCAGAACGTACTCCGGTGTGGCACCATCCGCGAGCATCGCAAGAACATGCTCAACTGCTACTCGGGTATCCCGAATCGTTGGTTTTCCAGCGAACGTGGCGCTGTTGGATCGTATTCGCGTGGTCAAGAGATCAGTATCCATAGTCTCAGAATAACACGTACGACCAGTCTTGACCCGGCTTCTCGCCTCTCACTCGATCCGGTATAGGCCTGGCACAGACCCAGCAAGACCCACCAGAACCGCCCTGGTCGGTGCCTACCATCTGCTCGGGCATGCATCCTGGATGGTTCAACGTGATATTGCCTTTGCCGAGATGCCCGGCGATTGGTCCTCGCCCTGAGGCGATGGCCTACGCCTCCTCCCCGAAGGAGGCGATGTGCTTCTTGAGCGATGAGTCGCTGCCGTACATGAAGTGCTTGCTCATGTCCGGGGAGTACTGGGAGAGGTACGGCCGGCGGCCGAGCGCTTCGGCCACGGCGCGGTGGTGGATGACCGAGCCGCCGCAGCAGACGCCGATCACCTGGAAGCCGGTGTCGGCGGCGAGGCGGGCGAAGTCGCGCATCTCATAGCGATTGGCGAGCTGCGCCTCCAGGGCGTCGGGGAAGGTGCGCTCGTGGGGCAGTTCCGCGGTGTTCTGCGGGTCCGGCAGGTTGAAAAACGTGGGGTGCTCGTGGCCGGTGCGGAAGGCGACGGGCATGGTGCATTTGGGGGTGTCCGGCGCCGAGGTGGCGATGTCGTTCAGCAGGGGGGCCATGGTGGCGGGGCCGCGGAAGCAGTTGGTTCCCACCACCTCGGCGCCGGCCTCCGCCAGCCGACGACACGCCTCCCCGGGAGTGACCCCATCGCGCAGTTCCCCGGTGGCAAACACCGCCACATTCATGATCGCTGGCAAGCCCACGCGCTGGATCTCCTCCAGGGCGATCTTGGCTTCCTCGTAGTAGTACATCGTCTCCGCCAGGATCAGGTGCGCGCCCTCTTCCTTGGCCCAGGTGACCATCTCGCGGTACATCGCGCGCACCGCCTCGGCGGTGACGGGATCGTCCGGGTCGAAGATATTGCTGTTGGAGATGTTTCCCGCCATGAAAATGGGTCGGCCACACTCCTTGGTCTCTTCCTCGGCGATCTCCCGAGCGATGCGCAGCGCGTTGCGGTTGAGCGGCTCCAGCAGGTGCTCCTCACCGATGATGCGCATCTTCTCCCGGTGCCCGTTATAGGTGAACGCCAGGGCGATGTCGCTGCCGGCGCGCACGAAATCGCGCGTCACCTGGCGCAGCACCTCTGGATGGTCCAGCGCTACCTTGGGCACAAACTCCCCGGCTTTGATGTACCCGCGGCGCTCCACTTCAAAGAGATATCCCCCGGCCAGGATGATCGTCTCGCCGGAATCTATGGTTTTGCGAAAAAGGTCTGCTGTTACGGTCATGGCGTCTTCCTTAAGTCTACTGTCGTCTGTCTGCTCTGGCTGCCCTGGCTGCTGTGCAGCCAATTTGACCGTACCACGGCGCCCTGCCGGCAGCAATGGTGGGTGGGGTAGCGTTGGGCGGGGGTGCGGCGCCGTGGGCCGCGGTGCGCGCCTGGTGGCGGGGTGCGCAGCGTGGGCTCAGGGCCACTTCGGGACACGCCTCCTGGCCGTGCGAGACCGCGTGGGCCGCAGCGCGGCGCGCCCGGGAGCGCGCCCGACCCCGTAGAATTGTGCAAACAATTTGTGTTGCCCGGTCGGCGGCGGTGCAACCTTTTTGTTTGCACTTTTCCAGGGGATATGTGGTGTGGGCTGGTGGCGGTGGTGAGTGCTGGTGGCAGCGTCGGGACGACTACCGGCAGCCGGTAGCCCGCAGCCGGTATCCAGGACGGTGGTACGGCGCGCACCCGCCGGCCGAGCAGCTACCCGCCACGTACCTGCGGGCGAGGGTTCTAATCTGAGGCGTCCGGCCAGGCTGCTACGATCTCCCGCGCGAACTGTCGAAATAGTTCGAGCCGGTCGGTGACTATGCGGTAGACACGGTGCCAATCGATTTTGTCGTACTCGTGGACTGAGATATTGCGGAATCCCACGGCCCGCTGGAGATCGCCGGCGAGTTCACCACTGAGGACCTCATTGTCCGAGAGCGTTTGGAACGTCTCGGCCATGGTGAGTGGCGTGTGCCAGCCCTGCTTCGATATGAGATGTCCCCCGAGATCCACACAGATTTGGATCGCCCGCTGTAGGTTGACGGAGATGATGTCCTGGCGGTCGTAGTCCTCTTCCAGTTCTGACACCGAGGAGGGGATGTGCGACTCGATTCGGTGCACGCAGTGTTCCAGCGATTCGATCTTGGTGTCGAGGAGTTCAGTGTCCGGCAAGGAAGCGCTCCCGTTTGCGGCGTCTGATCATGGAGACGATCGGTTGAAAGTCTTCGACGAAACCTAACATTCGTGAAATCAGCCGGCCGCGAATCGCCGGGTCGGTCTGATGGATAACTACCCCTGTGGTGAGGACTTCTTTGAGGAACAGGCCCTGCGCTCTGGCCAGGTCACGGACTTGAACTTCGCGCCCGGTCTGGAGACTGGCGGCGACACTCACGTCGATGAGCGTCTCCTCACTGAGCGACGCCCTGTCATCCATGGCTACGGCGAGGTCGATGTCGCTGTCGCTCCGCTGGGTCCCCCGCGCGTAGGAGCCGTAGAGGATCGCGAGTTTGATCATTGGGTGCCGTTTCACTTCCGCGGCGAGAAGCGCGGTGATCTCCTCAGCGGTTGGTAAATCGGGTGCTGCCCGCGTCGAGCCCATATGGTTACAACTGTATAGCGGGGACGGCGCCCTTGCCACCCCTTCGAGGCGGCTCGAGCATTTTTACTTGACATATGTTACGTGTGCACGTATTATGTGTGTATGAACATTACGTTGTCGGCGCGGGATGAGCTTATCGAGCAGGCGCGCGAGTACGCCAGGGAGCATGGAACCTCCTTGAACCAGTTGATTCGGGATCACCTGGAGCGGCTTGTGGGCGAAACGCCCAGGGATCAGGCGGCAGATGAGTTCGTCGCGGTCGCTCGGGATATGGCCGGTGATTCGTCGGCGGCGGGACGGGCCTGGGCCGGTCGGGACGAGCTCTACTCGGATCGGGTGAATCGAGTCGGGAACCGATGAGCGGTATCGGCGAGATTCAGCGTCTTCTGGCCACCGGCAAAACGTTCCTCGACACCAACGTCATCGTGTATGCCAACGATCGGGCGGATTCGGCGAAGCAGGAGGTGTCCCTGGCGGTGACGGCGGAACTGATTCGATCGGGACGCGGGGTGATTTCCACCCAGGTGCTGATGGAGTATACCGCGGTGGCGATCCGCAAACTGGGCCAATCCCGCGCGGCGGTTGCCCGGCAAACGACGCTCCTGGAGCGGCTGGAGGTGGTTGGAGTTACGGGAGAACTGATACGGACGGGGCACCAGCTGGCCGAGGAGCACTCGCTCTCGTTTTGGGACGGGGTGATCGTGGCGGCAGCGGCGGCGGCCCGATGTGACCGCATCCTCAGCGAGGATTTTGATCCTGCACGCAAGTACGCGGGGATCGCGGTGGTAAATCCGTACGGGTAGTGCTGGGCGGTTGCGAGTTTGGTAGTGCGCGGGGTGTCACGTGGCACGTGGCACGCGTGACGCGCGATTCACGGTGACCAGTCGGGGATCTCGATCCGGTGCTCGCCGACGGTGGTAGTGTGGATGCCGCACTCCTGGGTGCGGCCGGCGAAGCGAGTCGCTCGGGCGGTGTCCGCGTCGGCGGTATCGTTGGCTTCGGCGTCGGCGCTGGTGCTGGCGCTCGTGCTGGTGCTGGTGCTGGTGCTGGCGTCGACGGGGCGGCTCAGGTGTGCATCGCCGACGGTGGCATAGCCCTGGGCGCTCAACGGGTGTCGCGGCAGGTCATGCTCGTCGAAATATGCCGCCACGCCCTCGTCGCTCCACTCCAGCAAGGGGTGGATTTTGCAGATTCGGCCCTGGCGCTGAGCCACTTGCAGGGTGCGCCGGTAGTCGGTCTGCGATCGGCGGACACCGGCGATCCAGGCGGTGGCTGAGAGCTCGCGCAGTGCTCGGTGGAGGGGCTCCACTTTGCGAATCTGGTGGTAACGCTCCAGCGCCGCCGGATCCGCCTCCTCCCACAACCGTCCGTAGAGCGCCTCCATCCGTGCCGGCGACATGTGACTCTGGTAGGTATAGAGGTTTAGGTCGAACTCACGTTTCAGCCGATGCGCATACTGATACGTCTCCGGAGGGAGATAGCCGGTGTCGATCCAGACCACGGGGATGCGCGGGGCGATCTGCCTCACCATATGCAGCAGGACTGCCGACTGCGTCCCGAAGCTCGAGGTTACCACCGCCCGGGAGCCTAACCGCGAAACCGCCGCCTCTATGATACTGGTGGCGGGGGCCGCCGCGAGTCGTCGCTGAAACCGCCGCACCGAAATCGTGCACCATCGCATAGGTTAGGTGTGCCACCGGCGGCGGCCCTCATGCAAGGGTCACCAGCCTGTGAGTTGGCGGCGGCCGCCGCTACGGCCCCGATTAGCCCGAGAAAGCCCCGAATCAGCCCCGGGTTTACCCAGTTGGCGCCGGTGGGCCGGCAAAAATGGAACTATGTGATGAGTGAATGGATTGAGAGTCTGGTTCACTTCTACGCGTTTGCGGGCGAAGGGCCGCGGGTCAGCGGCGCCGCACCAGGAACCAGGGGTTGTGAAGATCGTTCTTGTTGTAGGTGAGCGGGCCGGCGGGGGCGGCGGCCTGGGCATCCCACGCCAGCACTTCGCAGCCGGCGGCGCGGGCCACGGCGTCTCCGGCGGCGGTGTCCCACTCCATGGTGGGGGCAAAGCGGGGGTATTCGTCGGCGCTACCCTCGGCGACGCGGCAGATCTTGATCGAGCTTCCCGCGGAGATCAGCTCCAAATCTGAGTGGTCGGCGCGAAGGGCGTCGATGTACGCCTGGGTCTCGCTGCTCAGGTGGGAGCGGCTGGCGACCACCGTGAAGGGGCGATCGATGTATTCCAGCACGGCCGGCAGAGGCGTGCCGTGTTTGGCGATGTGGGTGAGGTCGGGCTTCGCCGGGGCGCCGGGCCCGGCGAGTGCCGTCCCCTCGGGTTCAACCTTGATGCTCCAGGCTCCCTTCCACACCACGCCGACGTACAGGATCCCGGTGGCCGGCACGAACACGACGCCCGCCGCGGGGGCTGCGGTGTCCGCCGCGTTCGTTTCCATAAGCGCGATGTTCACGGTGAACTCGTCGTTTTTCTTGATGAACTCTTTGGTGCCGTCCAGCGGGTCCACCAGCCAGTAGCGCTGCCACCGGCGTCGCTCCGCCACGGGGATCGAGGCCCCCTCCTCACTCAGGATCGGTATCGAGGGGGTCCAGGCTGCCAGAACCGCATCGATTTCGGTGTGGGCGCGGGTGTCCGCCTCGGTCAGGGGCGAGCGGTCCGCCTTCTCCTCGACGGAAAACTCCCGAGAGTAGATCTGCATGATCTCCGCCCCGGCCTGCAGGGCAGCGGTGATGGCGGCGTTGACGGAGACGGTCATCTCGTGGTCGGGTCCGGCGGATGCGGAGTGCGGCGCTGTGTGATCGTTGTTCATGGCCGCTATCCTATCCCGCTCCCCGGGTCGGCGACCACTCGTGCCCCGTAGAATTGTGCAAACAATTTGTGTTGCCCAGGCAAACAAAAAAGTTTGCACTTTTCTACGGGGTAAGCGAGGGCAGGTTCGGGCGGAACCGGTGCCTCCTGATCCCAGGGGGCATAGTTCCTGAGGCGGTTGCGGCGCCGTGAGGAGGCGCACCAGGCCTCGCGGCGTGGCGGTCGCGGCGGTGTTCTGCTATAGTCCCGTGTCATCATGAAACGATTACTCCACGTAATCGCCGACTATGCGCCGATGTCGCAGGAGTTTGGCGAGATTCTGCAGCGACTGTGGACCCAGAACTGGGATCTCGATATGACGGTGCTTCCCACCAGCGTCCCCTCCATGGACACGATCGGCACGGGGTTTCTCACCTACCAGCTGGCGATGGGTGCCAACCCACCGGGCACGGTGATGTATGTGAACACGGCTCCCCGGAAAGAACGCAAGACGGCGATGTCGAACAACGCCGGTGAAAAGCTGGTGTGGGTCAAGCTGGAACCGCTCCGGCCGAGCGACCCGACACAGCCCGGAGTGGAGCTGGTGGCGGTGAACAGTGGCTACACGCTATCCCTGCTCCGCAACCACGTGGTCGAGTTTCGCCGGCTCCAGGTTCCCCATGAGGGAAGCCAGTTCCGTAGCCGTGATTTCTTTCCGCAGGTGGTCTCCGATATTCTCCACGGTCGCCACGCTGAACGGCTCTTGGAAGCACACGATGTGGCGGAGATCGCGATCTTTCCGGAATCGGTGGTGATGTGGACGGATGGGTTCGGCAACATCAAAACAAGCATCCGCCGGAGCGTCAGCCAGACGATGTGGTCGGCGGGGCAGAAGGTGCATATCCGCATTGGTGGCCGGCGCGCCACGGCGTTGGTGACCGGCGAGAGCTTTTCAGTTGACGAGGGCGAGCTTGCCTGGAGTGTGGGTTCCAGCGGTCATGACGATCCCTTTATGGAGATCTTTCTCCGCGGCGGTAGCGCGGCGGATCTGTTTGACACCCCCCGGGCCGGTGCGGAGATCGAACTGACGGAGTAGCGGCGGCCGGCGGCAGCCAGCTCAGTCGGTGGTGGCTGCCAGCTCACCGCGGAGGCGGGTGATGTGTTCCACGGTGAACTGCGCGCCCACCTGCTGAATGATCTCCTCGGCGAGCCACCCCGCGGCGCGGGAAGCGTGGACGGGATCACTGCCGTGGGCCAGCGCGGCCAGAAATCCTGCAGCAAACATATCCCCGGCGCCGGTGGAGTCCACGGCGCGGATCGGTCGTCCGGGAACTGCCGTGACCCGGGGTGCCGCGCCTGAGGCGGCGGGAGGGGCGGCCGGCTCCGTCGCACCCGCGTGCTCTGCTGCGCCGGCGCGCTCGGTCACCAGCGAACCGTCCTTGCCCACCTTCAACGCGGCGATCTGCACGTGGCGGCCGAGCGCTTCCGCAAGGCGCTCGGGGTCCTCGGCGCCGTAGAGAATCTGCGCCTCCGTGCGATTGGCAAACACGATATCCACGTCATCCTGGAGGAGCTGTAGGAAGTCCTCGCGGTAGCGTTCGACGGCGAAGGGGTCGGCGAGATCAAAGGCCACGGTGACGCCGGCCTCGTGGGCTACCTTCAGAGCACGGCGAATCGCGGCCTTCTGTACTTCGGTGTCCCACATGTAGCCGGTGAAATACAGAAAGCGGGAGCGGTGCAGGAGCTCTTCGTCCAGGTCGCCGATTCCAAACTCCTGGCACATGCCCAGGTGGGTGTTCATGGTGCGCTCGCCGTCCGACGTCACCAGGATAATGCTACTCCCGGTGGCGCCGGAGCCTTGCATGAGGCGGGAGGTGATGCCATAGGCCGCCACCTGCTGGTTATAGGTCTGGCCGAACTCGTCGTCGCCGATTTTGCCGCACACCACTGAGGGAACGCCGAGCCCCGCGAGAGCGATCAGCGTGTTGGGCGCGGCGCCTCCGGGGCGATAGGTCCGCGGCGCGTCCGCAAAGTATTCCAGGATCTCCTGCTGCCGGTCTTCGGTGACCAGATGCATGATGCCCTTATCCAATTCCAGGGCAGTCAAATCTTCATCGGAGGCCTGAATCACGACGTCGATCAAGGGGTTTCCAATGCCGAATACCGCGGGCTGTGTCGCTGTGCTCATAGGTCCCATAGTGTACGCCGCATTCCCCGTGGGCGTCCACGGAGAATGGGGGCCGGCAGGACTCTACCACGTACCACTGTCGTCGACGGTACCGTCACTATCAGTATCGGAACTCCATTCCCCCGAACTTCCGTCCTGGGAAGTGGAAATCGTAAAACTGGAACTCGCGCTGCCGTCGGAGTAGGACGTTATGGTATAGGTAAGGTAGAACGCCGATGAAGACGCCGGTTCCCAGTCATATGATGCGACTCGCTCCCCGGTAGTATAGTCGTAGTACGTCATTGACCCGGTTAATCCGTCTGCAGACGTTATCCCCTCAAACCAGACCGCGTCGTTAATACCGTACTCATAGGTCCAGCCGGAAGAGGTGCGCTCAATGACATATGATGCTGTTGTAGTTTCTGATCCCTCTTCGTAGGTAAATGTCCACGACCAGCGGTTGTCGCTGCTGGATACGGTATACGTAGAGCCGCCGTACGTGTAGGTGCCCTCTTGACCATCCCAGGAGTCCACTGTTAAAGCAAAAACTCCTACCAGCGAGAAATAGCTTAGGTTCGTGGAAACCGTAGTGTTTTGCGAAGCAACCGCTGAACTCGCGGCGCTAGCCGTATCTGCCGCCTCCCCGAATTCTACTTCTGTCGGATCTGAAGCACCTGCCGAATCTCCTCCATCGTTTCCGGCCTCTGAGCATCCGGCAAGAAGGAAAATAGCAGCGAAGAGCATCGGCCATGTTTTCTTGATAGATTTAATCATAATAACCTCCAATACTAAACACAAAGGCTATCACATAGAAGTCTACAAACCACGACTGGCTGGCTGTCCGGTTCCGGTATGGTTGCGGCCGGCACCGGACAAAAAAAAGCCGGTCGGCGCGGATCCGGAGTTTCCGGGGGCGCCAACCGGCTTATGGTTACTGTGATGAACGGGACCGGCGAGGCGGCGCGGGCGGCGGGGCAGCTACCGGTTGAGGCGGCTGAGCCGTTGCGCTGTGGGCCGGTTGTCGAGTTTAGCGGTCGGCGGACTCTTCGTCGTCGTCCTCGTCGGAGCCGTCTTCGGCGTCCTCGGAGTCTTCCTCTTCGTCAGTCTCGTCGTCCGGGATAAATCGGGCGTCCTGGGGACCGCCCGGATTGAGATACTCCATGTAGGAGGTATCTTCTTCTCCACCAGCGGCGCCGCCGTCGGCGGCGCGCTCAGCGCGTTCTTTGCGCTTTCGTTCTTTCTTCTTCTTCTTGTCAAGCTCGCGACGACGCTTGTCGCCGCTATAGCGGTTACGCGCCAATGCTTAGTATGCCCCGTAGCCGCCGTGACCACCGTCACGACCGCCACCGTAGCCGCCGTTTCCACGGCCACCACCACCACCACCGCCACGACGATTGTCGCCACGAGGCTGGGCTTCGTTGACACGCAACGGTCGACCATCAAGGTCGGCGCCGTTCATGCTTTCAATTGCTGATTCTGCTGCGGCATCATCTTCCATTTCGACAAAACCGAATCCGCGGCTGCGGCCGGTGTCACGATCCATCACGATGCGTGCATCGGTAACCGTACCGTACTCCGAGAATGCGGCGCGAAGGCCTTCTTCATCCGTCCGAAAATTGAGATTGCCCACGTAGAGGGTCTTAGCCATTGATCCTTCCTCCTTGGATCGCCGGGGAAGACAGCGGTTGGTTTGTCCGGAACATACGCACGACGGAACAGCGTCGGAGGCACGCCGGGGTAGCTATCAACCCCAAAGAGTCTTTTTTGTGGTCCGTCGTGTATCGTGGCTGGGATTCCCATCCATATTCGCTACATGCGTACCGGCTGACAGTATGCCCGATTCCCCCCGTCCGCGCAAGCGGGAGTTTTTTAGACCCATTTTTTTTGTTGAAAAATGGCACCAGGGGGACGATTATGGGTAAGTGGCAGAATCAACGGATCGAAGACGAGCAGAACGCGTGGAAATCTCGCAAATTGTGCTGTTGGGGTTGTTCCGGGAAGAGTGGATCCACGGCAAGACGGTGGACCTCAGCCGCACGGGGTTCCGCGTACGGGCGGAGGAGCAGATCGACCCCGGCAGCGAGTTGTATGTGCAACTCGATGTGGATGGCGAGCAAGTGATGGCCTGGGCTGCGGTGATTCACAGTCGATATCTCGACTCCGGCGAGGTTGAGGCGGGTTGTGAGTTCACTCGATTTCGGGGATCATCGCGATCACAGCTGGAAGAATATCTCAACCACCTGGAGGCGTAACCGATGGCAACAGAAGCTCTTTTCAACACGTGGATGAACGGCGAGGCGGGACAGATCGCCCAGGATGCGACGGCAGCGGTGGATGGCACGGCAAGCACGGTGATCGCCTGCTCAGGCCCGGTGGACTTCTTCATCGACCCCAAGGATGGGCGGACGGTGGCGGATGCACCGTTTTGGTATCGCCAGGAATCGGAGGACTTTGCCCTGGCGGCCACGGTACGCCCCGCCTTTGCCTCCACTTTTGACGCCGGCGCCCTCGTGGCAATGATCGACGATACCCA
Source organism: uncultured Spirochaeta sp. (assembly GCA_964419735.1). Lineage (GTDB taxonomy): Bacteria > Spirochaetota > Spirochaetia > DSM-27196 > Alkalispirochaetaceae > Alkalispirochaeta. The sequence continues at coordinate 14,542 of CAYQRW010000009.1, forward strand.
CTGGGTGAAGCTGGCGTTTGAGTTCACGGATCTCGGCTTTCCCGCGGTGGTGAGTGTGGTGACCCGAGAGTTCTCCGACGACGCCAACGGACAGAAGATCAACGCCGAATCGGTACGCCTGCGGATCTCACGCCGGGGCAATCTGTGGGCGCTGCACTGGGCGGATGTGGGCACCTACGCTGAGGCACCGTGGCGGATGCTGCGCTACTTCCGCCTGGGAGAACCGGGCGCTCCGGTCAAGGTGGGATTGGTGGCGCAATGCCCCACCGGCACCGGTAGCAGCGCGGAGTTTACGGACATCGCGCGGGATGAGCCGCCGCAGGATATGCGCCTCGGGCAGTAGCAGCAGTCCGATGCGCGAGGGGGCAGCGCGGAACCGGCCGGTTCGTACTTAGTCGATCGGCTGCAGTTCTCCTAATTCCCGCCAGCGGCGGTTGTTCTGGTCCCAGCGCCACAGGGAGGGCGCCACGTCCTCGGCCACGGTGATCGCCAGAATCGTTCCCGACGATCCATCGCGGAGATACAGAAACGCCTCATCCCGGTCGTACTCTTCCAGCTGCGGCGGGAGACCGGCGTCCTCTGTGAACCACAGCGCGCCACCGTCGTTCCAGATCGTTCCCGAGGTGATGCGGTAGCGCGTTCCCGTCTGCAGGCCGGTGACGGTAGCCACCGCGGGTTGGTCACGCTCTTCTCCGTTCTCGACTTCTCCGTCCTCGACTTCCTCTTGGGAGGCGGAAACCATCACCTCTCGCCGGACCTCCTGCATCGTGCGGAGGATCGCGTCGGCGGTAACCGCCCCCGCGGTGCGCCGCACCTCCTGGCCCTGGGGATCGAGATACAGCAGCGTGGGCAGGCGCTCCACCTCCCACCGCTGCCAGGCGGGATCGGTGTCGGGAATGCGCAGGGCGATCCACTCATCCTCCAACCGCGCCCGGATCTGGGGACTGGTGAGGCTGTTGTCTTCCATCCAGGTACACGGATCGCACCAGGCCCCACCGGTAACCAGCAGCAGCACGGGACGTCCCGTGGACTCCGCGCGGCGGAGGCTCTCATCCACATCCGAGGCCCATTGGGCGGCAACCGGGGTGGCTACCAGCACTGTCAGCGCAGCCAGCGCCACCAGCGCAAGTGCGGGACGGAGCGTGGAAGGTAGTGGGCGTTGTGATCGTCGCATCGGCATCGTTCCTCTGTGAGTTGCTATTCTACATCAGGGCGCGGGTGAGGAGATAGCGGTCCACTACCACCAGCCGCGTGTTGCGCAGCTGCCGCGCCACCACCGCCCCCAGCGCCGCCGCCGCCAGATAGGAGTACCCCACCTGCGCCACGTTACCAAAGATCACCGTCAGCGCCGACCCGATCACCGCCACCGCACAGACCACTGCCAACAGCGTGAGAGCGCCGCGATAATCGGCGATGTACAGCAGCGTCACCACCGAGGAGTACATTAAAAAGTACAGCTGGGAGGCCACGGTGACCCGGACGAAGACGGCGGGGTTCTGCGGCGCCACCTCCGGGGAGAGGAGCCACGCCACCACTACGATCGTCAGGGCCAGCCCGGCTTGGGTGGTAAACAGTCGGTTCAATCGTTCGAACAGGTCGATTTTGGCCCGCTCCACCTCTCGGTACGTCTCACCCCGGACCGCCCGGAGAATGGTGCGCACGCCGCGGTAGGTGGTGGTCTCTACCCGCACCACGAAGAAGACCATCGCCGGCACGAGAAACAGCTGCGATACAAAGACCAGCACGTCGTAGGTGGGCAGCAGGTTGAGCGCCGTGCCTCCCAGGGGGCGACCATACGCCACCCAGAACACCAGCTTGTCCACCCACAGAATCGCGGTGAGGAGCGTGCCGATCCGCCCGATGCGCCGCAGGGTCGGCACGGGCAAGGTGATAAACTCACTCACCGGCTCCAAGATACCCCGGGACTCCCGGCTACGTAGCGGCTCCTGCGAGAGCGTTCCCAGCGGGACCTGTTGCGCGCCGGAGGAGGTAGTGCGCGCCGGGGGAGGCCGCCGGAGCTGACCGGCGCCGGCGGTGCGCCGCAGCCGGTCTCGGGCGCCCAGGGTGCGTTCCACGGTAACCGCGAGTACCGTGGTGACCACCACCGTTCCCGCGGCAAAGGCGAACAGACTGAGTACCGCCACCGCCTCCGCGGTGAACGCCTGCGGACTGAACACTGTGATCGTGCCAACCGTGACGAAGCCTCCGGCAAGATAGGCGCCGACGATCGCCCGGAAGCGGGTGAGGAGCGATACCATGAGCATCGCGATCCAGCTCACCGACACGGCGATCGCCACGGCGATGGTGGCGGCCGCGACGGTGACCGACAGCGACCCCAGCAGCGCGATACCGATCCCCAGCAGGGCGCCGATGCCGGCACTCACCGTCGCGGCCCGGCGAAACCACTGCTGCATCGCCCGGTAGCGCTTCTGGTAGAGCAGGTCCGCGGTAATGCGCGTCACCCGGTAGTGGTAGCCGCTGGAGGTGATCAGACTGCCGGCAAAGATGTAAATAATCACCGCGAAGAAGAGGTTCAGGTCCATGCCGCGGGTGGCGGCGATCGCTCCCACCACCCCCAGCGTGACGGAGGTGATCAGCCACGGTCCGGCCACCACCAACACCCCCACCACCGCCACCCGCGCCAGCCCGCGAATCCCGCGGCGCTCCACGATGCGCTCCAGCACAAATCCGATTCCCGCCATCAGCCGGCCTCCCGGTAGAGCTCACCGTAGCGGCGAAAGATCTCGGTACGATCGTAGTGGCGGCGCACCGCGGCTTGCCGCTCCCGCACCCACTCGGTGTACTCCTCGGGGTGGGTGCAAATGCGGGTGATCCGCCGGGCGATGCCTTCGGCGTCCTTGGGCGCGGCGATGAGCCGTTCATCGTGGTTGAGCAACTGCGGCACGTCCCCCACGCGGGTGGCCACGCAGGGTACGCCCGCCGCCACCGCCTCGAGAATCACCAGGGGCTGCGCCTCGCTGAGGCTGGTAAGGGTGAGCACATCGAGAAAGGCGTAGTACTCACGCACATCCACCGGACCGGTGAAGACCACCTGCTCGTCGAGGCCAAAGGCGTGCACCATGTCGCGGCACTCCTCGTAGTACTCCGGCGATTCATCGGTGGGGCCCACCATCCAGAACGTTACGTTGGATACGCTCTCCGAGATGATCCGCGCCGCCACGAGAAACGTCTTAATGTCCTTAATCGGCACGACCCTGCCCACCAGTCCCACGTGAATCCCCGGTCGCGGAGCGCGCTCAATACCGAAGAAGCGCTCAATATCGATGCCGTTGGGAATCACCGAGGCGCGGGAGGTGGGGGCGCCCATGTCGAGCTCCAGCTGCTGGTTGGCTTCAAAGAGGGTAATAATCCGATCGGCACTGCGATAGGAGACGCGGCTCAAGGCGAGAAACATCTCGGACCACTGGTCGCGCTGGTGGCCGCGGAGCTCCGAGGTAGACTGAATCTCGATAATGCGCTCCCGGTGGTAAATTCCGTGCTCCGTGAGCAGAAAGGGTTTGCCCGTTTCCGCCCGCGCCCGAGCGGCGAGGAATCCGGCGTAGCCGGTGCATAACGAATGGTACACGTCCGCCTGCGGCAGTTCCTCGTTGAGCAGCAGCAACAGCGTAACCCGGCTGTTATACCACGTCCAAAAGTACTCCCCCATGCCGTAGTAGGGGTTGTGGGTGAGGTGGTTACCGATAATATCCGACCACAGGCGAGTAAACGCGGTAAGCCACGGTCCTCCGCCGTAGCCGGGGAGGATGCCGTTGAAGTTGGCGCGCCAGCGGGCCGGGCGCTGGGCGCGCAAGCCCGCCACCGTTTCCAGTTCACTGAGGATGTTGTCCACCGCATGGTCCCGGCCGGCGGGATACAACCCTCGGAGCTTGGTGATGCGCTCCTGCATCACCGCGCCGCTGGCCGCCCGGTCGCCGCGGCTCTCCACCAGTTCGAAACCGTCGGGCATGACCACGATATCCCGGCTTCCCACCACGTTCTCCGGCAGCTCGTACACCGCCACCTGGTCCGCCGTGGGAGAGAGGGTGTAGAGGAAAAAATCGACCTCCGGGAGACTGGAAATGAGTTGGTGTGTCCAGCTGGAGACCCCGCCCCGGACGTAGGGGTAGGTCCCCTCCAACAGGAGACAGACCAGGGGGCGGCTCACAGCCACACCTCATAGGGAATGGAGCGGCGCCGGGATGCTCCGGAGCCGGTGCGCGCGCCACTGGCGGTGTCGCCGGTGGTGGCTTCGGCGGTGTCCCCGGTGGTCGCCCCGGTATCGACATCCTCCTCCTGGAGGACGCCCATTATCTCCCGCACCCGGGAGAGATCGCGCCGGAGATAGGCGATTTCCGCCTCCAGGAGCAAGCGTTCCCGGGAGGGAGCCGCCCCGGTCACGGCGGGGCGCTCCGCCAACTGCTGCTGCGCCTCCTCGAGCCGGCCGGTGCGCATCAACGCCCGCACCCGGCGCAGGTGTAATCGTTCCGGCAGGAATTTATCACCCTCCAACATCTGCACGCACTTGCGCAGGTAGTAGTGCTCCAGGGTGCGGTTGAAGCGCTGCAGGGCGGCGAAGTCCATATAGCGCCGGGAGAGTTGGTCCAGCCACTGTCGGCGGGGCTGCTGGTTGAGCTGCTCCGCCGGTTCCAGCTCTTCCAGCCGCTGCAGCTCGCGGTAGTAGCGCTCTTCCAGCCGGGAGAGCGTCTGCGCGGCGAAATCGGCGATCTCCCGGTCCGGGTGGTCCAGGTTTTCAAACAGTTCCTCCGCGATGGGACGGTTGATCCGAATATCCAAGCCGGACTTGGCCAGCAGCTCTTGGACAAGCGCGATATTCAGCGGCCGCTGGCGCACGGAGTCCACCGATCCGGCGCGGTAGATGGCGGCCTCGATACCGATCTGTCCGTGGCGGTACGCCCGGAGCGCGGTGGAGAGCGAGCGGGGAAACGGGATGGACAGCGGTCGGCGGAAAAAATCGAGCGTCACGGTGCATCCACCGTCTGCATGGCGAGCATCGCCTCCGCCCGGTCAACCATCACCTCCGGATCACCGTCATTACTGGAGGAGAATCCCACCAGCGGTTCCGGCAGCACCGTTTCCGCATCCACGCTCCACGCCTGGCCGCCGATCGTCTCCAGGATGCGCAGCAGGAAGTAGGGAGCCGCGTCATAGCCCAGATTGGCCCCGACCAGGGCAAACTGGTTGGCCAGCTGGTAGCGGTAGAAGCGGGCGGCACCGCTGGTGAGGAGGTACAGGCGGTCGCAGACCGTTTCCACCAGTTGGCGCTGGCGGTCGTGGGAGAGGGTCAACGGTTGCCGCGCGTATCCCCGCAGTTCCACGATGAAGAGGCTCACCTGGCCGCCGGCGTCGGCCATCGTCTCTAGGTCGGTATACAGGGAGTCCATGTCGTGCAGGACCAACTCGCCGTCGGCGGGGGAACCGGTGGCGTGGGCCGGTGAGTCATTACCGCCGGCCGTTCCCGCGACGGAGCTGCCGGCGCCGGTGGCGTGCGCCACCATGCCGGCGCTGCCAAAGGACTGTTCCACGCCGCCGGCGGCCAGCGCCGCCACTACCTCCAGCGAGACCTCAGCGGTCTGGTTGTAGGCGAGAAACGGCATATCCCCCACCACCAGCACCCCCCACGTGCGCCCGCGGGTGCGGATCGGTACGGCGATAATCGTGTTTCCATGGTCGATCTCCGCCAGCTCCGGCTGCTCGGTGAGGTAGCGCAGGGTGAACATCTGGTTGGTCCGTACCACCCACCCCTCGATCGTGCTGGCGATGTCCAGGGTGGTGGCGTAGCGGTCGCGGTCCGGCTCCGGCCATACCGCCTGGCGGGTGAGCTGCAGCGTCCCCTCGTCCAACTGGTAGATCACCACCCCGGAGGCGCCGGTCATGAGCTGCGTTGAGCTGAGGGTGGCGTCCAACACGGTGGCGCGGTCCAGCGACTGAAACCGCGATAGCTGCTCTCCGAGTCCGGAGATCGAGCGATGCTCTACGGCGTGGCGGGTGTACAGATCCCGCAGGCTGGTCTCCATCGCCGCCGCCTCACGCCGCATCGTGTCCGCCTCCTCCCGCGCCTCCCGGGCACTGGCGGTGGCCTGCTGGACGCCGGCGGTAAGCGCGCTCCGGTTGTAGACGATCGCCGCGGTCACGACGATCCCCAGCACCAGCCCGGCACGCTGTTCGCCGGTGAGCGCTGCCGGGTCGATGCGGCCTACGGAGATATTGAGGAGCTCACCGGTGAGGGGAGCCACCAGCGTCACCACGCCCACGATGAGCACGGCGGTGAAGACCGCCGCGCCCCCGCCGGAGACCGCCGCCACCGCCACTACCAGTGCCAGGTAGGGCATCGCTCCCACCGAGAGAAACCCCAGCTGCGGCGAGAGCACCACGTCGAGACAGACGGCGAGCAGTGAGATTATGGTAAGGATGGCCAAGTGGTAGCCGTTACGTTGCTTCACTTTGTTTGTAAATTTCGGACTTCCTGCGTAGATTCATAACCAGGAGCCTTACAGATTATGCAATTTAAAAATACAGCCGCCGGAATTCTGGCGATTTCTTTCTTTATCACGGCCGCTTGGGGCACTGTCGAGGCGCAATCTGCCATCACGGTGGAGGCGGAAGATGCCGTTTCCACGAACTTTGCCGCCGACTCGGTCTTACTCTTTGGCACCGGCGGCAACCGCACCCTGCAGCTCAACGAGCGCTCGCTCTTGGGAGATACGCCGTTTTACGCCGAATACGCCGTGTACGCCCCACAGGCGGGAACGTACGAGCTGTGGTACGGCGGCTCGATTCCGGGGTCACAGGATACGCTACTGCCCTCCTACGGATCTCCCATCGTGCTGCAGGTAAACGACGAGGAGGAGCGCGAGCTCTTCTGGGAGAACGTGCAGGTGGGCCCCACCTACTCCTCGCCCTACCGCTGGGTCCTGGCCGCCACCGTCTCGCTGCAGGAGGGACTCAACCAGGTCCGTCTGGAGGTACGGGAACGACGACGGTTTGACGGGCGGTTTTTCCTCTATTTAGACCGGCTGGTGTTCCAGCCCGCGGAATCCGATACCGAACCAGCCGCGGCGGCAGATGCGGACGCCGATCCCGAGGAGGAAGCCGCCGCAGCGGCCCCAGCGACCTCGCCGGCCCCAGCGACCGCCGGCGGCGCAGCGGAGGTACTCCCGCCCCGGGAAGAGCTCTCCGACGAGCCGGAAGGGATCGAAGACCTCCTGATCACCGTCCGGGATAATCCCGACGATATCCAGGCGTGGATTCGCCTGGCCGACCTCTACACGCTGGTGGGCGACCACATCAACGCCCTGCGCTACTTGAACCGGGCTGCGGTCATCGAGGATCGTAACCCCGATATTATCCGCCGCACCGCCCGCAACCTGATGTGGCGCGGGGACCTGGAAGGTGCGTTGGAGACCTACTGGCAGCTGCTCTCCGCGGACCTCAGTCAACTGGAGAGCTTCCTCGAGGCGGGTAAGATCGCCGCGTGGAACGGCTTCTACGGCGCCAGCGAACAGTACTACCTGGCGGGGCTGGAGAACTTTCCGGAGAACGTGCAGATTCGCATTAACTTGGGGTTCACCTACCTCTGGTCCGGTCAGGAGGAGCGCGCCCGAGAACTGTTTCAACGCACCGAGGCGGCAGCGGACACGCCCCAGGATGCGCTGCACATTGCCCGGGAGTATCGCGTGAACGATGATCCGCAGCGGGCCGCCGCCTTTTTGGAGCGCGCCCTGGATAGATTTGGTGATAGCCCGGAACTCTACCTCGACCGCTACGATTTACTGCTCAGCGTTGGTAACACCGCCGCCGCGGAGGAGTTAATGGCGGAGGCGCCGCAACGGGTAAACGATCCGGAAGGTCTCACGGCTCGGTTGCAGCGGATCGATCGCACCTACCGGCTGCGGGATGAGCTCATCTCTGAGTTCGAATCAGCCGCGGCGGAGAACCCCTTGGATCCCGCCTCCCGCAGAACGCTGGCGCAGACGTATCTGTGGACCGGGAATCTGGAGGCGGGAATCGATCAGTTTGAGCTGCTCCTGGCGGTGGAATCGCTGCGGGGCATGCGCGCCCGCTGGGACCGACACGCCGAACAAGCGGGGCGCGCCGCCCTGGTGGCGGTGGTGGAGCGGGAACTCCGGGCAGAGCTGGGTCGGCTCACCGCGGCCGGTTCTACCCTGAACAGCAGTCTCTCGGCGCTGGAGAGTATCGATGAGGAGACGCCCCAGGAGGAGCGGGACCAGCTGATTGCGGACACGCGAGAGGCCACCGTCCGTGTGGGGGAGATCTCCCAACGGGTCGAGGAGATCGTCGCTTTTGTGGAACCCACGGCGGCGGCGGAGGACGAGGAGCTCACGGAGCTTCTGGAAAGCGCCCAGGCCGCGTGGACCTCGGTGGAGGAGAACTCCCAGTGGACGCTGAACCTGCCTCGCACGCGAGCCGAGCTACAGCGGGCCTCAGGCGCGGTCCCGGGTATCGATGCGCACGTGGCGCTCACGGACTGGATTCTCACCGCTGAGCGCCCTACCCCGGCGGCCAACCTCATCGTGGGCACCGCCGACGAGACCGAGCGACTGCTACTTGCCTGGGCGTGGGCCACCGCCGGTGCAGATGAGGCGTTGGCGCGGGTCCTGGAAGAGGTTCCCGCCGAGGCGGGGCGGCTACTCCTGTACCAGGAGCTTTTCCGCCGCGAGAGCGACCAGGAGCCCGCCGACTCCGCCGCCGACACAGCGAACGGGGGTGCCTCCGGTGCCGAAAACGCCTCCGGTGCCGGGGGGAACTCGGTGGAGCAGGCGCGGGAGACCGCTCAGGCGGGGACATCCACGGTAGCCGAAACGCAACAGGCCACTTCTGCCGCGTTGCGCCTCCTCCGGGAAGAGCGGGAGACGCGAGCCGAGGCGCTGCGGCTGCAGAGCCAGGTGGCGCTCTTTGAGCTGCAGAACGAGACGGTCACGCTCAGGACGCAGTTGGGCGGCTACTATGTGGATAGCGGTGACGTGGAACGGGCGATCGTGCAGTTTGAGACGGTGCGCGAGGTGGATCCCACCAATCCAGATACCCTGTTTGCCCTGGCTAACGCCTATCAGCAGCAGGGCCGCTGGGCGCGGGCGATGGAGGCCTACCGGGAGATCTACCAGCTGGATCCCACCTTCCGTAACGTGGCAGCCCTGCACAACCGTCTGGCCCGTTCCAATGCCGACAGATTATCTGCCGGCGTCCGCTCGGTGGCGGAACCCACCCGGGTAGTCTTTGGCACCCGGACGGACTACCTCCACCGGGTGAACTCACGCTTTGATCTGGCCGCGGGACTGGAGATCCTGGGAACGCGGATTCTTGTGGAGGACACCGAGGAGATCAAACGCCAGTACTTTCAGCAGGGAAACTTCACCCTCTCCGCGCCGATCCGTTTTATCGGGGGGCGGCTGGTGGTGGAGCCGATGCTCGGGGTGGACCTCAATGGAAACCATCTCTTTGTACTGCAGGACGCCGATGAGTCGGTGATGACCTTTGTGGACCGCTCCGACTACTTCCAGTACTGGCAGATAGAGCCGATCGTCGGGGCAGCGCTGCGCTACTCCGGGGGGCCCACTTTCACCTCCCTCTCCTACCGCTACGGACCCTACCGCCCGGCGGCGGACCTCCCCTTGGAGACCGCCTTTATCAGCCGGCCGGAGTACCTATCCCATTCGGTGACGGGATCGCTTTCGGCGAGCCTGGCGGAACGGCCCTCGCCGTTCTGGTCGCGGCTGCGCAGCGACACCAGCGCCGCGGCGGACTTCATCTCCGGCGGGAGTGACACGGGGCAACGGGTTGCGGCACAGCAGAACCTTGGGTTCGTCCTATATTCCCAGTCCCAACCGCACACCCGGCTGGCGGCGGGGATCTCCACCGGGTACGAGGATTTCTTTGGCGACGATGCCTCGGTGGACTACGAGGTGTTTTACCGGCCGGACGAGGTATTCCAGCTGGGCAGCTACGTCAGCGGCGAGCTGTACCGTTCCGGTGGTCGGGAGACGACGCTGGGTGTTACCGGTCGGTTGTATGGGGGCCTCTACCAGACGGAACTGCTGCACGATAGCCGGCCGGATCCGCTGGAGCTGGAGAGTGGCTTTCGGGGTGCGGCGGATATTACGGCGGAGATGACCTACCGGGCGGTGGCGTTGCAACTGGGGACCTCCCTGAGTCGCGTGTGGGATGGAGCCACCGAGAGCGAGGATTTCTACTCGATAGGCGTTTCACTCAACCTAATCGTCACCAATCCGAGTCTCCTGGCGCAGTAGTGCGGTTGGCGGCGCCCCGCTGCGGCGAGGGATCAGCGGTAGAACGTGCAGGGTGCCCAGTGCGGGGTGCATGATCGCCATGCAGAATGCATGAAGTATGCGCTTTGCATGGTGGTCCGTCCCTCCGCGGCATGGAAACGGTTGCAGGGACGAGTAATAAATCGTTTGGCAGCAATGAGATGCGGTGCGCGCGGAGATTATTTGATAATGGCACGATTTTTGCTTACATTATGGGTAAGGAATGAATATGAACGACACAAAACGCATGATGCGCATAGTAGGAACCACCTTGGCAGCGGCGATCTTCCTCGGATCGTGCTCCATCGGTCTCACCCCTGATACGGCGGGGCCGGAAGAAGACTTAGAGCGGCTCGACGCCGAGCTCAACCTCACCGCCAACAGCGCGGTGGAGGCAGCGGAGGCGCAACTAGCAGCAGCTGATGAATCGGATGACTCCGTTGAGATCGGGGCGCTTACCACGTATAACAACCCCGGCATGGATCCAGTTGTGGTCGTCGGGGCTGACCCCAAAACGGTCGACCTACCCGCGCGGAGCGATTATCCGTACCCTGGGTGGACGACTACCGGGACGGTGGAGCATATCGCGGATCCGGATGCGCTAAGCGAGGAAAGAGGTTGGGACAACACAGTGAACGGCACAAACTACCTCTTTAAGGTCACCGCTATTGCTTCCCCTGATCAAAGGGGCGTCTATCCGGAGTCGGAAGTTCGCGAAGTGTATTACGTGGAAAGTTCAGACGGCGATTACAGTCCCAACAATGACGGGATCTTTAACCCATATCAGTTTTCCGGGGAGCGCTTTCGTGAAGAGTACGTAGCGGAGTATGAGGATGGGTCTTCCCGCGCGCATTTTCTGATGGCTAATGCTTCCGGATACGAAGCGTTCGATATTTCCGAATCCTTGGATATCGATGTGTGGACCTCTATCCGATCTGCGAAGACTGATAGTGACGCGCTCTTTGGCAGCGCCACCATGTACACCCATGAGCTGGGATCGACGTTCAACTACTGGTTCTGGAACAACAGTGAAGATGTTACGCCGTATATCGTTGGGTGGCGTTACTACACGGAGCACCTCGTCGACGACGAGTATGTAGGAACCTCACTCTCCTTCGAGTACACCTATGACAACTCTTGGCGCTACGGTGATGGGACGCCGCAGATTCTCGCCCGGACCATCATCCGGGAAGAGATGCGCTTTGCCCATGATGATCTCAACGGTGACGGGGAGTTCCAGTCGGGCGAGGTAGGCGCCGCTACCGATCATCAACTCCGCCTGCGAACGGAGATCAACAATACCTCCGGCGGTGAAGGCCTCATCTATACGCGACAGGGAAAGAACCTGACCCATTGGAACAGTCGCGGGAACGCGCGCAACGCCCAGCTTAGGGGGGTACAGCGCAATTCCCTTCCACAAGGGTATTCAGACTTCGCGGACTTTGAAGCGGTGATCGACGAGGTCACCGAAGGCACGCAGTAACACAGGAATCACCGCAGCTCACGCTGCGTGGCTCATACTACCCCCTGGGGATCGGCGCTGGCGTCGGTCCCTTTTTTTTGCGTGGTGGGGGTGGGTACCGGGCAGCACCCGCACGATCGATCTACAGCCCCGTCCGACCCCGGAAGCTCCGGGCCAGCGTGAGGCGGTCGGCGTACTCAAGGTCTCCCCCCACCGGCAGTCCCAGCGCCAGCCGGGTTACTTTCACGCCCAGTTCTTCCAGCTGCCGCGCCACGTAGAGCGCGGTGGTATCTCCCTCAACCGTGGGGTTGGTGGCGATAATCACTTCCTCGGTGCCGTCCTCTCGCACCCGCTGCAGCAGCTTGCCGATCGACAGATCTCCCGGGCCCACGCCCTCGATCGGGGCGATCACGCCGCCGAGCACATGGTACAGACCGTGAAACTCGTGACTTGCCTCCAGGGAGGCCACATCTTGGGGATCTTCCACCACGCAGATCGTACTGCGGTCGCGGCCGGAGTCGGAGCAGATCGGGCAGGGATCGGTTTCGGTGTAGGCGCCGCAGGTGGAACAGCGAAAGATCGTGTCGTGGAGGCGCCCCAACAGGGCGGAAAGACGCTCCGCTTCGGACCGGTCACCGCCGAGAATCGCATAGGCGATGCGGGTGGCGCTCTTCTTGCCGAGTCCCGGAAGGCGGGCGATCGCCTGAATCAGCTGATCCAGGGT